>CAZGSN010000347.1:0-1937 GCA_964528465.1 uncultured Binatia bacterium (SeqCode)
GACGGAGTTCTGCAATGGCATCCATCCGACGCGGGCCGGGGGCGGCCCGTCTCCAAGAGCACTGAAACACAATCGCTGGAGACGCCCCCTCGACAAGCTCGGGACAGGCGCGCCCTCGCGGCGCGTCAGATGGAATGCCCCCGTGAGCGACTTTGCCGTGGCTCTGCGCCAGGGGATTCCCCCTGCGAACGTGCATCGCAGGGGGGCTAGCGAACGCCGCAGAAGAGGAAGGTCACAAGAACGCACTGGCATACTGGCGCACTGGGTACCTCCAGGTTCGGCACGAGCGTCGGATCTGGGGACATTCTCCCCACTTGCGGGATTTACAGCACGTGGGGCAGTATCGCTGCGAAAGGAGACTCTAGGTTGCGACTATACGACTACCTGCCATCCGGGAATGGGTACAAGGCACGGCTGCTGCTGACGCAATTGGGCATCCCGTTTCAACGTGTAGAGATGGATATCACCCGGGGAGCCACGCGCACGCCGGAGTTTCTGCGCAAGAACCCTAACGGGCGTATCCCCGTCCTCGAACTCGACGACGGTACCTTTTTGGCTGAGTCGGATGCCATTCTCTTCTACCTGAGCGAAGGGACTGCCTTCTTGCCAACCTCGCGACTACAACGGGCGCAGGTGCTGCAGTGGATGTTCTTCGAGCAGTACAGCCACGAGCCCAATATCGCCACCGTGCGCTTCTGGATGCATAGCGAGATGACGGACGAGCGACGGGCCATGGTTCCTAGCAAGCGCCAGCTTGGGTACGCGGCTTTGGATGTGATGGAAGAGCACTTGTCCCGCAACGTCTTCTTCGTCGGCGACCGCTACTCGATCGCGGATATTGCGCTCTACGCTTACACGCACGTGGCCGACGAGGGAGGCTTCGACCTGTCCGGCTACCCGTGTCTCGACGCTTGGTTCGAACGTGTACGCGCTCAACCCAAGCACATTCCCATCACGCAAGGTTGATGGGGTCGGTCCTACTAGCGGTGGCCGCTCAAGAGAAGAGCTTCTCGATGAGCGCTTGAATATCCCGGGGGTCGATTGCTTGGTCGCGGTTGACGTCGACACCGCACAAGCTGGGATCTGCCTGGCACTGGACCTGACAAGCGATTGCAAGCTCGACGATAGGAATCAGGTCCGCCGCCGTGATGCGGTTGTTGCAGTTGGAGTCTCCAGGGGTGACGGCTCGCGTGGGCGTGGCGGATGCGGATGGTGTCGGCGTAGGCGTTGCCGTAGCAGTTGGGACGATTGCCGTAGGCGTCACGGATGGAGCCGACGTAGCCGTCAGCGACGGGGTCACGGTAGCCGTGACGCTTGCCGTCGGCGTTGGCGTCGGCACTCTCGGTGTTGGGGTAAGTGTTGGCGTCGGGGATGGCACCATGCCGACCAGCACCTGCAATTGGGTCTTGGCAGCCGCATCGCCCGAGCTGAGGAAATTCTGATTAACGGAATTGCCGGCAGCAAAGAGAGTGTGCGTGCCAGCCACCAGCGGCGCCGTCCAATCGAACTCGAAGACAACATTGTCGCTGCCATCATTGCTGCGTGGGCCAGAGTGCACGAGTTCGCCATTCGAAACCTTGAGGCCCGTCACCGCCGCCAGTGTGCCGGCGCTGGCAGCGATACCAGCTCCTGCTGCTGTTTGCTGATTGCGCCGATTCGAGTGTACCGTAAGCGTGAATCTCCCGGTCATACCCAGATCCAAGTTAGTCGGCCCCTGCAAGGTAACCGTTGGCACCAAGCCGCCGGAATGGCACTGGCTGCAAAAGGCTGTGGCCTTACCAGAGAACCCAGGAATTCCTCCGGAGTTGGCCAAGGTAGGACATGGCGCCGCCACTACCAAGAACACCAGGATCGAAAGGCAGGGCCACAGCAAAGTCGCTGACAGGGCCTTAAAAATGGGCTCCATCCGATGCGGGCCGAGGGCGGCCCGTCTCCAA
>CAZGSN010000348.1:0-8997 GCA_964528465.1 uncultured Binatia bacterium (SeqCode)
ATCGACGCATGGTCAATGGAAGGAGCCTGCCGCCACAGTGCGGGCATTTGGGAGTCAAGCGAGGCCCGCGGAATTCTCGCGCCAAGGCGCCAAGACGCCAAGGTGCTGTCCGAAGGAAATCTGGAGGAGGGATGCAATCTCTTGCCTTTGCGGCTTTGCGTCTTCGCGAGAGTTCCTTTTCATGTTTGCCCTACGCGTGAAGATGTCGATGAGTTACGAGGGACATTCCCCCCTCGTTTGTCGGTTTGTCACTCTTCGTGGTCTTCGTGCTCTTCGTGGTAAAGAACTCCGAATCTTCCTTGCAGCTTTCCAGTGGGCGTCTTGGTAGTCCCCCCGAGACGTGAAGACGACGCTGATCCTGCACGCAGGTGCTCAACCGCAGCGGTCGCGGCGTAGACCAGCCGATCACTTGGTACGCGCCGGAAGTGGCGCGCCGGAAGTGGTTTCACCACGGGAAGTAGCCGAGGTACCGAAGGAATCGACTCGAATGTCGCGCTCAAATTGGCTTAGCGCCTCGTTTTCGGTGGCGAAAAAGTAGGTCTAGGAGGCTCGCAAGGAGACGGTCTCAACGCCACGGCCCGCGTTGGCTTGGCCGGCAGCAAGTCTAGACGGTGAAGTGTTTGGGTACGCCCGGTTGGAGGCGGCTGGTTCTTGTACTCGGGGTGAGCACACCACCGACCGACTCGGAACATGTCACGCGACGCCTATTCGTCGGTACCCGCAACGGCGGCTTTGGCGTCGAGGATCTGGCACCATCATTGCGATCAGTTCCGAACACCAGTTCAGAGCCGCCATGTCCAAGCCACGTCCTTCCCTCCTGTGCTTCGTTGCCCTGATCGTTGCCTTCCCAACGTGGCGGCCGGCACGGGCTACGCCCCTTTCTGATGCAGTGGAAATCCTTGCCGAGCGTAAGCATGACTCGAAGCACTTCCTCCTTCCTTCCGGTGCGCGTGCAGCCGTGTTCAGCGCGGGGCCGCTGCATTATCACGACACCGATGGGAGTTGGCGGCGTGGCGATATGGCCTTTCATCGGGATTCCCAGGGCTCCGACCTAGCCGACCGCAATGCCTTCGTCGTGCGCTCGGATGCTTGGGGGCTGACAGTCTCCGATTGGTGGGGCCGGGGGATCTTGTGGCTGACCCCGACGCGACCACAGGTGAGTGGTGATTCAGCGTCGGTCGACATTGATGGCGTGCGCTGGACCTACAGGCTCACGGCGACGGAACTGAAGGCGGAAGCACTGGTATCGAGTCCGCGCGGGGCTCAGGTGTACCGCTTTCTGTACTACACAATCGGTGGTGCTCCCGAGCCGGAGATCGATGGCGAGGGTAATGCGGTGTTCGCCGCAGTGGCGGTCGTGCCGCGTGCGTTTGCGATTGGTGCCGACGGCGTGATCTATCCGGCGGGGGCCTGGGAAATGCCCGAGTCGGGGGTCTTGCTCTTTGCCTTCGATGATTCGGCTCTGCCGGCCGCCGCGTATCCGTATCGCTTGGATCCGACGACACAAGCCACGACCCTCGACGCTGGGTACATGTGGGGCATGGCGGGGGATTACTCCACGGCACGTACCACGGCGTATCGCACCACCATGGATAACACGGTGCAGGTCGGACAACGTGCCGCCGCCGGCTACCGCGTCTACCGTGGTTTTCTGGAGTTCGACACCAGCAGTATCCCTGCCGATGCAATCGTACAGTCGGTGACCCTCAAGGCAAGCATCGGATCCTTTTACAATGAGCCCGCCTTTCAGGTGCAGGTGCGGGAGCTGGAGTGGAGTGGACCGCTGGTCGACAACGCAAGCGATGACGTCGACTACGATGATTGCCTGGCCGCACCGGCAGGAGCGCTGTGGGTCGACACCGCAAAGTCACCACCACTGTCCACCTACATCAGATCAGCTCCGTTAGCTCCGGCGTGGGTGAAGAAGGGCGGGCGGGGGCGAACCCGTTACTGCTTGATCTCCAACCGCGATGCGTCGGCGCTGCCGCCGGTCAATCAGTCATACCTGGTCACCGACCCCCACAAGCCTCCACTGCTGGAGGTGGTCTACGTGGGCTCACGCATAGACTACTTCGATGGAGCTGAGATCGGCGCCAATGGTCTCGGCGTGGATGCGGCAAGCCGCGCCTGCCTAGGCTACCTGGCCACCAACTGTGGCGCTGGAACCCAGTGCTTCTGGAGCAACGCACAGAAGCGCTCGGGCAAGCTCGCCCTGCGCTTCGATGGTGGCAGCACCGGCACCCAGACTCCGCATGTGAAGGCATCCGTAGTCGAGTCGAGCCGGGAGATGCGCTGGCTGCAGGGCTGCGTGTATGTACCCGCAAACTTCCCAGCAGTAAGCGGCGGGGTTCCGATCGTACGCGTAGACACGAACCAGGCCCAGCTCGTAATTGACGACGTGCAGGCGGTAGCAGGGGTTACGACGTACCGCTTGCACGGCAAGTGGGGTAGCGGCCCCGGTGCCGTAGATCTGCAAAGCCAGGCACTCAGCACCGATGTTTGGCACTGCGGTGTGCTCGGCATGCGGCCGGCTACCAGTCCCGGGGCCAGTGACGCACATCTGGAGTTGTGGGTCGACCGCATGAGCTGCGGGGCGTCGGACAACGTCGCCGGCACGACGGCGGCGATGTTTGAATTGCACTACGGGATGCTCGGCGCACCAGGGGTGGGGAATCGGTCGTTGTACCTGGACGATGTCGTATTCGCGCACCTACTCGGCCCCGGCTCCAGCGGCACACTGCCGCGCCTGCGGGATTGGCGCATCGAGCTTGCAGACCCGCAGACGGAGGGACTTGGCTACAGCTTCACCACCTTCACCCCACAGTGCAGCAGTTACGCCAATTGCACTAACGAACGTCCATTCAGCGACGGCGCCGCAACGGCAATCCGAGCGCAGGATGCGGGGGACTGGGCGGCGGTGCACCGCCGCGACTACGGTTTCCGGCCACTGGCGGGGGACGAAAGCATCTTTGCGGCGGGGGTGAGTGCGTGTGTATCCAAGCAATCGGGCTACCTGCCTTTGGAGGCGGCGCTGCTCCTGCGGCGGTCGGACAACGGCAATGTGTTTTGCCGCGGCGCCAGTTTCCAGGTGGGCGATACCGCGTTCGGCGTGCGCACGTTTGTCAGTAGCCGCGCTCCGGGAGACGACTGCAGCACGCCATGGAGTCCCGAGTTGGTAAACGAAACCTGGGCTGGTATCGAGCGCGGCGTAGCCGGCAGCGGCTACATGCGCGCCTCGACGCTGTGGTTCCATAGATTCGTGACCCACACCGACCCAACCCCCACACCCACCTTCTCGCCAACGCACGCCCCGACGCAAACGGCAAGCCCGATCCACACCCGCCGGCAAACCGCGCCCATCACCGCAACCCATACCGCTACCGTGCCCCCCAGCGTCACCACCACCAGAACCCCAACACACACCAACAGTCCCACCGAAACACCAAGCGCAACGGCAACGCCGACACACACCCCGACCAGCACACGGTCCAATACCGCCACGGAAACGCCGACGCAGACCCCAACTGACGCACCTACGGAAACCCCGACCACCATCCCAAGCGAGACTCCGACGGCCACCGCAACGGCGACACCCACAGAGACTGCCAACAACACCCCAACACACACTGCAACCAAGACCGCCATTGATACGGCGACCATGACCCCAACGCGTACGCCAACCAGCACCGCCACTCACACACCGACACGCACCGCGACGCCAACACGCACCGACACCCGCACCATCACCAGCACGCCCACCCAGACCCCAACGCGAACTTCGACGCCAAGCCGAACGCCGACACGCACGGCGACTTCCACTGAGACCCCTACGCCTAGCCAGACCCCGACCTGGACAGCGAATGTGTCCTCTTCACTGGATCGCTCGGTTGACCCACCCATGCACCGCCAATCGGAACTTCTCTGGACCGGCGGCAACCCACCGCAAGGTGGCGTGACCCCGTCGGCCATCGACGCCGAACGCGTCGCCGTGATCCGCGGCTTTGTCGGTGCACGCTACACGACTCCTCCGGTAACCCCGCTGCCGGGCGTGACCATCCGCATTCTCGGCCACCCCGAGTATGGGGAGACCACGAGCGATGCAGACGGACTGTTTAGCTTCGTGGTGAGCGGCGGCGGTGTGCTGTCGCTCTCCTACAGCAAGGCTGGATACATCCCCGCTCAGCGCCAGGTGCTAACGCCGTGGCGCGACTATGTGTGGGCGCCAGACGTGGTCATGATTCCTTACGACACCCCAGCCATGGCCGTCGACGTAAGTGCTAAAACTCAAGCGGCGCAGGTCGTGCAGGGTAATGCCATAAGCGACAGCCACGGGACACGCCAGCCGACAGTGTTCATCCCGGCCGGCACCACGGCCACGGTGGTCGACGCGAACGGCACAGCCTCAGCGCCATCCACGCTGAACCTGTGCGCAAGCGAGTTTACGGTCGGCTCCACTGGCGTCGACGCCATGCCTGCCGAATTGCCCGCTACCAGTGCGTACACCTACGCCGTCGACCTGAGCGCCTGCGACGCGGGGCTCGCACAGCCAAGCCAGGTGAGCTTCAGCAATGCGGTAGTCGTGTACGTGCATAACTTCCTCGGTTTTCCCACCGGCGGCAGTGTGCCCTCCGGATACCTCGACTACGAGCGCGGTGTTTGGGTGTGCTCCGAGTCGGGCAGCGGCACGGTGATCGAGCTTCTCGGTGCCAGTGGTGGCTTGGCGGAAGTGGATACCGACGGCGACGGCCTTGCCGACAACAATCTGGATGCGGAGGAGCGCGCCGTGCTCGCCTCGACCTACGACCCGGATCAGAACCCCGGGCAAACCCTGTGGCGGGTGCCGCTGGAGCACTTCACGCCGTGGGATTTCAATATGAGCCAGGTCCCTCCGGCCGGTGCCGCCGCGCCGCGAGCCAAGGTGCGCCGTGATAAGCGTTCGACGCATTGCACCGGGGAGACTCCGGAGACCGACGAGCGGCGGCAAGTTCATAAGGAGAGTGTGCCTATCGTCGGCACCCCGTATCGGCTTGCCTACGACAGTGGCATGGTGCTCGGCCGCCGCGCCGAACGGCACCTGCAGATCGATCTCGGGGCGCTACCGATAACCGTGCCCCAGCGTATGGACGTGGAGATCCAGGTGGCCGGGCAACGTATCCGTGATCAACTGCTGCCGCCGTTCCCGACGATCTACGATGCTTTCACGTGGGATGGACGCGACGGCATGGGCAGGCTGCTGCGTGGTCCGCAGAAGGTGCGCGTGCGCCTTGGCAACGTCTACGCCGGCGTCGACGCAAGCTACCAGCAGGTGCAAGAGTTTGGTGCCCTGGGCGGAACCAACGCCATCGGCACCTTCGGAACACGCTCGGATGTAACTCTGTGGCAAGAGCTAACCCATACCTTTGAATTCCGCGATCAGCATGCCGAGGGCTTGGGAGGCTGGGACTTCGACGTGCACCATCACCCGATGGAGACCTTACCGGCGACCATCGATACCAAGGTAATCCGCACCACGCGCGGCATTGCCAGTGACGCGGACGGGTCGATTTACGTTGCCGATGTCGACAGCCACCGTGTCGTGCGCATCAGCCGCTTGGGCATCACGACGCTGGTGGCCGGCACCGGCAGTCCTGGGTTCAGCGGCGACGGCGGTCTGGCTACCAACGCTCAGCTCAAGGCGCCGCGCGACGTAGCGGTAGGTATCGACGGCAGCGTGTACGTCTCCGATTCCGAGAACGATCGCATCCGTCAGGTGCGTCCCGACGGTGTGATTGTGACCATTGCCGGCACCGGCACACGCGCCTCGACCGGAGACGGTGGACTAGCCGTCCATGCGGCCATCAATTTCCCCCGCGGCATCGAGGCCAGCCCCGACGGTAGCGTCTATGTCGTAGAGAACGGCCAAGCCGGTCCGACGATTCAAGGGCGCATCCGCCGCATCAGCCCGTGCGGTACCATCGACACGGTGGTCGGCGGCAAGACGCCGGCGCAAGATCCGGTGGGTACCGATAACATCAAGGCAACCGACACGAGCTTGGCGCTACCGCAGGACGTGAGCCTCGGCCTCGACGGCAGCCTCTACTTTGGAGACACGCAGCGTAACCGCGTGCGCCGCGTTTCGCCCGATGGCATCATCACCACCGTGGCCGGGATAAACGCCGGGGGCTTCGCCGGCGATGGCGGTCCGGCTACCGCAGCCAGGCTCAAGGCGCCGACGGGGGTGGTCATGGGTAGAGATGGAACCCTCTACATCGCCGACTCGCAGAACCACCGTGTCCGGCGGGTCACCAGCGACGGCATCATCACCACCTACGCCGCCAAGGGCACCGACGCGACCAGCGGCGACGGCGGGCCGGCGCTGCTCGCGGAGATGGAGACACCCTATTCGGTAGCCATGATCCCCAACGGCGAGCTGTACGTGTCGGATGTCGACGCCGACCGCATCCGTGTCGTCTACCCCGGAAGCGGGCTCTTCTACCGCGGCAATTACTATCAGGCGTCGGAGGACGGCAGCACGGTCGACGAGTTCAGTCACGACGGCCGCCACCTGCGCACAGTCGACGCGCTCACCGGCGGCACGCGCCTCAGCTTCACCTACAGCGACGGGCTAATCACCAAGGTGACCGACGGTGACGGCAACGAGACCGCGGTGGTACGCAACTCAACCACCAAGGAGCCCGAGGCGATCATCGGACCCTACGGCCAGACGACGACCTTGGAACTCGACCCCAACGGCTACCTGAAGAAGATCACCAATCCGGCAAGCGAGAGCTACAGCTTCGTTTACGACGCCGACGGCCTGCTGCGCACCATGCAGGACCCCAACAGCCAAAACTCCGCGCAGAGCTTCACCCACGATTACGACTTGCTTGGAAGGCTAGAGTTTGAGACAGATCCAGCAGGCGGATTGAAGGACCTGATGCGCAGCGAAGCCAACATCGACACCTTCACGGTGGCCAAGGAGACGGCCCTGAGCCGGGAGACCGAGCACGCCAGCAGCAGCCAACCCGACGGTGTCCAGCAAGACACGACAACCTACCCCGACGCAACGCAAACGATGGTCACGACGGGTAGCGATCTGAGCTGCCACGTCGAGATCACCCGCGGCACCACCATCGACAGCCAGTCCAACCCCGATCCCCGCTTCGGGATGCAGGCGCCGACACTGCGAACAGGGACGGTGACGTTACCAGCAACAAGCCTCCAGCCCGGCACTCTCAGCCGCACGGCATCGCTGCAGCGCACCGCGGTGTTGGGAGATCCTGGCAATCCATTGAGCCTCTCGCAGCAGACCGACGTGTGGATCGACCCGATTCATCCGCACAACTACGTGCAGCAGTACATCACCGGCACTGGCAAGCGCATCGTCACCACCAGCCGCGAAGGGCGGCAGAAGACGGAGACGCTTGATCCACAGGGACGGCAGACGGAGCTGACTTTCCAAGGCCTGCATCCGGTGCGGCGCGAGTACCTGTCCGACGGGCGGCTGCGCTACATCAAGCACGGGCCGAAGAATCCGGATACGGTGGAGACGCGGGTCACCACGCTCAGCTACAAGTCGACCAGCGACGCACAGAACGGCTTGCTCGATTCGGTCACCGACGCAAGCGGACGCAGCGTGTTGTTCGTCTACGACGCGGCCGGACGCATCACCCAAGGCACGCTGCCCGATGGACGCGTCATCGGCTTCGGATACGACGACAACGGCAACGTCACCTCCATCACCCCACCCGGCAGACCGGCGCACGAGTTCGAGTACACACCACTCGACGAAGAGGAGCTGTACACGCCGCCGCAAGCCGCGCCGCCTCTTACGAGCACCGCAACCCATTACACCTACAACGACGACAACCAGCTCACCCACACCATGCGCCCGGACGGCGGCACGATCGTCAACACCTACGACGGTGTCACCGGTCAACTCGTCACCAAGACGCTACCGACCGGGCAAGGGCAACTGAGCTACACCTACCACCCAGCCACCGCGGCCTCGGGAGCCGGCATGGTGCAGAGCATCACAGCACCAAGCGGCGGCATCGTCAGCTTTGCCTACAAGGGAAGCCTGTTGCAGCAAGAATCGTGGGAGGAGGCACTGTTCAGCGGCAGTGT
Organism: uncultured Binatia bacterium (SeqCode); assembly: GCA_964528465.1. Taxonomy (GTDB): domain Bacteria; phylum Desulfobacterota; class Binatia; order HRBIN30; family HRBIN30; genus CAZGSN01. The sequence continues at coordinate 8,107 of CAZGSN010000348.1, forward strand.
CGAACGCCAGTACAACAATGTGTTCTTGCTTGGTGCCGAGACCGTCAACCAGGCCAACCCGGTCGTGTTCGGATACGACGAAGACGGACTCATGACCTCCGCCGGGGCCATGACCATCACGCGCCACCCACAGCACGGACTCATCAGCGGCACAGCTCTCGGCAGCGTGGCCGACACCATCACCCTCAGCCCCTTCGCCGCGACCGAGCACTACACCGCCACCACCGGCAGCACGACCCTGCTCGACATCGACTACGAGCGCGACGAGCTAGGCCGCATCGCGCGCAAGACGGAAAGCATCCAAGGCAACACCACCGACACGCATTACAAGTACGACTCGGCGGGACATCTGTATCGAGTCTGCGCCGACCATGCGTGCACGACGATCCGCTCCGAATACCACTACGACTCCAACGGCAACCGCATTGCCTGCGAGCCCGCGCCGAACCAAGCCGCTTGCACGTTCACCGCCACCCACGGCACCCTGCTCTCCACCCACTACGACAACCAAGACCGCCTCCTCGACTACAACGGCACAACCTACACCTACACCCCCAACGGAGAGCTGCTCACCAAGACCGACAACGCCGGGACGACAACCTACACCTACGATGCTTTGGGTAACCTCCGCCACGTCGGCATGCCCAACGGCGACCAAATCGACTACCTCATCGACGGCCACAACCGCCGCATCGGCAAGAAGCTCAACGGAACCCTGACCCAAGGCTTCCTCTACGAAGGCCAACTCCGCATCGTCGCCGAGTTGGATGGATCAAGTAACGTGCGGAGCAGATTCGTCTACGGCGAAAAGGTCAACGTCCCCGAGTACATGATCCGAGCCGGAGTCACCTACCGCATCCTCACCGACCACCTCGGCAGCCCCAGGCTAGT
>CAZGSN010000349.1:0-20139 GCA_964528465.1 uncultured Binatia bacterium (SeqCode)
CCCACCGGCGCCCCGGCATGAACGACAAAGGGAACTTCATCCCCATTACGATCGAACACACGCAGATCGGACAAATCGGGCTTACACGCAGCCAGCACCTGCTCCGGTATTTCGAGTCGCGACACGCCTGTGCTCGACACATAGATGTCAGCCTCGTTGGGAAACAACGCCGACAAGCTACCTGCTCCGTTGGTCTTGCAAGGGGCAGCCGCTGCGAGGGTCAGAAACAGAAGAGTAAGAACAAAGGGCCTCATGGTTCCTCCGCCTTGGGCGGTTTGGCGACAAATCTTTGGTACGCTAGCGACACGACGAGCAGAGAAAGAGCCAAACCCAGCAGCGATGCGACGCGGTACAAGTCTCGAAGTTCTCCAAGGTCGTAGAGAAAGACCTTGACGATCGTGACCATCAACAACCCCAGGCTCAACCAGCGTAGCTCGCGTTGGACCAACCTCACCCCCACAGCTAGGAGGAGCAACGCGTAGGCGATCCATGCGATCGATGTGGCCAGGTCACGTGCGGGCAGGCGCGAAAAGTTCAATTGGATGATCGTGCCGACCGAGAACCAATCAGCAATGGCCAGGTTGATCCACAAGAAGCCCACGGCGACTCCGGCAAGTCCGCTGGCCATCGCACCGATAGGATACCCCGCGCCATAGAACCGCTGCTCCCACCTTTGCAAGCGCGACAACTCGGCCTGCGCGAGAATCTTTGCCGACCACATCAGCGCCGCAGCGGGCACCAGGTAGGTGTAGAGCAACCAGTTGAAAATGCGCCACTGCGAGCGGGGGTGGTAGGCAAGTACGGAACTGTGCACGAACAGTCGCGCCGTCGCTGCGCCTAGCAGCAGCAAGGCAAAGTACTTCAGCCCGGGATGATCCATGCGTTGCCACAGCAGGAGGATGGCTAGACCCTCGAGAGCCCAACCAAGCGTGATCCACTCCTTCTCCAACTGCAGAGGGATGGCCAGCGCCATAAAGCTGAGTGCCATCGCTAGGAACCACACCACCCTGCCCTGCCGCTGCGCCGCATCCTCCGGCCACACGCGGCGGGCTTGCTGAGCCGCTACCAGCGCAAGTCCTGCTAGGCCGACCGGAAGTACGCCGATAAGGGCGTCACCCCACGAAGCTACAAACAATTCGCGTAGAGAAAGGAACCACAGCGGCGCAGCCAAGGCCGCTGCGTTCCACGCCCAGGGCTCGCGGAGAAAGACGGGCCTAAGACAGAAAGGGAAGACCGTGAGCGCAACAACCGTCGCCAGTTGTACCCCAAGAGCCCCGGTTACCCCTGGCACCTCTGTCGCTACTGCCCAAAGTGTCCAACCGCTCTGCGCCCAACACGTGGCCACGACAATCGCAAGCAGCCACCTGCCGGAGGGCACACGTGCCGCAGCCAAAGCAGCGAGTGCGGCCAGCAGGATGGTGCCGCCCAACAGGACAAGCGGCTGGGGGACGAACTGGGAGACAAAGAGCGGTACGGGGAAGCAGAGCAAGAGAATCGTCGGCAGAGCTGCCGCAGCAGCATTGCCGGTTGCGGATTCTTTACCGCTCAGACGGAGGGCGCGGAGCTGAGCGAGGCTCGCCACGCCGATCAAGATCGCTAGGTACACAGGCTTGTCGGGAAACGTCGGGTTGCCGAGTTGCGCCATCTCAAGCAACGCCAGCGCTATCCCGAGAACGACGCTGGCAACTAGGTACAGTTCCGGAGGTCCAGCTCGCTCGGCGTGGCGCGTCAATAGTGCCGCCAGCACTGTCCAGCCCACAACCCAGGGCCACGCAGAAACATCCTCCGCACTCGTTGCCGCAAAGACGGTAAGCGCAAACAGGCCGAGTAAGACTATCAGCGCTTGTTTGGTAACCAGGCGAATGTCGTTGCCCGGCCACTCTATGAACGCATGAGCTACGCCTGCACTAAAGAGGGTGACTAGCATCAGCTCCCAGGCCAACGCTGTCGTCAACGAATGTCCGGAGAGCCATACGGCGATCACAGCAACCAGCCCCGATGCTGCTGCAGTTCCCATCCAATCGTGCCGTTGCTGTGTGCCAATCCACGTAGCGGCGGCAACCAACAAGACGAGCAGGGACGCAAGCGGGTAAAGATGCGTGCTGAGCTGCGCCTGCGTGGCAAAGTAGAAGACAAAGGCAAATGGCAGCAGCACACCGGCGGCGCGAGTGATCCACCATTCCTGACCGGCCTCACCATCCTCCGCAGCAGGCACAACCATCGCAAACAGCGCGGCGAAGACGCCAACGATGACAATACCCAGCCACAAGCGCTCTGCATCCAGATGAATCAGCAACCAAGTGGCTTCGTAGAAAACGGTACCGATCAAACTAAGAAGCGCCAGCGATGGCCAGCGCCGTTGACGGGCGAGATAGAGCAGTCCGCCGTCCAGCAAGAGAACATAGCCAAACAACCCGAGCGGGTTATCGCTACCGCTAGCCAGCAACAAAGGAGTGAGAAAACCACCCACGAGGCCGATGATGGCAATGACGATGGTATCGTACCGCCACGATAAGGCACAGCACGTGGCGGTGACCAGCATCATGAGAAGGAAAGACGCTTGGGAGCCAACGAGGCCATACAAGGCGTGGGCCGCCCAGGCGGTGGCATAGAAAACTACGGTCCCCGCCCCCGCAATCGGATTAGCCGTGACTGGATAGCGCTTACGTAGGATCCACTCCGAGCTGGCAAGACACGCACTGCCGGCGGCAAAGCCTAGCGCCACGCGTAGCCAAGGTGGGATGAGCCCATGCTCGATCGAGTATCGAAAGAAGAAGACACCGGCCATGGCCAAGACCACGCCGCCAAACAGGGCGGCGCCACGAACACCAATCCAACGTTCCCAGTCGATCTCCAGAGCCGCGGGACGAGGCGGCGGTGGAACTATCGGCAGAGGAGGTGGAATCCGCGGCGGCCGGGGTGGTGCCGCTGGCGGAGGAAAGCGGTCCCACTTGATGTCCGTATCCCCAGGCCGAGGCGGAGGTGGGACGACAGGGGGAGGTGGAATCTGCGGCGCTCGAGGCGTCGCTGCCGCAGGTGGAACAGGCTGCGCCGGAGGCTCCGTCCCTACCCCAAGATCGACTGCGGCGTCCGGCGGATCTCGCGATACAGCGGCCCCCTCCGGCGCCTGCCTAGCAGCACTGCTGAGGCTAAGTTGCGACTCGCTGAGAGCAGTCCTGCGCAGGTGATCCACTGCTTCCTGCAGAGCGTCCAGCCGCCGCGCAAGATCCCTCGCCTGCCTGTATGCGGCAATCGCGAGAACCAAACTTGCAAACACGATCCACTCAAACATGCTCCACCCCCTTCAAGGCTGCCCTTCTCTACCACGTAACGCCATCGTCCCCGAGCGCATTCCGCAGCAACGCGATTCTTCCTGCCACAAAGCCCGGCGCTGGGGTACGAGCCCCTGAGCCAGACAAAGGACCGTCCCATCGGAACACGAGGTAGCTCCAGTCTGTGCTCACCTTGATCCGGCTAACGTCCACTCTGCCTTCGCTGGAAGGCTGGTCGCGAAACCGGCATGTTACCCTGGTCTGGCGCTTCTGACTTCGAAAACGATGCACCCCGCACCGGCGTACCGTGCACCGCCAGATCCGGCGTCAGCGTCAGATCTGGGGCTCGCCCCTCTCTTGCCTAACGAACGTTTGTTCGGTAACCGGAGCGCCCGAGGAGAGCATCCATGCACATTGCTTTGACCGCCGAGCAGGAAAAGCTGCGCCTGCAGTTGCGAGAGTATTTTCTGGGACTGGTTACGCCGGACTATCAGGCCGAGCTAGCCGTGAGTGAAGGTGGCGGGCCGCATTACCACCGCGTCCTCAAGCAACTTGGCAAGGACGGCTGGCTGGGCATTGGGTGGCCGAAGGAGTACGGCGGGCAAGGACGCTCGCAAATCGAACAGTTCTTGTTCTTCGATGAGGCCATGTACGCCGGTGTCATGCTGCCGACGCTGACGCTCAACGCCGTCGCGCCGACGATCATGAACTACGCCAGCGACGCACAGAAGCAGGACATCCTGCCGAAGATTCTGCGTGGCGAGATGCACTTTGCCATTGGCTACACGGAAGAATCGGCAGGGACGGATCTTGCCTCGCTCAAGTCGCGCGCGGTGCGCGATGGTGACGAGTGGGTGATCAACGCGGCCAAGCTCTACACCAGCCAAGCGGAGTATGCCGATTACATTTGGTTAGCGGCGCGCACCGGAGCGGACGGCTCCAAGCACAAGGGGCTATCCGTGTTCATGGTTCCCACCAGCGCCCCCGGCTACAAGGCTCTGCCTATCATCACCATGGGCGGCTTTCGCACCAACGCCACTTACTACGAAGACATCCGCGTTCCCGCCGACCACCTGATTGGCGGCGAGAACAACGGCTGGTGGCTGATCGTATCGCAGCTCAACCACGAGCGCGTTTCGCTGATGACCGTGGGCATGGTGATGCGGCTACTCGAAGAAACCATCGCCTGGGCCAAAGCAACGCAACGCGATGGGCGGCCAATCATGGAGATTCCCTGGGTGCAAACGAACCTCGCCCGCCTGCGCGCCAAGCTCGAGGTCTTGCGCCTGGTGAACTGGAAGCAGGCCTGGTGCTTGACGCAAGGCTCGTTGAACTACGCCGATGCCTCGGTGGTGAAGGTCTACGGCAGTGAGCTGTACGTCGAAGCCTACCGCCTGTTGCTGGAAGTACTTGGTGCCGCCGGCAGCATTCGCGACGGTAGCCCCGGTGCTCTCCTGCGCGGGCGCGCCGAGCGGCTGTATCGCGGGCACGCACCGATTCTCACCTTCGGCGGTGGCACCAACGAGGTACAGCGCGACATCATTGCCATGGCAGGTCTCGGCATGCCGCGCTCCCGCAGCGGCGCCTTGTAAGAACCAGCCCTAGCGACGAGAGGACACCATGAACTTTTCCTTCACCGCAGAACAAGAAGCGTTGCGCGACCTGGCTCGCCAGATCTTCACCGATCACGTCACCCACGAGCGCCTGAAGAGCCTCGAGGCCATCAACGAGTGGACCCACAAGCAAGCTTGGGACGAGCTTGCCAAAGCCAATCTGCTCGGGGTTGCCATCCCGGAAGCCTACGGCGGTAGCGGGCTTGGGCTCGTCGAACTTGGACTGCTCCTCGAAGAAGTCGGCCGTAGCGTCGCTCCCGTTCCAGCCCTGGCATCGCTGGCTCTTGCGGCGCTGCCCGTGGCGCAGTTTGGCAGCGATGCACAGAAGAAGGCCTGGCTGCCCGGAATCGCGTCGGGCACAAAGATTTTGACCGCGGCACTGATCGATGCCGACAGCGACGACCCGCTACACCCCACGACAACAGCTAAGCGCGAAGGTACGAGCTGGCGCTTGTCCGGGATCAAGATCAACGTGCCTGCCGCCGATGTCGCCGAACGCATCCTCGTGCCGGCACGCACCGCCAACGGGGTTGGCATCTTTGTTCTCGACCCGCACGCCAGTGGAGTGAAGCTAGAGAAACAAATCCTCACCAACCGCGAGCCGCACGGCTACCTAACTCTAGACGGTGCAGTGGTTGCGGCTTCTGAGATGCTGGGCGACGAGAAGTCCGGCGCACAGATCCTACGCTGGATGTATGAACGAGCCGTTGCCGCCTATTGTGCGGTACAGGTCGGTGTCTGCGACCGCGCCCTGCGCATGACCGCCGAGTACACCATTGGCCGGCAACAGTTTGGTGTCTCGATCGCTAGCTTCCAGGCCGTACACACGCGGGCTGCCGATGCCTACATCGATCTCGAAGTCATGCGCCTGGCTACCTACGAGGCTGTTTACCGCCTCGCCAACGACATTCCGGCAAGCGAGTCGGTCACCATCGCCAAGTTCTGGGCCGCCGAGGGCGGACAACACGTCGTCGTGGCAGCGCAACACCTGCACGGCGGCATCGGCGTCGATGTCGACTATCCACTGCATCGCTACTTCCTATGGTCGAAGCACATCGAACTCACGCTCGGAGCGGCCCCACAGCAACTGGCACGTCTGGGCGCCGTGCTCGCTGCGTAACGCCAACCGAAACCGCGCGAACCAACCACACAAACCTCCGGGGCTGACGCCGGGTCTGCAAAGATCCCAGATCCGGCGCTCAAGCCCACCTTGCTTTTGCTGGACGGATTTCCTGGTATCCGCACGGTCACCCCGGGCTGGCGCGCTTGATTTACGGAATGCGGAACCCCGCACCGGAGAACCGGCGCACCGTGCACCTGCAGGATCTAAGGGTCTACCATGAAGATCTCTTCAACGGTTGTTTCCAATGCCATCAGGGGGGAGTCTCCCGCCGAGGCGCAGAGGCGCTGAGGCAATAGCCTGAATCTCTGCGTCTCCGCGTCTCAGCGGGACATTCTCAACGGTTGTTCCCAACGCCGTTAGCTATCAGACGGCAGTGTAGAACTTGGGTTTCCCGAATTCCCGACAATCATGTCGTGCACCGCACCTCATCTGCAGAGGACCGCCCACGTTGACATGGAGTCACGCCACTCGTACGTTGCCGCCCTATGTTTGAGAGCTTGCTGCAGCGTGGCGAACGCATGGCACGGGTGGAGGCGAATCGGGCGCTGCTGCGTTTCGTCAACGGGCTCGATTGGTTGATCCGCAATCCCAGGACTGTTGTCGGTCGCACTCCCTACGACGTCATCCTCAGGCGCGACAAGCTCGAGGTGCGTCGCTACCACCTCGGCAGCGTGCGCTCGCGCTACCGGGTGCCGGTGCTGTTGATCCCACCGCTCATGGTCAAACCGTTCATCTTCGACCTCTTCCCCGATCGCAGCCTCGTAGCAACTCTGTTGATGAAGGGGTTTGCGGTCTACCTCGTCGACTTTGGCGAGCCCGATGATGCCGACGCGTACATCACGCTCGACGATTACGTCCTCGATTGGATTCCCGCTGCCTGTGCCGCAGTCAAGAAGGACGCCCACAGTACCGAGCTGAGCTTGTTGGGATACTGCATGGGCGGTTTGTTTGCCTTGTCGCACGTTGCCGCCAACCGTGACGAGTCGGTGCGCAACATTGTCAGCATCGCCGCACCGGTGGATACGGCCAAGATGGGCCTGCTTGCATGGGTCGCCAAGATGGGTGGCAGCCAGGTGGAGCTGATCACCAACCAACTCGGCAACGTCCCCGGAGGTCTGTCGAGCACGGTGTTCCGCATGCTGACACCGATCAAGAACCTGACCCGCTATTCCGACTTGTTCCTCAACCTGTGGGACCGCGAGTACATGAACGGCTTTGACGCCATGAACCAATGGGTAAGCCAATTCATCGATTACCCGCAAAAAGCCTTCGAGCAGTTCACCCGCGACTTCATGGTGCAGAACAAGTTGTGGAAGGGCCAAATGCGCTTCGGCGACAAGCTTGCCGACCTGCGCAATATCCACTCGGCGTTACTCTTGTTTGCCGGCTCTTCCGATCAAATTGCCGCACCGGCAGCGGTCAAGGCGCTCCTCGAACGTGTGGCGAGCACGGACAAGGAGTTTCACCTGGTCGGCGGCGGGCACATGGGGGTGTTTGCCGGAAGCGGGGCGCCACGCCATGTGTGGGAGCCCACCGCCGAATGGCTCGGGCTCCGTTCGCAACCGCGCTCGCTGGCAAGACCACATGCAGGTAAGGTGCGGCGAAGCGCGGCGCCGTGCCTTTCTCATTCCAAACGCGCCCAGGCAAAGCCGGCAGCATAGGCTGCGTGGGTATGGATTGGCGAGACCATCAAAAGGAAGTGGCATGCTCTTCGTTGCTGAGTACGAGTTTTCCTGGGAGATGTTGGAAGCGGTAATCGCCAAGCGAATGGAATGGGACGGAGAGAAGCCTGACGATTTCCGCTTCGTCGGCGAGTATGTCTGGCAGGATCACGATCCGCCTTTCCGTGGTGTCGTCATCGTCGAGGCCGGCTCGGTAGATGCGTTGAACGCGTTTGCCTTGCACTATGGCCCGACGCTCAAGGTGAAGGTTCATCCCGCTAGCGACGTGGTGGCGGCCCTGCACAGCATTGGCAATGCGCGCTCAGGCAGGCAGCCTCGCTCAACCCCGCGGCCGCTTCGAAGCGCGGGCCAGACCAAACCCCGGCGTCGCCGGTCATGAAGAGACGTTTGTATGCTCGACGCACGGCACACGCTTGCCTCCTAGGTTTTGTGTTGGTCCTTCCGCCGGCAGCGAGCGACCACGCACGCGCCGATTCGCCATCGGTATCTTCACCACCGCCACCATCATTCAACCAAAAACGCAAGACTCGCAGGTCGCGCGTCGGCGCCTGCGACCCAGGTCCGACTCCCATTCGCAAACGCCAACCTGCAAAGAGTAGTATCCCCGCAGCAAAAATATCGACGACCCCCGCGACGAACTAAGGAACCTCTGCACAAGTAGCCCTGTAATCAGATCGGGGTCGGAATCGGCCGCGACAAAGGTGGGGAGATACCGCGTGAAATGAGATCGATACCGATTCCGATAGCGACCCCGACTCCGCAGTGAGGTGACTTGCACAAACTTTTGCAGAGGTTCCCTAACTGTCCGCGCCGCCCCTTACGGGAGCCGTATGGAGCGGATCAGTTGCGTGGTAGGCTCGCTGCGGCTCATCTCGACAACGCGATCGGCCATTTGCAGCGTATCATCGTGGCGCAGACGAGCGACGGTAACCACCAATGTACCGCAGACGAGAAGTACAGCCAGAACCTCAGAGAAGGAAAGCCCCAACGTAGATCGTACAAGCTTCACGTCGACACCTATTGGGGAACAGGTTTCGAGGCAGATGCCATCATTCTCATTCTTCCGCGTGGGCAGCGTCGACCCAGGGCCAGGCGCGCGCGAAGGCCGGCGCATCGAGCTTGCGGAACGTAGCTGCCTTCGAGTCGTCGCGCAGAGCAGCAATGGCGGTGCGTGCAATTCCCGCGGTATCGTCATGCATCAAGCGCCAGACGCCCGAACCAAGCACCACCACGAGAAGCACAATCACGGCAGTGTCGAAGATGCTCAAACCAGCTTTTTCTTCCATTCTTGCCTCCATGATTCCCTCCTTCAGTTGTCGCGATTGTTACGGGCAAGCGCCGCCGACAACACCGAAAAGGCACAATCGTCTTCCCACAGTGCCGCCGGGCTGTTGGCCGGTGCACGCACGATGCGATCATCCAACCGCTGCGCGAGGAACTCGAGTTCCAACTCGCCGAGTGCCAGCAGCGCCTCCATTTCACGTTCCGAGACCTCGTACATCTCGCTCAAGCAAGTATGCTCCGGCGCCTCGAAGAACCGCCGGCGCAGGCGGCGATCGGTGACCAATCTCCCCAGTAAGCCTTCGACACCTCTTTGACTCATCTTTCTCCACTCACCTTGCATCGCGGTTTCTCGTGGCCGCTTGAGACTTCATTGCTCTCCTTGAAGTGTCTCAGCGCCATTCACAGAACATCCCTCTTACAACCTCCGTGCCAGCATGCGCGCGGCTCAGAAGCATAGCTAGGAGCACAGGATGACTGCCTGACAGGTAGATGGCGGCGGAGGTGAGCAACCAGATTGGGCTGATTTGGACCACTTCAACGCCAGGGTTGTAACCCAGCCCGTGGTCGGTGAGCAGGCAAAGCAGCAATTCCCAGGACCGCGCCACTGGAATCGAAGCTCGATAAAGGTAGCAGGAACGTTTGCCCGAGGACTCCACCCAACCCTCGGCAACGGTCATCGGTTGATATCAGCCACTGTTGCTGCAATCAGCCAACTTCGCCATTGGCAGAACACTCGCGACGTGGCAGCATCGGCCATGGCGAGTCGGCACGGCGCTTGTTGCTTCCCGAGGGGATTGTAATAGCCAGCGTTGGAGAGCCGACTCTCTGACGGGCCTTTTACTGAAGAAGAACTCCGAGGCTAGAGCGGGAAATGATGTCTTACCGTCCGACTGTCAAGGATTGCGTTGCCGGCGCCTTGTTTCTCGTGGCCTGCGTGCTCGCGGTTCTCCACCTTGCCGACGACAACACCGCCAACATGGCACGTAGTGCCCGCCGCTCCTTGGCTACCGAATGGCGCGCTGCATCCGATTTGGTGACTAGCGCCGGAGCCTTCTTGCCACCCTTAGAGCTTCCCACGCCGGCCGTGCCCGACCTCGACGCTCCCGGCAAAGAGCGCGGCCCCCGCTAAGGAACCTCTGCATAGGTCTGCACGGTTCCCGGCACCTACTTCTGAGCCCACGTCTTCGTTTGAACGTCACCCCGGCGAAAGCCCTGAGCCTTACCCACAACTCGGCCCGCTGGACGCCGGAGGCGATCGCCGCCAAGGAAGCCAACGAAGAGGCGCAAGCGAGGGAAGAGAGCAAGAAGAACTGATGAATCAACAGGAGGCAACCGAGAAAACAGAGAAAGTCTTTTCAGTTTCTTGCAATTCTTCCTCTGTTCCCTCCCTGGCCTCCTGTTCAATTTCTTATTTTGGTTCCAGTCAACGGCCGGAGCGTTGCTTTGCGACCGTCTGTTCCGGAGTGATTGAGAGCTTGTGCAGAGCTTCCCTAACGGACTCGTTTCTCAGTGACTCACAAGGGCACGGGTTAGATTCACGACCCGCCCTCTTCGCTTGCCCAGCGCGGCTTGCGTTTCTCCACGAATGCCTGCATGCCTTCAGCCGCTTCAGCGGAGGAGAAGAGCTGGCCGATCAGCGACTGCGTATGCGCGAAGCCGGCATCCATCGACATGCCGGGCACCTCGCGAATCAACTTTTTGGCTGCGGCAATGGCTTGCGGGCCTCCAAGACGAATCATCTCGTTGATCTGCTCTACGTTCGCAACTAGCTCGTCTGCGGCAACGGCGCGGTGCACCAGGCCGAGTTCGACGGCACGCTTGGCATCGAAGCGTTCGCCAGTGAGAAACAGCCACATGGCGTTATGAATGCCCAACTTGGGCAGCACTACCACGGAGATCATGGCCGGGATTACTCCGATGCGCACTTCACTGAAGCTGAACACGGCCGCATCCGACGCAATCACGAGATCGCAGGCTGCGGCCAAGCCAACCCCACCACCGAATGCGGGCCCGTTGATGCATGCAAGCACCGGCTTCGGCGCGTTCCAGATCCTCTTGAGCAGCGTAACGAACGGAGTCTCCTCCGCGGAGGCTCGAATTCCGCCGCTCTTGAGATCCGCCCCTGCACAGAACGCCTTGCCCGCGCCCGTGATCACGATGCTGCGTACCTGCGCGTCACCGAGAGCTTCTTGCAGATGACCGAGCAGCGACAAGACCAGGTCGTCACTCAACGCGTTGCGGCGCTCCGGCTGATTGAGAGTAATCCACGCCGCCCCAGCACGGACCTCATACGTCGTTGCACTCATTGGCTACCCCTTCCAACATTCTGCATTTTACTTCCGGCTCGTCGTGGGTGGAAACTCAGGCGCCTGGGGGCTCTTCCAAGACTATCAGTAGAGCTCCCGCTTCTACTTGCTGTCCCACCTCAACCCGGACTTCGGCCACAACCCCATCGTGCGGCGCGCACACCGGATGTTCCATCTTCATCGCCTCCAGGAGCACCAGGCTATCCCCCTTGCGCACGGAGCGTCCTGGTTCGACGTGCACGGCTAGAATCTTGCCTGGCATCGGCGCCATGCAACCACCATGCACTTCTTCTGCCTCCGCCTCCGGGAAGCGTGGCAGCACCTGGAAGTCGGTAGCGCCGAGCGAGCTATGCACATAAACGCTCGCGCCTTCCGCCAACACGCAGTAGGTACGGCACACGTCACTGATTTCCAAAACAATGCGCTCGGCATGGCAGGCGAGAAGACGCACTTGCTGGCAGGCCTCGCCCAGCTTGACTTCGGCACGATCCGCCGTGTGCATCCGATACTCCACCAATGCCGTATTGCCGCCCACCCCAAACGAGACTTGTTGCATGCGGCTCGGGTTGTTGCGCCAGCCGGATGGTAGGCCACGCAGGACCAGAGCACTTTGCCGATTCTGCTGCTGCAGCCAGAGGGCAGCGGCAATGGCATGCGGTACGTGGATAGCATCGGTTTGCTCGCTGCTGGCGCGTAGATCGCTTGCGTGCCGTTCGAGGAAGTGGGTATCGAAGCGTCCTGCGGCAAACTCAGGATGGCGCAGGATCTCGATCAGGTAGGCCAGGTTGTTGCGCACACCGTGCACGCGCAACTGCTGCAAGGCAGCGGCGAGGCGGCGGATGGCTTCGGCACGATCCGCGCCACGGGCAATTACCTTGGCGAGCATCGGGTCGTAGTGAATGCTGACCTCGGAGCCCGTGCTGACCCCGCTCTCGTAGCGCACCCCAGGCAAAGCCGTGGTCTCCCAGCACACCAGGCTTCCAATCGAAGGTAGGAAGTCATTCAACGGATCCTCGGCATAGACGCGGCATTCGATGGCGTGACCATGCAGATGCAAATCCTCCTGGCGGAACGGTAGAGGCTTGCCCTCGGCGATCTCGATTTGCAGACGCACCAAATCGAGGCCACTCACCTCCTCGGTCACCGGATGCTCTACCTGCAAGCGTGTATTGACTTCGAGGAAGTAGAAGTTGTCCTGCCCGTCGACAACAAACTCGACGGTACCAGCACTCTGGTAGCCGATGGCGCGAGCCACCGAGAGCGCGGCAGCACCCATACGTACCCGCAGGTCTGTGTCGACCACGGGCGACGGCGCTTCTTCAATGATCTTTTGGTAGCGGCGTTGAATGGAACACTCACGTTCGAAGCAGTGCACCAGATTCCCGTGGGCGTCACCGAGAATCTGAATCTCGATATGCCTCGGCGAGTCGATGTAGCGCTCGATCAGCAGTGCATCGTCGCCAAACGCACCTTTGGCTTCGCGCCGTGCAGCATCGAGCGCCGCCGGCAACTGCGCCGCTTCGCGCACCACACGCATCCCCTTGCCACCGCCTCCAGCCGAAGCCTTGACGAGGATCGGATAGCCAAGCGATTCGATTTTCGTGGCAATCGCCGCGGTCGACATCCCTTCCGCCGAGAACCCAGGAATCGTAGGAACACCGGCAGCCGTGGCTACTTGCTTTGCCTCGATCTTGCTGCCCATGCGCTGAATCGATTCCGGCGACGGGCCGATGAACACAAGGCCTGCGCCCTGACAAGCACGGGCGAAATCCGCGTTCTCGGCCAAGAAGCCGTAACCAGGGTGCACCGCGTCGGCACCCATGCGTTGGGCCAACGCTAGGATCTTGTCGATGGCAAGGAACGAAGATCCGGTCAGCGGCGGTCCGATGTACGCCGCAACATCCGCCTCGCGCACGAACGGCGCGTTGCGATCCGGATCGGAATAGATGGCAGCAGTGGAGATCCCCATGGCGCGACAGGTGCGAATAATGCGGCGCGCAATCTCCCCGCGGTTGGCAATCATGATTCTCTGTAACGGCATGAGCCCGCCCTACTATCGCAGCCGCAAGCACGAGAAAAGGTCACCCGCTTCCCCGATCCGACGCCAGCGCCGGATCGGGGAAGGTGCTCGGTGCGCCGGTTCGCCCGTGCGGGTTTCAAGAAAGGTTCTTCCACGACCGCAGATTCGGCGTTGGAGGCGCGGGAACCCTCGTCGCGAGTCTTTGGGACTACCGGATGCTCTAGAAGCCGGCTTTGAACTGCGCGTTAGTTTCCTTACTGGCGGCGGCGAACGCGGCCTCGAAGCATTCGGATGTGTTGTCGCGATTCACCAGTTGAACCGTTACTTGCGGATCACGGTCGAGGAGAGTTCCACTCGGCAAAGGCGGAGGTAAGCCTAAGCCACCGCCTTTGCCGCTCAGACGCAGTTCGCCGCGACCCAAGCCGACCCGGGCTTTCAGCTTAGTAATACCGCTAGCGGTGCGACTGCGGTCGGCGTAAGCGAGCTTGGTCCCGTCACCGACCACCCAGCCAGCCCCCAAGCCAATTCCGGTTGCGATGCGCAAAGCACTTAGCCCCACGGTGGCGTCGTACACGCACAAAGCAAGGCCGTGACCGATCGCAGTGGTTGGATCGCCGAAACCAACGAGGTCGGGCAACGTCCCCTTGCGCCAGGACCATCTCAGCTTGTCCCGTTCCCCGCCGCTGCTCGATATGGCGACACGCGAGCCACCGGCTGGGCGGCAGCTCATCAACGGCTGCTCGCTGCACATGGGCACGTTGGGTAACAAAGCCAAGGCGTAGAGCTGTTGGCTAAGGCCATTGCCGTTGTCCGACACCAAAAGGAGGCTCTGCCCTTGGTTGGGCAGGGCTGGTCCGAGACTGATACCTTCAAAATTGCTCGCTCCGGTACGCTCCCAGAGCAGATGCTTGGTCACCGCGGTGTGTGGCACTCCATCCAAGCTGGGCAGAGCCGACACGTCCGTCGCTCCCGCAAAGTCTACTTCGTAAAGGCGGTGGCGAAAGAGCCCCAAGCCGAAGGCACGTTCGAGAACCAGCAACTGCCCGCCGGGCAAAGCCACGAGATCCGACACCCCACTGGCCTCGACATCGCGACCGGGGGTGAGGATATCCCCCGTCAGTGGGTCGGTGACATACGCCCATTGTCCGACCGCTTGCAAGGTGGCGTCGAACTTCTGCAGCCGCACGGTGCTGCCGCTGGCGAATGAGGACACTGGCCCATCACTGCTCAAGGCTTCCTCGTTTGCCGTCCATAGCGCGGCACCATCCGCTTGCCGCGACAACGATTCGAGGCTGAGATTCGGACGCACACCCGCAAACACGGCAGGCACGGGAAGTGTTTGCAAAAGGGAGCCGTCGGCAACCGCATACTCACGGATCGCGGCGCTGCTCTCGTCGCTTACCAGCCAGGAAGCGTTGCTCGGATTGAAGGCAATGCCCTCCAGGTCTGAGCCAGTAGCCAAGGTGACTCCGGAACCCAGAGCGGCCGCACTAACAAGCCCGCTGTGTGCATCCACCGAAAGGCTGAGCGGGTAGACGACACGGAAATTGTCGCCAACGACGTAGAACTGACTGCCCCCCGCCCAGGTGATCCCGCTCAACTCCTCAGCCCCGGTCATGCCGCTGGACAGCTCTACCCCATCCTGTCCCGGAGGATCGACAATCACCCACTGTGGCTGCGCCTGCACACGACACGCCAACAAGGCGAGGAGTAAAGATTGCAGAAGCAAAGAAGAGCTCGTGAGACGCAGCAAGCTAGTCACTCGGTCATACTTCCCGCCGGATGAGCCTTGGTCAATGGCCAGATGCGGCGCTCGCGCCGCATCTGGCGGTACCCGGTGCCCGGTTCGCCGGTGCGGTGTTTTTGAACGGAGACATCCTTCGTTCGCGCTGAGGAGCCCCCTCCTGCCCGCAATGCTTCATCCCTCCGAGATGGCCCTGGCGGCGCTGGGACTGGTACGGCGGCGCGGTGGCGGTCGCCTTGGACGCGGCGGCTTTGCCGGCGACTCAGCAGGTGCGGTTCGCGCAACCGGTTCTGTTGCCGGCCCTGCTGCACCGGGACGAATTCTCGCCATGCCGGTTGGGCTGACTTCCACGTCTTCCACCTGCCGAGCCCGTGTCACCAAGCGCGGCGACCCTGGTGGCCGCGTGAAGCCTTTCGCTCGCAAGGCATTGCCTACGAGGTCCAAGTTGACCCATCGCTCCGGATGGCCACCGGTGAGGCTACGAATGGCTTCGCGAATATCTTCCGGCGATGCCGTGGAGCCGGCAGACGCGCCATTGACCGTCTCAACCACATCTGGCGCGGCAATGCGCGCGGCAACCTCCTGTACAACAGGAGCTTCTGGAAGCGATTCGTCTTTACTCGGCTCTAGGGCATCCACCACGCCGCGGCCACCACCACGACGGCGACCGCCACGACGGCGACGCTTGGGCCGCACTTCCCGTGGTACTTCCTCGTGCACCGCCCCCATGGTCCGATATGAGACGCGATGGAATTCAACCCCAGCTCCGGCTGCGGCATCCGCGACCGCATCAAAGGCATGATCGTCAGAAACAATATCCAATCGATCCCCGGGTTCTGCCTGCGCAATCCAGCGCCCAGCCGCAACGGCGATCCACAAATCACTCCAGTCGCGTACACCTGTAGCCGGGGCACTGTGCATGAGAGTCGCCCCCGACCGCGCCAGCAGGCGCCCGGTGCGCGCCCCCACAGCCTTCCAGTTCCCGACAGCAATCAAGTCCGTGTGCTGTGCACGGCGGTCGATCTTGAGAACCTCCAACGCTCCGGTCAGACGCTCTTCGCTGCTGGTGTTCTCGACATCGATGAAAATCACGCGCCGGGGCAGTGGCGGACGTTTGACGCGCGCCGCGGCCTTCTTGGTTGGCGGCGCAGTCTTCGCCGATTTGCTCTTGGGGACACTACCCTTGCTTGTGGTCTTGGAAAGGCTCTTCGCTGCAGGCTTTTTTCTTGACGCCACAGCTTTCTTCTTGGCAGGTACGCCAGCGGTCTTCTTCATAGGCATTACTCTATGACGCGATTCGCAGCCGGAGTCCACGACAGAACGGGCACTAGACAGGGCCACGTCAAAGTCGCCTCCGGAAGACCTGATGGGGTTCCATCCGACGCGGGCTGGGGGCAGCCCGTCTCCAATGCTCACACAAATCAGCAATAAAGACGCCGCGCCCTCGCGGCGCATAAGGCGAAACGCCTCCCTCGACGACTTTGGCGTGGCCCTGCGAGATCTGACCGGAAGTCGTGGCCCGGCATATCAGAGCGCAGTGCGTTCCTAGAAACGGACCACGGGGAAAATACCGAATCGGACAGTCGAAGAAGAGACCTCGCTTGCCGCCACCGCTGGGGTCGAGTATCACGCGGCGCCGAAGGAGA
This sequence comes from uncultured Binatia bacterium (SeqCode), assembly GCA_964528465.1. Lineage (GTDB taxonomy): Bacteria > Desulfobacterota > Binatia > HRBIN30 > HRBIN30 > CAZGSN01. The sequence goes on from CAZGSN010000349.1 coordinate 16,691, forward strand.
GTCGCATGCACAATCTCTTGATCGGGGATCGGCGCCCCAGTGGCCAAAGCGTGATGCGTGTCATCGAGCCCGCTAGCGGCGAGCCGTTCGCGGAAGTGGCAGCAGCCGCGACCGGAGACTTAGACGCCGCGGTGGCTGCGGCGAGCGGGGCCTTTCCGGCTTGGTCGTCCCTCACTGCCGTCGCCCGCGCCGATATTCTCTTTCGCTTTGCCGATCTTGTGCGCAGCCATGGCGAGGAGCTGGCGCTGCTCGAGGCCCGCAACGCCGGTAAGCCGATCGGCGATGCGCGCTGGGAGGCCAATCACGTTTCCGAAACCCTGCGCTACTACGCCGGCGCCGCTGACAAATTTTTTGGTGAGACCGTAAGCGTCAAGAAGAGCGGCCTCGACATCACCTTGCATCAACCGATGGGCGTCGTTGGACTCATCGTGCCGTGGAACTTCCCAATGGTGATCGCCACCTGGAAGATGGCTCCCGCCCTTGCCTGCGGCAACACCGTGGTCATCAAACCCGCCAGTCTGACGCCCTTGAGCGCTCTGCGCTTGGGTGAGTTGGCACTAGAGGCCGGCGTGCCGCCGGGAGTGGTCAATGTGATTCCGGGACCAGGGGCCGCCGTGGGCGCCGCGCTGGCCGCGCATCCAGACGTAGCCAAAATCAGTTTCACGGGGGAGACCGCCACAGGCCGTAGCATCATGGCTACCGCGGCAGCGACGATTAAGCGCGTCGGCCTCGAACTGGGAGGCAAGTCGCCCAACCTGATTTTTGCCGATGTGGATATCGAGGAAGTGGCTCGTGAGGCCGTGGGCTCGGTGTTTGCCAATGCCGGCCAGGATTGCTGCGCGCGCTCGCGCATCCTCGTCGAACGTTCCATCTACTCGCAGTTCCTCGAAGCGATGACCGCGGCCACGCAGGCAATCAGGGTTGGCGATCCCCTGGATGAAGCCAATGCAATGGGACCGGTGATCTCGGCGCATCAGCGCGACAACAGTCTCAAGTACGTTGAGATCGGGAAGGCCGAAGGCGCGCGTCTGCTGTGCGGTGGGGAGCGCTTGGAGCGCCCGGGGTTCTACTTGCGACCCGCCGTGCTTGCTGACGGCAAGCCGCGCATGCGGATCGTAGATGAAGAGATCTTCGGACCGGTCGCCGTAGTCCTACCTTTCGACACCGAAGACGAGGCTGTGGCGATTGCCAACGATACGATCTACGGCCTTTCTGGGTCGCTGTGGACCAACGACTTGAAGCGAGGCCTGCGTGTCGCCCAAGCGGTTCGTACCGGCGTGATGTCGGTGAACTCGTCGTCGAGTGTCCACCTGCAAGCGCCCTTCGGAGGGTACAAGCAGTCCGGGCTTGGTCGTGAACTCGGTATGCATGCCATGGAGCACTACACCGAGCTGCGCAACATTTACTTCGAAACTAGTCGCTGACGGCTTGTTGAAGAACCCTGGGGCGCCCTGAACGCTGCTTCATTCGCGGCGACCCTGCTTCATGCGCGGGCGTATGAGTTGGCGATACAAGGTACGGCCGTTCGGCTGGCCGGGAAGGTTGCTACGCATGGAGGCAAGGCGCGTAACCAGCTCGGCTTCAAGATCCTCCCCCAACTTTGCCGCCAACTGCACAGCCCGCGCGGCATAGGTAAGGATCTGCGTCGTCTCGATTCCGGCGCAGTCGTCGAAGAACCACGCACAACTCGTAAAACACAACAGCCCGAAACGCTGCATCTCGAGGAGATCCCAGACTAACTCGTCGGCCTCGCTACCTCGTCGCCGATGCTGCGCCAAGAAACGTTCGCGGTAGGGGGTACTCAGGTTGGAATCGTGTTTGCGCAGCAACACTTCGATGTAATCGTCGCGTGCCGCCCAGACATCGAGCAGGCAACGCTCCCCCGCCTGCTCAAGCAACGCATCGAGCCGCAGCTTGAGCCAATCCAACGTATCGCGCAGAGGCTTACGCCACGCTTGCGACCAGCCGGCGTTGCCTCCGCTGTTGCAACCGCAGTCACTACGCCAACGTTCCAACCCATGCGCGCAGCTCCAAGCGCTGTTTTCGCGAATTTCGACATCCCAAGTCGGCTGGGCGGATTGCAGGTAGCTGGCATAGTTGGTCACACGCACACCCTCTGCCGCCTGCAGAGCATCGAGCGCCGCCGCCAACGCCATTTCCCCGAAGCGATGGTGATGGCCGTACGACTCGCCATCGGTGGCCATGTGTACGAGTCCTCCCGGAGCTATCTCGGAAGCGCGGGCTTGCAGCCGGCCCGCCAATTTGAGCCCGTCGTGCAGGAGACCGCCGAATGCGACATCGTGGGCGACGCTTCCGTCGTAAAAGAACACCGTGATCTGTCGACCTTCTGCGAGGCGGCAACGATACGGTCGCGACGTGTCGAGGGTTGCCTCGCCTACCTTTATCCAGGGCTGCTTGCCTTCGCGTACACGCGCCGCCTGCGAGGGAGCCAGGATGGTAAAAGTAATTCCCTCCTGTGCGAGGACCGACAGACTCGCAAGATCGACAGCCGTTTCGGGCAGCCACATGCCTTGCGGGGCCCGCCCGAAGCGATACTTGAAATCGGCGATCCCCCAGCGCACCTGGGTGAGCTGATCGCGCGCGCTTGCGAACGGCAATATGCAGTGACCATACACCTGCGCCAGAGCATTGCCGCAGCCGAGTCTTTGCTCGCTGCTGCGATCGGCGAGGACGATCTGCGCATGCAGGCTCGGGTGCGATTGCTCCAGCCATGCCATTAGGGTGGGACCCATGTTGAAGCTGATGTGCTCAAAATTGTTGCGCAAGGCCGCGATGTCGCCCGAGGCGTCCAATACTCGCGCCGCGGCATTCGGCGCGTAGCATTCTGCGGTAATGCGCTCGTTCCAATCGTGATAGGGAGAGGCCGACTCCTGCGCCTCGATCGCATCCAGCCACGGATTCTCGCGCGGCGGCTGATAGAAATGGCCGTGAACACAAACAAAGCGCGAACCGGAAGACTTCATGGCGAGCGACACTAGGCAAACGCATCCACCCAGAAAAGAGGCATAGCGCTTACTGCCCTAGGGTTTGCGCCGAAGCGAGTCGGGGGCGGGCATTGGCCATTGCCCTTGCCCCATAGTGTGTGAGGACGATCCAATGGAACGACCCCAGTCCGGCGCCAAGACCAACGGTCTCTACGCTGGCCGTTCATCCTGAAATCTATACACTTAGCCCGAAAACCTCAGTTGGGGTGGAAGTCAACTGGACGCGCGCTTCGAGACGCCGCCAAAATCCTTCGATACGCTTCGCTACTCAGGAGGCGGCTCCTCAGCGCGAACGGTTATTGGGATCAGCAAACAAACTTTCCGTTCGGCCTGAGGAGCGGCCATCTGTTCAGGCCGCGTCTCGAAGGCCATCTCAAGTGCCGTTGTGAGAACGTGGGTAATTGAACTGAGGTTTTCGGGCTTAGGCCTGCGCTCGCGCCTGCG
>CAZGSN010000350.1:0-2856 GCA_964528465.1 uncultured Binatia bacterium (SeqCode)
CTGAGTTGGGAACGCCCCAGCGAGACTGTGCAGGAAGCGTTTCTGGCGGCGTTGGATCGGGAAAAGGTGCGTGCAACTCTCAGGCGCGAAAAGGGCCATGATATCGACGCAGCGTGTGGTCAGCTACGGCTGAAGACGGAACGCGAGCTTGCCGGGAGTTGAGGGGAGGGGCGGCGCTGCTGGTGCAGCCGCTATTCTTATTTCCCCAAATTGACTTTAGCAAAGAAAAAGGACCGAGCCGTGAGGCTCGGTCCTTTGACAATTATCCAGGAGCAGTTAGTAGCTGCGGCTGGTGACGCGGTAGAACTTGGCCGCACCGCTGGGGGTGACGACGAAGTTGCTGACGCTGAGCGATCCGCTGTTGGTGGCGACCGCAGTCCACGAACTCAACGAAGCTTCTACCGTCGGCGAACTTAAGAGCACATAGTTGATCGCCTGGCCGCCTGAATAGCTGATGGTGTAGTTGCTGCCAGGGCCAACCGCAATGGTGCTCGTCGTTGCCGATACCGGTACCGCATTGACAGTGAGCTTGTTAATTGGCGTGTTCAACGTGCTGACGCTGTTGTAGTAAATACGAGCCGTGATGTCGTAGACTCCGACAGCGGCGGGCGTCCAACTATTGGTATAAGGTGCGGTCAGCACAGTAGCCAAGAGGTTGGTTGCGTTGGAATAGAATTCCACTTTGTCGATCGTGGAGGTCTCCGGTGTAACGCCTGCGGTCAGCGCGACTACACTACCAAGTGTGATGGAGGCGTTGTTCGCGGGAGAACTGAGCGCAATGAGCGGCGGAACCGGGTCTGTGTCCAAGGCAGCGCAGAGTTGTTGCTGCGCAATGATTCCCTTGTAAACGCTGAGGCTGCTCCAGGAGAGCGTCACCGACGCATTGCCGGTCTGTTCGAAGTACTGAAGCACGATATCGACTGGCGCATTGGTGGTGAGCACGATGGAACCGCTGAATTCCGTCCCGGATTGGGCTACCCATCGGTCAATCAGAAGTTGCCCATTGACCCAGAGCCGAACTCCGTCATCGGATTTTGTGTAGAACGTATAGGTCTGACCATCGTAAGGAGCCTGAACCTTGCCGAACCACCGGATCACGAAGTTATTCGTCGAAGAATCAAACGGTGGAGGGAATGGGCCGCCGGTCACCCAGTCATAGTTGATGGTTGCGTCAGTATTCGTCCATGTAGGTGCTCCGGTGAACGCGTTGGCGGAGGTTTGATTCGTCCAATAAAGCCCGAGCAGACCCGTGCCGCAGGCGGTAGGTACGGTGACGTTAGGATCATATACGGCCAGTTGAACATTGGTGCTCAGAACGGTGCCGCCATTGCAGGTGTTGCTGACCAGAACGCTGTAGATACCCGCGTCACTCAGTTGCAGCGAGTTCAGGTTGTAGGCCGAGTCGGTCGCGCCCGCGATATTCGCTCCGTTCAACATCCACTGGTATTTGAGGGCGGGGTTGTTTGCGCAGGGGCATTCAGAGGGAATCGATGCGCCGACGGAAAATGCCCATGTGCCTCCGGCAGGTTGCGCAGAGCCAGTCTCGGAGGGCTGGGAGTCAATGGTCGCAGCGGGCAGGACGGTAAGCAGGAAGTTAAGCGTGGCACTGGCGATGCCGTCGCTAACGACAACGGAATAAGTCCCGGCGGAGGCGGCTGTCACACCATTGGTAACGAACGTGCTCGAAGTGGCACTGGGGATGGTGACGTTATTGCGCTTCCACGTGTAGGTGTACGTGGGAGACGTATTTGCAGGCGGTGCAACTGTGACGCCAAAAGTGGCGTTGCCGCCAAGGCAATTTGTCAGGTGATATGCGGTTGCATAGCTGGCCACTCCCAGGCTGTGCGCATTGGTCTGGCCGACCGGGAGAAGGAGGACATCCAACAAAATGGGCTGGGTCAAATCCACGACGGGATTCGGAGTCGGATGATTCCCGGTCGCAGCCGCGGAATTTAATCTCACATACCTCGACGCGGAACCCGTACCATTAAACTGGAACTGAAGTCCGAGCGAGTTGGTTCCGCCTTGAGCGCTATTTGTGGAGACGCCAGAGACATTGGGTGCGCCCAGAAGAAATGCGTCGGTGGAGCCGGAAGTCCTTGGGGCCACGAACTGGACAACGGCGTTGTTGGTTTCGTCCTCGAAATCCTGAATCACGATCGAACCGTTTCGGAGGTTGTCGACGTAGATCAGGAAGGGGCCGGTGTCCGTCAGGTCGTCCATCGCCAGCGCAAAGCCTTCGAGGGTGCCGTACTGATTCGCATCGGTGCCATCCGGACCGAGCGGAGAGGTGCCATTCCACACGAATTTGGAATCGGTGGGATAGAAAGCCAGGGTTTGCCAGTTGGTGCTGGGGTTGACGACAATGCCACCGACCGCTGGAGTGCCCGTCGCATGTATCCAGTAAAGATTCGCTGAGGTGCCGCCGCCATTGGAGCCTACCGGCCCGACATTGTTGCCCGGTTGACGGATGTCCGCCGCCATGCGAATGCGAGGACTTTCTCCACCGCCGGCCACTATGAAGGTGTTAGGGGTGCAGCCTTCCTGTGCGCCGATGGTTTGAGTGGCATTCACATTGCCGCCTTTTACCAAGCCGGTAACGGTAACCAAATTGTTACCAGCGACAATGCCGGTGGTCTTGGTTCCAATCTGCAGGCCATTTTGATAAACCGTCAGCTTTGAGGCGCTTGCCGAGGCCCCGGTTACCAGCACCTGGTTCACGTTTGTGGAGATGGGTCCGTTCACGTCCACAGCGGGTGTGCCGAGGCAGGGATTTGAAAGGAGATTCGAAATGGTGCCGTTATCGCTTTTGGCGACAAAATCCAGATAGAGCGTGTTGGAGCCTGGACCGGCAGT
>CAZGSN010000351.1:0-18359 GCA_964528465.1 uncultured Binatia bacterium (SeqCode)
CACCGCCTTCGCTTGTAGGCCGTGCTTCTTCACGAAGTCTTCGTTGCACAGAATCGCAGCCCCCGAGCCATCAGAGGTTGGACAGCACTGCAGCTTGGTCAGCGGGTCGTAGACCATGGGAGCTTTCAAGATGTCTTCCAGCGAGTACTCGTCTTGGAACTGGGAGTAGGGATTGTTGACGGAATGCTTGTGATTCTTCCAGCCGATCTTGGCGAAATGCTCAGCTTTCGTGCCGTATTTCTCCATGTGCTCGCGGCCGGCGTTGCCGAACATCTGTGGCGCCGCCGGGGCTTTGGCAAAGCCGCGCAGCTCGATCATCAGCTTGAAGTGCTGGTCCATCGGGTTGGTGCGGTCTTGGTACTTCACACCCAGCGAGCCCTTCTCCATTTTTTCGAAGCCGAGGGCGAGGACGCAGTCGGCAAGGCCGCCCTCCACCAGTTGCTTGCTCATGAACAGAGCCGTCGAGCCGGTCGAGCAGTTGTTGTTGACGTTGTAAACCGGAATGCCCGTGAGCCCGAGACCGTACACGGCCCGCTGCCCCGAGGTGGACTCGCCGTAGCAGTAGCCAACCACGGCCTGCTCGACGCTGTCATAAGGGATGCCGGCATCGGCCAAGGCTTTGCTGCCCGCTTCCTTAGCCATGTCCGGATAATCCCATTCCTTCGACCCGGGTTTTTCGAACTTGGTCATACCGACGCCAACGACGAATACCTTCTTGCCCATGAGTTTCTCCTGAAGCCTTTTGCTTTAGCGAAGCGTGATTGCGGAATTGGCGATTACCGGAGTACCGCGTTCCTTGCTCTTGGCAGCAATCAAGATTTGATTGCCCTGTTTCCACATCGAGGTGACGATGGTTTCCCCTGGAAACACGACCCCGGCAAAGCGTGCTTGATAGCGTGCCACCTTGTCGACCTCGCCATCGAGCAGCGTGTCGACGACGGCTTTGCAGACAATGCCGTAGGAACAAAGCCCGTGCAGGATCGGCGTATCAAAGCCGCCCATCTTGGCGAAGTCGGGGTCGATATGCAGAGGGTTCTTGTCGCCCGACAGGCGATACAACAAGGCCTGGTGCGAAACCGTTGGCGATTCCACTTCGACATCGGGAGCACGGTCCGGGGCAAGATTCCCCGCCTTGGGACCAGACTCACCTCCGAAGCCACCCTCGCCGCGCGCAAAGATCGAGAAGCGATTGGTGAACAGCGGTGCTCCACCCTTCTCCTTGCTGTTGACTTCCAACACGATGAGAGCGGCCTTGCCCTTGTCGTACAGGCCAACCACCTTCGACTCAGACTCAATCGTAGCCGACACCGGGATGGGACGATGGATCACGACGTCCTGCTCGCCATGCAGCACCATCATGAAATTAATGTCGATGCCGGGAACCGACCCCAAGCCGCCCATAGAACCGAAGATCGGAATTACCGCAAAACTCGGCAACACCTTCAGCCGCGCCTCGTACGTGTACTCGAGTTCCTTTGCATCCGTGGCCTTGCCCACGCCCGCGCCAACACCGAGATGGTAAAGTATGACGTTGTCCGGACCCCACTTCGACTCTCCAGCAGAAAGCGTAGCGCCTAGTGCTTTTGATGGATCAACCGGCATGATGTTTCCTCCTTAAGATGGCTCGGAAGCGAGCGCGCGTGAGTTATTACGCGGCCGGGGTTGAGTCAACGGACTCGGACAAAAGGGACAACAGCGACCGCAACGACTAGCTTCCTTGTAGTCATTGCAGTCCCTTAGGCTCCTTGTAGATTCTCGCCATGAGCGAGCGCGCAAAGGTCTATTCTCCGTCTCAGCGCAACCGCAGTTGACCGGGGGCTAGCGGTCGATACAGTGCCGCGACTTTGGAGGATCACGATGGCTGGCAAACTGAAGAACAAAGTGGCGGTGGTCACCGGCGGCGGCAACGGCATTGGCCGGGCAACGGTTCTGCGATTCTTGGACGAGGGAGCGCGCGTCGTCGTCACCGACTTCAACGAAACCACCGGGAAGGAGACCTTGGCCCTGGCGGCACAGGCGGGGCACGACGAGTCGCACGTCCGCTTTTTACGTGCGGATGTTGTCGACGAGGCCCAGGTGGAAGCAGCGGTCGGGCTGGCGAAGTCTGCCTTTGGCCGCCTCGACTGTATCTTCAACAATGCCGGTGTGGCCGGTGCTTTCGGGCCCATCACTCATATTTCCGCCCAAGACTGGGATTACACCTTCGCCGTGCTCGTGCGGGGTGTATTCTTCGGCATCAAGCACGCAGCCCGGGTCTTCAAGGAACAGGGGCAGGGTGGTTCCATCATCAACACTGCCTCGGTGGCGGGCATGGGCGGGGGTGATGGCCCGCAAGCCTACTCTGCTTGTAAGGCAGCCGTAATCAACCTGTCGCGCGCTGTGGCCATCGAGTTGGCCCCCGACAAGATTCGCGTGAACTCTATTTGCCCCGGTGGAATTCTCACGCCGCTGCTGCATCGCGGCAACCCCGATGCCATGCAAAACGTGTTGGAGAAGGCGCAGCCCTGGCCGGAAGCAGGGCAGCCGGCGGACATTGCCGCGGCCGCCGCATTCCTGGCAAGTGATGACGCACGCTTCATCACCGGAGCTTCCTTGGTCGTCGACGGTGGCCTCACCGCTGTCGGTGGCAACGCCATGCGCGCCCTGGGTCAGGGCCAAATGATGAGCACGTTGCTAGGCGTCGATCGTGGCTCCACCGGTGAGGAGAGTTCGATTCGTATCCTCGATTGACCCGGCTTTGCACGCCAAATCGCTTGGCCGGGCAATCCGGCTCATGCGCCGCGGGGGCGCGCCTGTCCCGAGCCGAGTCGAGGGGGCGTCTCCATTGCTTGCAAACAGTGATGAGTCTGAGTTGAAGACGGGCCGCCCTCGGCGCGCGTCTGGTATAAGAACGATTTGGCGTGCAAAGCCGATTGAGCCGGGAGCCGCCGAGCGTTTAGCGCTCAGCGCGTATCTACGACCGCATGCTGGCGAGGCGTCGGCTGGCGATCGCGGCATCTTCGGCGCTGGTCACCTCGATGCGGTCGCGGATGTGCAAGGCGCGCACATCGCCACCGCGCGCGGCAAAGTCTGCGAGGGCAACGGTTACGTAGGACTCCCCTTCCGGCACCGATGCGGCCTCCAGACTGGGCGTAATCTGAGGCGGCAACCAATACAGCGGCATGGCTACCAGGCCGGAGGGAGCGGTGGCCCCCTTCGGCTTCTCGGCGATCTCGAGCACCCGATCTCCTTGCAAACGCACGGCACTCCGACTTCGCGTGGCTTCGAGGCCCATTTCAAGAACCGCCACATAGGCGCGATCCGCGTGCGCAAGGCCGGCGTCTACAAGGCGCCTGAGGTCCGCCAGCTCAAACAGACTGTCACACGCACAAGCCAGACACGGTTGGGCGGCACCGACGCGCGGCAGAGCCAAGCGCAGGGCGTCGGCAATCCCACGGCGTTGCTCCTGAACGACCAAATCTACAGGTGGAAGGTACGATGCGAGGAACTCGCGCAGGCCCGTATCGGACGCGTGGCCCACAACGATGAGCCGCTCGACGCCCGCCTGCCGCAGTCGCTCCATTACCCAAGCAAGCAACGGCCTTCCCAGAATAGGGACCATTGCTTTGGAGTAGCGCTTTCCCAGGTCGCCGAGTCGGCGGCCTGCCCCCGCCGCCAAGATCACTCCGGTGATCGGGCTCATTGCCGTCGCACCTCGAGCCCTTTCGTAGACACGGGCAGCAGCAACACCTGGCTATCGCGCAGGCCCTGCTCCAGAGCTGCGTTGCGCAAGGCTTCGGCAAGCCGCTCCTCTTCGCCCGGAACGCCCAAGGCAAAAATGGCACCGCCGCCACCGGCACCGGTCAACTTCGCCCCGAGCGCCCCGGCTCGTCGCGCCGCGTCCACCAAGATACCGACCTCGGTTCCAGCGCCCGTCGCGAAGCCACACTCACGCATCATTCGGTCAACCAACTCTTGGTTACGATTGATCTGTTTGCCGAGTCCCACCAGATCCCACGCCAGTAAGGCCGCTTTGCCTCGCCATGCGGTTTCGCCGAGTTGCCGCGCCAACTCCAGCAGCTTCCCCGAGCCACGCCGACGTTCCTCCAAGTATCGAGTTCGCATTGGGGCATGCACCGAGCCGGAATCTCGCTTGACGCCGGTGGTGGCGACGCAAAAGCACAGAGCCGGCACCTGCGCGTCGAGTCGCTCATAGGTGACATAGGGTTCCTGGCCGAGCGGGTGATGCCACAACTTGCCGTGGTAGTTCAGGTAGGCCATGCCGCCGAACAGCGGCACGTAGCGATCGGCGTATCCGCACACGATGCCCATTTCTAGCTCTTCCGCGCGTTGGCCGATTTCGGCGAGGACGTAGTCGTTGCAGCGGTGGCGATCGAGTTCGTAGTGCTCGCGCAGAGCCGCCAGCACGGCCAGTACTAGAACCGATGAACCGGCAAGCCCGCTGGAGGCTGGCACCTCGGTCCACGTCTCGATACGCGCCCCCGTCTCTTGCAGTCGCGCCGCAAAGGACACCTCATGCCGCAGTAACGCGTTCACCGCCGCCGCCTCCACATCGAAGCCACCCGCATCGGCGATCGCTCCGCGTGCAAAGGTGGCGCGGGGACCGGTGGAGCGCTGAAACTCCAACTCCGATGCTGATGCAATCCGTGCCCCGCCGCGAATCGCGACCGCTGCCGACAAAGTGGCGTACGCACCTTCCACCGCGTCGGTAGGGCTTCCGACAATGTTGATGCGTGCCGGCACCGTTACCTCGATCCACTCGCTCATGCCGCAGCGGCATACTGCGGATCTCAATGCGGAGACAAGGCCCTGCGGGGCTTCTAGATCTGGCGCCAGCGCCGGATCTGGAGGTGCACGGTGCGCAGGTTCGCCCGTTTGCCGGCGCGGGGTGGACCGTCCAGGAGTCAAACGCGCCAGTCTTGGGATAACCGAGCCGGTTTCGAGATAAGCTCTCTTGCGAAGGCATAGTAGACATTTGCACCGAGTCCGAGCCGGGTGCCGCTTGCTGGAAATCCACCGCGCGCCGGAATATTACGCGGGGAATGAAATTGCACACACGCATCTGCTTACGTTTGGTTTGTGTCCTACTGTCCCTGCTTGCCGGTGCGGCAAGCCTACAGGCTCGCGGCGTCCCCGATTCCTTTGCTGGGGTAGCACGTACGGCCAAGCCGGCCGTGGTCAACATCTCGACGACACGTCTGGTGCGCACACAGGGCAGTGGTGATCCTGCCGAGGATTTCTTCCGTCAATTTTTTGGTGAGGGGCTGCCACAGCGGCTGCAGAAACAGCAGAGCCTCGGCTCCGGATTCATCATCAGTGAGGACGGCTACATCGTCACCAACGCCCACGTCGTGCAGCAAGCCAATGAGATCAGCGTAAAGCTCTCCAGCGGAGAGGAGTACTCGGCCAAGGTGGTTGGCACTGATCCAAAGACCGATGTCGCTTTGATCAAGATTCAGCCCAAGGGGGATGTTCCCGTTGTCAAGTTCGGTGATTCCGAGGTTCTCGAGGTCGGCGATTGGGTGGTAGCGATCGGCAATCCGTTTGGTCTCGCAGAAACCGTGACCGCCGGAATCGTCAGCGCCAAGGGTCGCGCTATCGGGGCCGGGCCGTACGACGACTTCATCCAGACCGACGCCTCCATCAATCCGGGCAACTCCGGCGGTCCGCTTCTCAACACGCAGGGCGAGGTGATCGGTATCAACTCGGCCATCTTCAGCCGCTCCGGTGGCAGCGTCGGCATTGGCTTCGCCATTCCCATCAACTTGGCGCGCCGTATCATCGACGAGATCCGGACGCACGGCAAAGTCGTGCGCGCTTGGCTCGGCGTCAATATTCAAGAGGTAACGCCCGCCCTGGCGCAGTCGTTCGGTCTCGATCGAGCGGGGGGCGCCCTGGTGGTTGGGGTCGAGCCTAACGGACCCGCTGCCCGTGCTGGGCTGGAGCGTGGAGACATCATCCTTGCCGTGGACGGGATCGAGGTGAAAGAGGGGCACCAACTGCTGGTGATGGTGCAGAAAGCCGGCATCGGCAACACCGCCGAACTCACGGTCCTTCGCGACGGCAGTCGTCTGTCGATTGACGTCAAGGTTGAGGCGCAACGACAAGCCAACAGCAATTCCCCCCGGGTAGGAGGCGAACAGGAGAACGCACAGGATTGGGGCCTGAGTGTGACCGACCTTACACCAGCACTCGCCCGCCAGTACCGTATTCCGCGCGGTACCCGTGGGGCTTTGATTCGCGACGTTGAAGAAGGTAGCCCGGCCGCTGCCGCGGGACTGGAAGCCGGCGACGTAGTCATGCAGGTGGACCGGCGTGGCGTGGCTTCGGCGCGTGCCTGCCAGCAACTCCTCAACGCTGCCGGCCAACGGGCGCTCCTTCTCATCCAGAGGCAGCAGAGCACGGGTTACGCCATGCTGCAGCGCTAGGGGGGCCGTTTTCCTGAGGAGCCGGCTTTGCCCGCCAATTCGATTGGGCAGGCAATCCGGCTGATGCGCCGCGGGGGCGCGCCTGTCCCGAGCCGAGTCGAGGGGGCGTCTCCATTGTTTGTAAGCATTGGTGAATCTGAGTTGGAGACGGGCCGCCCTCGGCCCGCGTCTGGTGTAGGAACGATTTGGCGTGCAAAGCACCAGCAAGCCCAAGAAACTGTTGCGTGAATGACAAATGTCATTGCGGCCTAGGAGTATGCTCTGATCTAGGAACACCGCAACGCAAGCAGGCGTTTGCAATTTTTCTTTGCCCGGGTTGTCGCCGAGACAGGTTTGTGACAAAGCGCGAGCCAGTGCCGCTCGTGAGATGTAGGTGATGTAGGTAGTGGATGAGGGTGCAGGAATGACATTGCTGACAGCGCTGGTGCAACAACTCTCTGTCCCGCTCCGCTCGGGATGGATGCCGGGAGATGCGTCATGAGAACCAATTCACGCCGTAGGAACCCTGGGGCATTTGCCCTTGCCCCCGTTTTCTTGGCCGCTGTTTTCTGCGGCTGCGGCGGTGGCGGAGAGGACGGCCCCACCCTAACCGCGACTCCGACTGTGACGAGCACGCCAACGGCGACATTGACGCCGGCGGTGACGGGTCCGGGACTCACCGCGTCGATTCAAGCGGTCACCATCGACGCCGCCCGACACGCCGTAGTTTCCTTTAAGCTGACTGACACCCAAGGTGTGGGAATCCGGCCTAGTCTGGTTGCTACGCAAGACCCGCTAGCAGCGCGCGTCCGTTTCTCCTTGGCACACTACGAGCCGTATTCAGGTGGTGGCGATCTGGCCAATCAATTCATCCGCGTCGTCAACGATGTGAACCGTACCCGCCCTGCCTACGACACGCGCGGCACCCTGGAAACGGTGGATGCCGGCAAGGGGGAATATCGTTACACAACGTTGACGACTCTGCCGGAGGGGTTCAACGGTACCAACACCTACACGGTGGCCATCCAAGCCGATCGTAATGTCAGTGGCGCGGTGTCCAGCTCCAATCCGGTATTCGATTTCGTGCCTAACGGCGGTAGCCCGCAGATTCGGGCCGGATCGACGACACAGCAGTGCAACCAGTGTCACGGCCTGGTCACCGCACATGGTACCCGCCATGAAGTGCGCCTGTGTCAGACCTGCCACACTGATGACGCCGTGGACGAGAAAGGTCGCAGCATCGACTTGCGCGACATGATCCACAAGATTCACGCCGGCAAGGAACTTCCCTCTGTGGCGGGCGGCGCACCCGGTGCAAAGTACGCCATCTACAGCAGCTTTGAACGCGCGGATGTGGTGTTTGCCGAGAAGCACAGCGACGGCACTGTCAGTGGCATCGGCTTCCCGCGCACACTGGAAAGCTGCGACGTTTGCCACAGCGAAGGCGCTACCGCGCCTTTCCACCGTCAAAAGCCCTCTGCTGCCGCCTGCACCTCCTGCCACGACAATGTCAATCCATCGCAAGCGACGACAGGCGCCGGGGCACCGGGAACCAATCACGAGCCTGGAGCCTTCCCCGACGGACAATGTGCGGCGTGTCACGAAGCAGAGGCCGAGGAAGATTTCGACCTGTCGGTTCCCGGTTCCCACGTGATTCCAGCTCGGTCCTCAGAGCTAGTCGGATTGAATGTTGCGATTACCGAAGTTGCCAGCGGCGCTGCCGGAACGGCACCCATCATTAGCTTCAAAGTTACGGACAAGAGCGGGGCAATCCTGCGAGACCTGAGTGGCCTGAACCGACTTGCTTTCACCATCGCCGGCCCAACGACGGACTATGCGTCCTTCTTCACGCCAGTTGCCGTTGGCGGCGGCGCGAACGGTACTCTTAGCCCAGCAGGTGATGATGGAATCTTCCGCTACACGCCGGCGACCACGATTCCAGCCAATGCAGTCGGCACTTGGTCGGTCGGAGTCGAGGCACGCCGCCAGGTTACGATCGAGGGAACTGCCATTCAGGAAGCTGCCGAGAATTCGGTGGTGACGTTCAGTGTCGACGGGTCCATGGCGTTGGCCCGCCGCAGTGTCGTGGACGATGCCAAGTGCAGTACTTGCCACGGCACTTTTTCCAAGGATTTTTCGATTCACGGCAACCTGCGCAACAGCGTCGAGTATTGTGTCCTCTGCCACAATGCCAACACCAGCGACTCAGGCCGGCGCAGCCGTGATACGGCAGCCGTCGCTGCCGGGGCCGCGAACGAGACCATCGACTTCAAGGTTATGATCCACAAGATCCATCGCGGCGAGCACCTCGAGCAGCAGCCTTACATCATCTACGGATTCGGAGCGCCGCCGCAGAATTTCACCCCGATCGACCTTGGCGAGGTGCTCTACCCGCGTGACCTGCGCGATTGCGCTGCTTGTCACGTAAACAACACCAACTTGCTGCCGCCGTTTCCGGGTACCGCCTTGCCGACCCTGCAGACGCATCTCGACCCGAGCAACGGCCAGGTAATCGTTGATGGACATCTTGGGCCGATCACTGCGGTGTGCACCTCGTGCCACGACGGCAACGACGCACGCGCCCACGTCGAAACCCAAACCGCTCCTGATGGCGGCGAGGCATGCGCGGTTTGTCACGAAGAAGGCCGCGCTTTTGCGGCTTCGGAGCTGCACGCACGGTAGGGCAATTCGGGACAGGAAGTTGTTGCCCATGAATCAAGTCTTACGAGCACGCCCTCCAGCCACCAACGGAAGCGGCAATTGGCAAAGCCGCTGGGCGCAGCTCGCTAGGAACTTGGCTTGCGCACGGAGGGGTGCATGCGAGCACGGCTGATTACCATCGCACTTCTAGTGGGGAGTTGCGTGGCTGCGCCTGGGCTCTGCCGGTTCGCGGCTGCCGCCGAACTGCGCAGCGACCTGACCCTTCTCGGCCAGGTGCGTGAGGGCGACCAGAGCCATGAGACCGAGGCCCCGGGCATCTTATACGGGGATCTCGGCGTCAACGGCTTGCGCCATGGCACTAGCGTCGACACCTATTTTGGATTGGGTCACGACCTAGCCCGCGGCGAGGGCCTGTTCACCGACTTCTATGCGGGATCGATTCGCGTTCCCGGAGCCATCCCTGGGGTCGACTTCACCCTCGGCCGCCAGTTCCTCTCCGAAACTCCCGGCGGGGCATTCGTTGCCGACGCCGGCAAGATTCGTTTTGATCCGGGCGGGCCCGTTGCCTTGACTGTCTTCGGCGGCCAACCGCGCTACTTCGAGCCAACCGATGGGGTGGAACGTCTGTCGCAGGATGAGCAGATTTTTGGCGGTAGCCTGCGCACGACCAAGATTCGCAACGGCTATATGAGCCTCGGCTACCTACAACAGGATCGCGATCAGAAGACCCTGCGTCAGCTTGTCACCGCCGCAGCGGCAAAGACCTTTACCGGTGCTCGCGGTTTGCCCAACATCTACGGCTCGGCGGCCTATGATGCCGACCGTCAAAACCTCGACCAAGTGATCGCCGGGTTTCAGACCTTTCTCGCACAGCCACGCTTGTCGCTGAATTTCGAGTCTGGCTACTACAAGCCGCAGGACCAAGGCGAGTACGTACGATCCGACCCGAACCGCCGTGAGAATCCTATTTTCGAGCTGTTTTCCGTGAGCCGCATGCTGCAGTTCCGCGGCGGCCTGCGCTACACGCTCAGCCAATCGTTGTTTGGCGAGGCGTCTTATTCCTACCAGAACTTCGAGCGCATCAAGGATGCCGACGAGGATGGGCACCTTGGCAACGTTGCCGTGGTGTGGCTGCCCGGAGGCGACGGCCTCGAGATGGTGCGCGTTGAATACTACGCCGCGGATAGCGGGGGTGGGCAGTTGAACGGCGGGCGCGCTTACTACGAGAGCAAGGTGTATGACCGCATCGTGTTCCGGGTAAAGGGCGACGTGGCCCACTACGATAAAGCCAACAACCAACGCAACGTTGCGGTAAGCACCCTTCTGGGATTGGGCTACGAGGTGCTGCAAGGATGGATCTGCGAGATCAACCTGGAGGCCAATCGTAACAAGCGCTTCGACGACGAATTCCGCTTCGGCTTCTGGATTACCTACAACGGTCGCTATCGTCTCGGTGGTAGCCAAGCCGCCGCCGCGGGAGCCGCATCATGAGACGTGCGTGGATCGCGGCATTGCTCCTCGGAATCGCGGTTTCGCTATCGGCATGCCGCGACGTTCTGCCTACCAATCGCTTTTTGCGCATGCGGCCGCTGCCGGCACATGGCACCGCCGACGCTCGCAACAAGTTCGACCACGTACGCCATGCCAAGCCTCTTGCGGCTGGCAACGTTGCCTGTGTCGACTGCCATCGATTCGACCAGAAGATCGAAGCGAACCTATCGGAGTTGGCAAAGGAAGCCTCCGCTCTCGGCCTGCATCCCGGCAGCGCAGCTTGCCATTCATGTCACGGCACAGGAGCCGGTCGCATGGCGGCGGCTCCGGAAGCCTGTACCACCTGCCACGGCAACTTGAAGCCGCTGCTACCGGACGACCACCAGGTCGCGTGGCTCAAGACCCACGCGAGCATCGCACGAGCCAACTCTGCGCAATGCGAGAACTGTCACCGGCAGTCGAGCTGTATCGCCTGTCACGCCCGTCGCGACACCATTCAAACCATTGTGCATGAGCGCAACTTCCGTTTCACACACTCGATCGAGGCGCGCGCCAACCCGATGCAGTGTGGGAGTTGCCACCGCCTCGACTTCTGCAGCAACTGCCATCAACAAGGAAAGGTGGAGCTGCGATGAACAGGATAATTCGTGTCGCTCTATTCCTTGGCGCCGCCGTGGCCGTGGGCTGTGGTAACGATGGCAAACCCCGCAGCGAGGATTACGGCAACATCTTTGCCTCGCCAGAGGGATTGGTCCTCCTGCAGGAAGAGCACCCCACCGGCTGGAGCCGCCCCGACTGCTTCGCCTGCCACGAGGTGCGCAATATCCACACCATCAACCGCAGCGGCCTGCCCGACGAAGAAGTGGACTTGGAGGGTGTACGCGCCATCGTCAGCGAACAGGGAGAGTCGAGTTGCATGCTTTGCCATGGCGACAACGGAGTCACCCCATGAGCTTGCGTAGACCCGTTTCTCTAATGGTGAGCGTGCTCGTCCTGCTGAGCACCCTGGCTAAAGGTGCAGTAGCGGGGGGAGGCGACAATCCCCACTACATGCGCCATGCCGACGGCTCGACGGACGATGCGAAGTGTGCCGTCTGCCACAACGACGACCTCGGCTTGTTGCGATCAAAGCTGGAGACCTGCACGGAATGTCATACCGAGACTATCCACAGCGGCTCGCGCGAGCATGTCCAGGCTAGCGCCGCCGCCGTCGCCAAGGTGTTGGCAGGCGCAAAAGGGAAGGACCCCGAACTACCGTTGACGGACGACGGCCGCATCTACTGCGGTACCTGTCATCTCTTCCACGATCCGGTGGTTGCGTCGGAGGCGCTGCTGGACAAGGGACGGGGCCCTTCTGGGTCCTCGGTAGGAACGGCTGTAGCTGAGGCATTGCGGGCGCGTTGGCCGCAGCTTGCGAAGGCTCACGGCAAAGACAACGCCGGCATCACATTGAATCCACAAGGCACATTGCGCCTTCGCCTACCCAATGCCGACGGCAGTCTCTGTCGCCATTGCCATTCGGGGTATTGAATCATGGGTTACTGGATTGGTGGCGTCGCGCTCGTGTTCCTGCTTGCCGGTTGCGGTGATTCCGGAAGCAAGCAGTACTCCGGCTCCACCCCGAGCGTGCAAGAGGTGTACGGTCCATGCGCCCAGTGCCATGACGGCACCGCAGAGCGCATGCTGGCGCGCGGTGGGCATCACGACCTCAGCATCAAGTGCGACACCTGCCACGAAGACTTGCGCCCCAACGATCCCGGACCCGGCCACCGCAGCATCCCGGCCTGCGCCGATTGCCACACGCAGCAAGCCACACATCACGACACCGCAACGCCAGAGCAGCAATGTCTGACGTGCCACACGCCCCACGGCAGCACCAACCTTTTGCTAGTTCGCCAACGTGTGACTGTTCCCGGCGGGATTCGTAAAGAGGTCACCTTCACGAACCTAGAAGGGAAAGCCGACGGTAGCTTTGCCAGTGTCAGCAACCCCGGCACGGGCGTCTGCGAAACCTGCCATACCAACACCCGCTACTACCGCAGCGACGGCAGCGGCAGCCCCCATTTCGACTTCCCCTGCCAAACCTGCCACAGCCACAGCAACGGCTTCACCCCGCGCTGATTCTGCTAGCACGGCGTGCTGCTACGCCTTCTCTCTTTGCCGGGCCACGGCCCATTTCTGCGCAAGAGGCAGCTCGACGCTTGGCGACTTCTCTCGATGCAGGGCTGGGCCTGCAGAAGTTTGAAATCAGTACTGATTCTTATCGACAACGTCGACTATCAGCCGGCTCGCGTTATTGCTGCCATCTGGCTCAACGTTCGCCGGAACGTCGGTGCTAGTGTTGAGCAGCGCCGTGCAGCGTCCGGGCGACTTAGCGCTTGGCGCCCTAAGGGCGTGACTCGCCACCGCAATATTCAGCTTGACCCGTACAGTGCCGCCTGTAGGTGCGAACACCGTTGATGTGGATTGCACGCTGACGGTCCCGGCCGGACAGTCTCCTTGGTCCACGCTGACAGAAATCGGGTGCCCGGCAGGGCCGTCGGCCGTGTCAGCATTCGTAAGTCTGACCGTAATGGCTTTCGATCCCCATGTCGCATTCCTTCCGATCGTTATTCTTACGGGAGACGCACTTTTTAGGGCCGATTCGTGGAGGTCCAGCGAAGCAGCATCGCTTGCGTCCGTGACGTTGATCTCCCAAGCCTGAACGTTATTGCGTGGAGTTGGGTCTTGGTTGTCGAGAACCAACGATGTAGCCCGTACAGTCATCGTGCAGCGTTGGGGAGCCTTGCTGCTGTGGGGAGCAAAATCGCCGTCACGGAAACGCAGACGCACCTTAGCGGTGCGCGTCTCACCACCGGTGATCAGCGTGGTTGCTTGATCGCCGGCTACGCTCTCATCGAAATCCGGGGTGCTATCGAGCACGCCGGCCGGGCAGTCTCCCGGCTCGAGGCTAAGTTGTACAGCGTGTCCCCCCTGCTCCGGGAAGTCGCCGTTACGAACCTTGATCGAAGCCGTCTTCAGTAGATCGCTGCCGCTAGCCGCGATGCGCACGCTAAGCGGCTTCAAAGGTTGCAGTACCGTGTCGTGCTTTGGCTCGGCGCCCGGAGCTGCGACGATTACCTCAGATTCGCAGGCTGTCGCGTAGTTTGGGCAATCCGCGAGACTGGTGCATGTCGACGGCACCAGCAGGGTCACGGATCCCTGAACGCAGCGTTTCGACACGGTAGCCACCCCCTGTCCTTCCTTACTGGGGTCTTGCTCGAGCGGATCGTAGAGCGTTCCTGAGGTTGCGGCAGTGGGAGAATTGATGTCAACAGTTGATACAACTTGTGATTGGTTACGACAGGCATCGAAGACCTGCAGCACCAAATCGGTCGCGTCGCCATCACCGTTGAGATCCGCGCCCTGCTCCACCTCAAAGGTAAGGAATTTTACTTTCGATCCGTACACCCGATACGGTTGACGAGGATCACAGGCTTCGAGACGGCAAGGGGTTACCGCCTGCCCGGAATTTGCGACGCCGAGGCCCTTTGCGTAGACCTGCAAGACATAATCGCTGTTGTTGAGATCCCCATTGAGGTTGACGGCCTGTGCCGCCTCTGAAGTTCGGAACGCAACCAATGGTGATTCTCCGCAGTCACCCATGCTATCACCGACGACAAACTCCTCCGCAGCTTGACGCGTATTCGTTCGTGCTCTTGCGCTGGGGTCGTACAACTGCAGCACGCGGTCCGTCTGGTCTCGGTCGCCGTTCAGGTCGTCTCCCTGATCGGCTTCTGGCGTCAGAAACACAATCAGCGATCCGAAGCCGTCGAGACTATCGGCGGCAGAACCAGTGCTGACCCATTCCGACGACGAACCGTTGATGTCGTAGACCTGTGCTACGTCGTCTTCAGCAATGGTATCGCTATCGCCATTCAAGTTCGCTCCCTCCCCGGCTTCGGAGACCAGCGCCGCAACGTACCTGGCGACGCAACTGCCACCCGGACAATCAGAATCCGCGTGGCAGCCGTCACCGGCGCTCGTTCCGGCATCACACAAGCCGGTAAGGATTACGGCACTGGCGGCACGGCCGAGATTGCTAACCACATTGGTGCTCGACACATAGTGTACGACGAAATCGTTACCATCACCGTCCCCGTTGAGGAGCGGACCGCTCAAGCTACCTCCGCTGCAGACCGGCGCATTCGAAACCCCGGCAGCTTCCGGGCGCAGAAAGGCTGCCGCTCCCCCGACAGTCGAGACCTGTTCGGCGGCGCAAAGACTCGTCGCCGACGCGCTGGCCCCCGTATCAAGGACGCCTAAGACCGTATCGTCGAGGTCGCCGTCACCGGTGAGATCGCTACCCGTGTCGCTCAAGTCGATCCCGCGAACGAACACGTCTGGACAAGGGCCACCGAGCGGAAATGCATCCGAGCTACAAACGTTGCTATCGCCAGCTACCAGGCTGGACGAGGTGCTAACGAAGCCAACAAAGCGCCCGTCGGCCGAGATCTGGTGCGAAGAGACAGCATCGCTCACCTCGCTGCCGTCTGCCGCCAGCGACACGCGCTCAGTTGTTCCGGTGACGCGATCGCGGACAAACACATCCACAGAACCGTTGGCGTCACCGGGCACCAAATTGGTAGCGGTACTGCGGAAGATTACGAAGCGCCCGTTGGACGAGAGTAGCGGGCCCTCGCTGCCGCCATCGGCGGACTCACCGGCGGAGCTAACGCTCACCCGATCGACGCTCCCAGTCACTCGGTCCTTCACGTAGATGTTGTAGCCCACGCCCGGGCTGGGCAGCAGATTGCCAGCGGTACTCTGAAACGCCACCAGAAGACCATCAGCCGAGAGGCTGGGCACCCAAGTGGCCCCCGCTGCTTTGTCTCCGGCAGCGTTGGTGCTTGCCAACTCGGTACTGCCGTCGAGGAGGTCGCGTACAAAGACATCGAGCGTACCGGCCATGTCGTCGTCGGGCGTCACGCCGTTAGCCGAGGTATCGAACGCTACATAACGGCCATCTGCCGACATTGAGAAGTACACCGGCGGTTGCTCCAGTTGCGAGCCGTCGGACTTGCGCGTCGCCAACACGGTCGACGGCGTACAGCCTGGCACTGCGCTACCGTTGCTCGTGCAGCGATCGCGGACGAACACATCCGGGCAGGCTGTGCCGCTTCCTAAGATAGAATTGCAGACGTTGCTATCGGCGCCGTCGATCAGGTTGCTGGCAAAGCTATAGAAACCAACATAACGGCCATCGGGGGACACCAGTGCAGTAAGCGATGCATTGTTCGGACGCTCCGCGCCGGGGCCGATGCTGACCAACTCGGTCTGATGGGTGACTCGATCATGCACGACTACCTCGAGACAGGGGCCTACACTGGGCAAGCTACAGGTAGGCTTGGGTCCCGCATCAACGTTCGAAGCTTGGGTTGCGAACACCACGAAGCGCCCTTCGGCATCGGCAGAAATGGAAGGCCAGAGGCTGGCCCCGTTCAGTTCAGCGCCGAGAGAGTTGATACTGACCCGTTCCATGCCGCCGCTCTGCAGATCACGGACGAAGATGTCGAACACACCGTTCAGGTCGCCCGCGACCAGCCCACTATCGCCGCTGGCAAAGGCAACGAAGCGGCCGGTTGCCGATAGGTTGGAAGAGAACTGGTACCCGGACACCGAACTCTGGACCGTGGTCTCTGCGGGCCCAGTACGTTCACTAACTCTGGTCGTAGTACGGGTGGCGCCGGCCGCTTCCCGGCTGCGAAAGAACACTCGCCCGTTCGAAACTGCAAGCGCGCGATCGTTAAGCTTGAGGTCGCCGTCCGCAATCTGCACTCCGGAACCGACCTCGCCACTGTTCAGCCGAAACGCCCGCAGTACACTGTCGATCGCGTCACCGTCGCCGTTCTGATCGCATCCAGGGTGGACCATTCCCGCCGGGTCATTGGTATTGGCCTCTGACTCCAAGAAGGCCACCAAGTCACCCTCGGTAACCACGGCGGGAAACGAAAAAGGCGCACTGCGTGTGCGAACGACAGCGCGACCCTGAGGAGTGTCTAGCGGTGTGCCGCAGCTTAACGGTGGCGAGCCCAGCGGCTGATTCTGACCACTAGCGCGATCGCGCAGGGTTACGATCGTGTCGAGAGTGTCGCCATCCTTGTTTCGATCCACTAGATCGACAGCTTCGTTGACCGAGAACGCAAAAACGTCGGGGGACTCGGCCAGTCCTTCAAGCGGCACCGGATACTCGGCGGTGAGCGCGTAGCCGACGCAGGTCCCCGCACCCATGCTGCACTGTGCAGCCATAGTGCAGGCATTGCTGGTGTCTTCCTGGCAGACGCCGGCGCCTAGGCGGTTCAGGACCAACGGACCGTTTCCGCCGCTACCAACACCGCGAAGATCAATCAACTGAGGCCCACACTCCCCCCCGGGGCATCCGCCGTCGCTGGTGCACGCCAGGCCGTGGCGTGCACCTCCAAAGCAAGTCGTTGGCCCGCAGATGCCACTTGGACATTCGGCGCTCTCATTACACGGCAGCCCGTTGTTGCCTCCGCCAGTGCAGGCCTGAAAGGTATCGCTGCGCCGTGCCAGTCGCAGGATGGTATACGGAGCGTCTGCAGAGCCGAACAAAGTAGCCACGCCGTCGGGCGTTCCACTTGCACTCTCCGGCTCAAAAATAGGCGGCAGGAGCCCACCTTCCGGGGTAAACGAGGCCATGAAGGACTTGCCGGGGATGCGAATTCCGAGCACGGGTACCGGGGACGCGAGCGTCGCTGACAAGAGTCTTGGCACCGGGACCTGATTCTGACGAACGAGGATGCCGCGCCAATCCATCGGCACCAGAAGATTACCATCCGCGTCCGTGGTCATACGAAATTGCGAAGTCGACAGCGTGCACGGTGGGATCGTGTCCCAACATCCGGCTGCAAAATCATTAGGAGCAGGTAGTGCGGTGAAGTGCTTGAACGGGCCTTCGGAAAGGCCGCGTCCACAATTACCGTCGTTGGCATAAAAGGAGTCAATGCAAGCGGTCAGTCCAGATTGCTGCGCGCAGGTTGAGGTCGCCAGTTGACACGGCAGAGCTGCCGGCGACGAATCGGTCACGGCGACTGTCGCTGGGCCGCTAAGCGGGGTACCGAAAAGTGCAGTGCTGTCCGGGAAGTGGAAACGCAGATAATCGGTGCCGTTGCGCGACACGATTTGCATGGCCGCGCTGCTTCCGGCGATGCACTGAGTACTGGCGCCGGCGCCGAGTTGGGCTGTGCAAGCCGACAGCAATGGTGCAACCGCAGTACAGTCAGCCGCTGCGGTGAGCACGACCGCGTGTTTGGCTCCGCTGCCAGTGGGCTCGAACAGCACGGTCACAAGGTTGTCGGTAGCGCTAGGCCCAAGCAGCGGCGTCGCGCCATCGCACGGGCGCAACCGCACTTCGAGAGGCTCACCGGGCGCAGCGAATGGTCGGGTAGTGGCGCCGCGCGCCGCCTCGAAGCTTTTCTCGGTCTGCGGGATGAGATTGCACGCTGCCTGAGCCGATCGGCCGGACAACCCAACCCCTATCAGCAAGAAAACAAAAACGGCGTAGCCTCGTGTAGATATCCCTCCCGTCGCCTGGTGGTGTCGTGGAGGACGAAAAATGCGTGTACCGCTGAGCATCAAGAGCATCCGGCCAAAAAGCGGAGCACGCATTCCTGTGCCTCACGCAGGGACAGGTAGCCGTTACCGTCGAGATCGGCGATGGGGCAACTATGTAGGCCGGCACTCAGGTCGCACAAGGTCTCTCCGAGAAGCTTGTTGATGCATCTCTGAACCTCGCCAAGG
>CAZGSN010000352.1:0-6053 GCA_964528465.1 uncultured Binatia bacterium (SeqCode)
GTCCCCGATATCAATGACACCGGCATTCTCACCCGGCCCCTGCAAAACCCGCGGTCCCTTCGTGGGCAATTGTTTCAAGTGCACCCGCGAGCTCTTGTAGCTGCAATGCTCCGACCACATGACCGACAGCACCCCAAGCTCGGTGATATTCGGAGCCCGACCCAGCACCTTGCAGATGCGTGCGAACTCATCCTGGCTCAAGCCGTGCTCGAGGGCGTCGGCTTCGGCGACCGGTTGCAACAATTTCGACATGCTCAATGTCCTGGCGCCACCGCCGCGGCCTGCGGTTGCGATCGATTGGCGAACCAGTGGACCACCGACTGAAACAACTTCAATCCGTCTTCGCCACCCAGCTTGCGCTCGCAAGCATGCTCCGGGTGCGGCATGAGGCCGAAGACGTTGCCGGCGTCGTTGACGATACCGGCAATGTTGTTCAACGAGCCATTGGGATTCGCTTCCGGCGTGGCGCGGCCACTGAGATCCACGTAGCGCAGTACGACTCGGTGATTCTTCTCGAGATGCTCCAGGGTTCCCGGATCGGCAATGTAGCAGCCATCGCCATGTTTGATCGGAATCGAGATGACTTCCCCGGGGGTGTAGCGATTGGTGAACGGCGTCTGCGTCTGCTCGACGCGTAGCTGCGACCATTCACAAACAAAGCGCAGGCTACGGTTGCGAATCAGCGCCCCCGGCAGCAGCCCCGACTCGCACAGAATCTGGAAGCCGTTGCAGGTGCCTAGTACCAAGCCGCCACTGCGTGCAAAGGCAGCAACGCTTTCCATGATCGGCGAGAAGCGCGCCATGGCGCCGCAGCGCAGGTAGTCGCCATAGGAAAACCCGCCCGGCAGGATGACGCAGTCGACGTTTTTGAGATCACGATCCTTGTGCCACAGAGAAACCGCATCGTTGCCAAGAACGTGCCCGGCAACCCACAAGTCATCGTGATCGTCGTTCGACCCTGGGAAAGTGACCACACCCCAACGCATCAGCCCACCCTCGTCTCACGCCAGCCTTGCCCGCCGGTTCGATAAGGCAGGCAATCCGGCTGATGCGCCGCGAGGGCGCGCCTGTCCTGAGCAACGTCGAAGGGGCGTCTCCACTGCTTATGAACATTGAGAGTTCGTCTTTGGAGACGGGCCGCCCTCGGCCCCCACCCAACGGAAATGCGAATTGGCCGGCAAAGCCACTCGCGCCCAAGGCGTACAACGGCTTTCTCTCTTCCCTCGCAGCCATCGATCTTGGGGATCGAGAACATCTTACAAGGCATCGCGCAGTTCATGTTCAGAATCCGGGCTGGCCTCAGCCTTCGATCTCGAAGCGGTAGTCTTCGATGACGCCGTTGGCCAAGAGCTTACGGCACATCTCATCGGTTCGCTGTTCGGCGCGGGTGCGATCGAGTCCCTCCAAATGCAGTTCAACGTACTTGCCAATGTGCACCTGGCTGGCTTCCGAGAAACCCAACGCGTGCAGCGAATGTTCCACGGCTTTCCCTTGCGGGTCGAGCACCCCCTTCTTCGGGGTAATGAACACCTTGGCCTTCATGCGCCCCTCTGGGCGGTGCCAACGACGCGACGGTGCACCTCGTGATACGCCTCTTCCACGTCGCCGAGGTCGCGACGGAAGCGATCTTTATCCAGCTTCTTGCGCGTGTCTTTGTCCCAGTAGCGGCAGGTGTCAGGACAAATCTCGTCCCCAAGCAGCACTTGCCCTTTATGGCGGCCAAACTCGAGCTTCATATCGACCAGCAGAATCCCGCGTTCGTCGAGGAAGCTCTTGAGAATACCGTTGACCTTGAGGGCAAGCTCATCGATGCGCTTGAGTTCGGCTTCGCTGGCCCAGCCCAAGGCGACCGGCGTCGAAGCGCTGACCATGGGATCGTCCAGCGCATCGCTCTTGTAGAAGTACTCGAGGATCGGCCGATCGAGGTCCTTCCCCTCCTCCAAGCCGAGGCGTTTGGCCAAACTGCCGGCAATGATGTTGCGGACTACGGTCTCGACCGGAATGATCTCGAGCTTCTTCACCAGCATTTCGCGATCACTCAGGCGCTCCACCAAATGGGTCGGCACACCTTGGCCCTCGAGCAAGCGAAAGAAGGTCTCGCTGATCTGATTGTTGACCACGCCCTTCGAGGCAATCGTGCCCTTCTTCTTGGCGTTGAAGGCGGTTGCGTCGTCCTTGAAGTACTGGATCACGTAGTCCGGGTTGTCCGTGGCATAGACCTGCTTGGCCTTGCCCTCGTACAAGAGTTCACCGCGTTTCATTGCTTCCCTCCGAATGCGCGCTGGAGCAGCTCGCCCTCGTAGCGCAGGTGGTGATGCAGATCGAACAGCTCGCCGATCTGTGTTGGTGTAAGATGTTGCGTGATATCTGGGTCGCGCGCGACTTCCTCGCGAAAGTCGGCTCCGGCCATGGCTTTCATGCCGCAACGTTGTACCCAGCGATAGGCCTCGTCGCGCGAAATCCCGCCGCGCACCAGGGCAAGCAGAACCGCTTCGGAAAACACGGCGCCACGCCACAGCTCAAGGTTTCGTTTCATGTTGTCCGGATGGACGACGAGGTCCTTTACGACACGCGTCAGCCGACCCAGCATGAAGTCTAGAGCAATGGTGGCATCGGGACCGATGACCCGTTCGACCGAAGAATGACTGATGTCGCGCTCATGCCACAGCGCAATGTTCTCGAGCGCCGCCACGGCGTAGGAGCGAACCAGCCGGGCGAGGCCGGTTACGTTCTCGGTGAGAATCGGATTGCGCTTGTGCGGCATCGCGGACGAGCCCTTTTGCGCGCCTCCGAACGGCTCTTGTGCCTCACCTACCTCGGTGCGCTGCAAATGGCGGATCTCGACCGCGAAACGTTCGATCGAGCCGGCAACGATGGCAAGCATGCTGAAGTACTCGGCGTGGCGATCGCGCGGCACTACCTGGGTCGCCACCGGCTCGCCCTGCAATCCAAGCTTGCCGCAAACGTAGGCTTCGATTTCCGGCGCCGAGTGGGCGAAGGTGCCTACCGCACCCGAGATCTTGCCGTAGCGGACAGCTTCTCTAGCTTGCTGCAGGCGATCGACGTTGCGCTGCATCTCGGCGTACCAACCGGCGAGTTTGATGGCAAAAGTTATCGGCTCGGCGTGGATGCCATGCGAGCGTCCGACCATCACGGTGCCACGGTGCTTCTCCGCCTGCATGCGGATGGCGTCGCGCAGCGCCGTCGCGCCTTCGATCAGCAGGTCCGCCGCGCGCACCAGTTGCACCGCAAAAGCCGTGTCGAGGACATCCGAAGAAGTCAGACCAAGGTGCAGGTAGCGGCCCTCGGGACCACAGTTCTCCGCCACCGAGGTGACGAAAGCGATGACGTCGTGAGCCACTTGCGCTTCGATTTCCTGCATGCGCGCCAGGTTGACGCGGCCGCGCTCGCGCAGCTTTGCCGGCACATCCTTGGGAATGCCCCCGCGCGCCGCCACGGCCTCGCAGGCCAACAGCTCAATCTCCAACCAAATTCGCAGTTTGGCTTCTTCATCCCAGACGGCTGCCATCTGCGGGCGTGTGTAACGTTCAATCATGTAGGGATCTCTCGCGCCGGTCCTTTAGCCTATCTGTTTGCCCAGGTCACCAGGGGCAACCACCAAGGAGAAGGAAAAATGAGAGCAGGTGGTCCATGTGCCCTTCAGGTCCCCCATGTGCTCATGGTGAGGGCAACGGAGGGCATTGGGATTCTGCCTCTCCAGCCACATCCAGTCACCTCAAGTCGCGATTGCCATCACAACTGCGCTCGCGATAGAAGCTCCGCAACTGGACCTAACCTTGTGAATCTCTCCGGTCTTCGCGACTTCGGTCTCACCCCCAGCAAGCTCAAGAAGCTTGGCAATCGCCGCGTCTCATTTTTGGTTCAGCAGCGTGGGCTTTCCATTGCAACCCTTCGCCGGCTTACGCCAGCCCAGCGGCAGCTTCGACTTGCCACGCTGCTTCAACGCCGACTCGAACATATGGTTAGGCGCTGGCCGGAGGCTCAATTCAAGGCTCGCGGCGACGACAAGATGCCCTGGACGATTGACGGAATCTTGCCCGCCCGAGTAGTTCCGAGTGTAGCGAGCATGTCAGGTATCCAAGTGCACATCGCAAAAGTCAGCGGCCTGCGGCGAAGACGACCGCAGCGCGTAGGCGGCTGGTTCTGTGTTTGGGGTCGTGTGGCGATTCAGATCGAAGGGAAACGCCGCGGCATGATTGACGTAGAGGATCGACTCGTTCTCGTAAAGGCGCGCAACGAGAAGCAGGCGAAGGCACGGCTATCATCCGAGTGGCGAGCTTACAGCGAACCGTATCTGAACCATCGCGGGGAGATGGTCCGCTGGAAGCTCACGGAAGTGCAAGACGTGTACGAGTTGTTTGATGGCGAAATCAATCCGAAGGGAACAGAGGTGTATTCGCGGCTCGACCAACGCCGGATGAGGGCAGCAGACGCATGGATGCCTGCCAGATCGGCGCCTATGACACTTCGCGCTTTGGAGAAGTCGAGCCGTACGCCCCCGGCACCGGCAAACCGGCGCACCGGGCACCTCCAGATCCGGCGGTAGCGCCGGATCTGGAAGCTGCGCCGTGTTGCGGCTGATGGATGCCGTCGCTAGAACGCGCGACCCTCGTGCTTACGGTTTCCAATCTCTCCAAGTCCTTCGGCAACCAGGTCGTCCTCGCCTCGGTGAACTGGTTTGTTCCAGCCGGGGAACGGGTTGCTCTGGTTGGTGCCAACGGGTCCGGCAAGTCGACATTCCTGAAGATTCTTGCCGGCCAAGCGGAAGCCGACGGCGGCCTGATCAGCACTCCACGCGGCGCCACGATCGGCTACTTGCCGCAAGAGATCATGGGTCTGCACGGCCGCTCCGTGCTCACCGAAGCGCTTTCCGCCTTCGATCGGCTGCACGACATCGCGGCAGAGTGTGAGCGACTGGAAGCAGCGCTTACCAACAGTCGCCCGGACGATCCCGACCACGACGACCTCATGGCTCGCTACGCGGCGGCGCGTGAGGCTTGGGATACGCATGGCAGCTACGATCTGGAAAGCCGCGCCCAGCTCGTCTTGAGCGGGCTTGGCTTCAAGCCCGCCGACCTACAGCGCGACTGCAGCGAGTTTTCCGGTGGCTGGCAGATGCGCATTGCCCTGGCCAAGCTCCTGCTCGTAGAGCCGCACCTGTTGTTGCTCGATGAGCCGACCAACCATCTCGACCTCGAAGCTCGCGACTGGCTCGAGGAGTTCTTGCGCACCTATCCGCATACCGTGATCCTGGTCGCCCACGATCGCTATTTCCTCGATCAAACCGTCAAGCGCATCACCGAGATTTCGCGCGGCCGCCTCACCGACTTCTCCTGCAACTACACGCGCTACCTGCTGGAGAAGGACGAGCGAAAGCTACAAATCGAGCAGGCCTACAAAGAACAGCAAGAAGAGATCGAGCGCATAGAGGCCTTCATCAGCCGCTTTCGCTACCAGGCATCGAAGGCGGCTCTAGTGCAAAGCCGCATCAAGCAGCTCGAGAAAATCGAACGCATCGAGCCGCCCGACGGCATGCGCACCGTGCACTTCCGCTTTCCGCAGCCACCACGCAGCGGTCGCACCGTGCTGGAGCTAACCGACATCCACAAGAGCTACGGCGCTCTTACCGTGTACACCGGGCTAAGCCTGGCCGTGGAGCGCGGCCAGAAGATTGCCCTGGTTGGACCCAACGGCGCCGGAAAGTCCACTCTGATGCGGATTCTCGCTGGCGTGGACAGCCTCGATGCGGGGGAACGCAAGGTCGGCCATAACGTCGCGATCAGCTACTTTGCGCAGGACCGCGGCGCCAGCCTCGACCCGGACAAGACCGTCCTCGATGTCGTCACCGATGCCGCACCCACCGAGCTTGTGCCGTCGGTGCGCGGGTTGCTCGGCGCCTTTCTGTTCAGCGGCGACGCTGTCTACAAGAAGACCAAGGTGCTGAGCGGCGGCGAGAAGAGCCGTCTGGCACTCGCCACCCTTCTCCTCCATCCAACCAACTGCCTGCTGCTCGACGAGCCCACCAACCACCT
>CAZGSN010000353.1:0-5082 GCA_964528465.1 uncultured Binatia bacterium (SeqCode)
GGTCGGGTGAACGTCGCGGACCTCGAATCCGGCACGTTCGCGCGTGAGACCACCCGGACCAAGCGCCGACAAGCGTCGCTTGTGGGTAATCTCGGACAGCGGATTGGTTTGGTCCATGAACTGCGAAAGCTGACTGGAGCCAAAGAACTCTTTGACTACGGCAGAAACAGGCTTGTAGTTGATCAGCTCCTGCGGCATCAAAGTTTCGATGTCCTGCAGGCTCATCCGCTCCTTGATGGCGCGCTCCATGCGCACCAAGCCAATGCGATACTGATTCTCGACCAGCTCACCGACCGCGCGCACGCGGCGGTTACCAAGGTGATCGATGTCATCGATCATCCCGTTGCCGTTACGCAATTCGATCAGGTAGCGAACCACCTCGAGGATGTCCTCGCGACGCAATGTTCCCTGGTCGAGCGGCGCGTTCAAGCGCAGCTTGTGGTTCAACTTGAGGCGGCCGACACGGGAAAGGTCATAGCGCTCGGCGTTGAAGAACAGGTTGTTAAAGAACGTCGTGGCCGTTTCAATGGTCGGGGGATCCCCAGGGCGGAGACGCTTGTAGATCTCGATGATGGCTTCGTCGGAAGAATTGATGCCATCGAGGAGCAACGTACTACGCAGGGACGGGCCGATATGCTGATCGTCCAGGAACAGGACTTCCACGTCGGAGACGCCACGTTCGCGCAACTGATCCAGCTTCTCGGAGGTAATCTCCTGGTTGCACTCGATGAGCACTTCCCCCGTGCGGGGATCGACGGCGTCATGCGCGGCCACGCGGCCGATGACCTCTTCGAGCGTGATCGGGATCTCGCTGATCTTGGCTTGCTCGAGCTGCTTGATGTGGGCCTTGGTGATCTTGCGACCTTCCTTGACCACGACATCATTGCCGGCACCACGGATGTCACGCGTTGCCTTCAGCCCTAGCAACAGCTCTGGCTTGAAGCGCTTGGCAATCTTGGGTCCATCGATTACCAGAGTGTCGCTCTTGTAGAAGTAATTGAGGACATCCTCGGCGGTCATACCCAGAGCACGCAGCACCACCGTCGCATGGAACTTACGACGGCGATCGATACGGACGTACAGGATGTCGCGCGGATCGAATTCGAAATCGATCCACGATCCACGATAGGGAATCACGCGAGCGGAATAGAGAAGCTTACCGCTGGCGTGCGTCTTTCCCTTGTCGTGATCGAAGAAGACTCCAGGGGAACGGTGCAACTGACTGACAATCACCCGTTCGGTTCCGTTGACCATGAAGGTGCCGTTTTCGGTCATCAAGGGGATTTCCCCGAAATAGACCTCTTGCTCCTTCACGTTCTTGATCGAACGGGCTCCGGTTTGCGGATCGACATCCCAGATGACGAGCTGGATGGTGACCTTCAGTGGTGCGGCAAAGGTCATACCGCGCTGATGGCACTCGTCGACCGAGTACTTCGGCTCGCCAAGCTGATAGCTGACGAACTCCAGCGACGCGGTCTCGTTGAAGTCCTTGATCGGGAATACCGACCGGAAGACTCCTTGGAGACCAGTGTCGCGACGCTCCGCAGGCGCAACGGCGCGCTGCAAGAATTCATCGTACGAACGCTTCTGAATCTCGATGAGATTCGGAATCTCGATGATCTTCTTGATACGACCGAAATTACGCCGAAACCGCAGGTTGCTGCCGACCCGTGAACTCATTGCGACTCCTTCCGTGAAAGCAAAGGGTAGTGCGCGCTACTTGAGCTCAACCGTGCCGCCTGCCTCCTCGATCTTCTTCTTCATTTCCTCGGCTTGCGCCTTGGCGACACCTTCCTTGACGGGCTTAGGAGCACCATCAACTAGGTCCTTCGCTTCTTTCAGGCCCAGCCCAGTAAGCTCACGGACGACTTTGATCACCTGGATCTTCTTGTCGCCGCCGCTGGTAAGCATGACGGTGAATTCATCCTGCTCGGCTGCCGCGGCTGCGGCCGGAGCCGCGGCCGGACCGGCAGCAACCACCGGCGCCGCAGCGCTCACACCTAGCTCGGTTTCGAGCTCTTTGACGAGAGTTGCTGCATCCATCAAGGTCAAATTCTTGATGAAATCCTTAACCTGCTCGCGTGTAACCATGCCTTCTGACATGACCTTCCTCCTTCGTAGTACGGGTAATCCCGATCCTTTATTGCTCTAAACGTCCACGCAGTTGCCCAAGCAACCGCACCAAGCTCGCCCCCGGCTCTTGCATCGTGCGCAACAACTGCGTCGCCGGCGTCTGAATGAGGCGCAACAACTGTGACAGCAACGCCTCGCGGCTTGGCAGCTTGGCCAACGCCTCGACCTCGTCGCGAGCCAACAACTTGGCTCCCAGGGCTCCGCCCTTGATCGACAGCTTGTCGTTTTCCTCGGCAAACTTGACCAGCACCTTGGTCACAGCCACCGGGTCGGCGTAGCCAAAGACGACGCCATTGGGCCCACTGAGCAGCTCGTCCAAGATGCCAAACGAAGTATCCTTGATGGCGAGGCGCACGAACGTATTCTTTGCCACCTTGTACTCGCCGCCAGCTTGCTTGACGGCTCGCCGCAGCTCTTGCACCTTGGCCACGGTCAGCCCCTGCGAGCTAGCCAGCAAGGCCACCGTGGCGCGCTGAAACTGGCCCTGCAAATCAGCAACGGCCGTGCTTTTTTCTTCTCGGTTCACACCGTCCTCCTTACGCCGCCGC
Organism: uncultured Binatia bacterium (SeqCode); assembly: GCA_964528465.1. Lineage (GTDB taxonomy): Bacteria > Desulfobacterota > Binatia > HRBIN30 > HRBIN30 > CAZGSN01. The sequence goes on from CAZGSN010000353.1 coordinate 2,682, forward strand.
GCGCAACGCCGTCGGATCCACCTGCACGCCCGGACCCATGGTCGAAGCAACGGAGATACTGATCAAGTAATTACCCTTGGCCGTCGCCGGCTTGGCACGCATCAAACTATTCAGCAGCGCCTGCGCGTTTTCCGTGAGCTTCTCAGCCCCGAACGAGACCTTTCCAACCGGCACGTGCACGATGCCTGCCTTCTCGACGCGGAACTCGACCTTGCCGGCCTTGAGTTCGGCAACGGCCTTACCCACATCGAAGGTTACCGTTCCAACCTTCGGGTTCGGCATTAGGCCACGCGGACCGAGCACCTTACCAATGCGGCCAACCAAGGCCATCATATCCGGTGTGGCAACAGCCTTGTCGAAATCGAACCAACCTTCCGAGATCTTCTTGACCAAGTCGTCGTTGCCGACGAAGTCGGCGCCCGCCTCGGTAGCTTCCCGTTCTTTCTCGCCCTTGGCGAAAACCAGCACACGCACCGACTTACCGGTTCCGTGCGGAAGCACCACCGTGCCACGCAGATTCTGGTCTGCCTGCCGCGGGTCCACGCCCAAGCGGACAGCAACGTCGAGAGTCTCGTCAAACTTGCACTTGGCAGCGCCCACCGCCAGGGTCACCGCTTCACCCAAGGGGTAGCGCGCCGCACCGTCGAGGCTCGCGCGCGCTGCACGCAGTCGCTTTCCTTCTTTCGCCATTGTCTCCTCGCTTACTCGGCCACTTCGAGGCCCATGCTCCGCGCTGCCCCTTCCACCGTGCGCATCGCCGCCTCGATGCTGTTGGCCGTCAGGTCCTGCAGCTTCAACTGAGCAATCTCCTTGACCTGCGCGCGTGTTACCTTGCCAACCTTCTTCTTGTTGGGCTCGGCAGAGCCCTTCTCGATGCCCGCCGCGCGCTTCAGCAAGATCGCCGCTGGCGGTGTCTTGGTAATGAACGTGAAGGAACGATCCGCATAGACCGTGATAATGACGGGAATGATCAGACCTTGCTGTGCTTGGGTCTGCGCATTGAACGCCTTGCAAAACTCCATGATGTTGACGCCGCGCTGGCCAAGAGCTGGGCCCACGGGTGGACTCGGGTTGGCCGCACCAGCCGGAATTTGAAGCTTGATCTCCGCAATTACCTTCTTCACCGTTAGCTCTCCTTAACCTGCAAGCGCCTCAGGCCTTCTCGACCTGCACGAAATCCAGCTCGACCGGCGTTGCGCGACCGAAAATGCTGATCAGCACTCGCAGCTTGCCCTTATCCCCCTTCACTTCCTCCACCACCCCGTTGAAGTCGGCAAACGGACCGTCGATCACCTTGACGCTCTCCCCCGACTCAAACAATACCTTCGGCTTCGGACGCGCAGCGCCCTCGGCCATTTGCTGCGTGATCTCTCGCACCTCGGCATCGGTGATGGGCGCCGGACTAGTCGCGTCACCAACGAAACCCGTGACTTTCGGCGTGCCCTTGACGATGTGCCAAGTCTCGTCGTCAAGCTCCATGTTCACCAGCATGTAACCGGGAAAGAACTTGCGCGAAGAGGTCTTCTTTCGACCCTTGACGAGTTCGACCACCTTCTCCGCCGGCACGAGAACTTCCCCGAACTTCTCCTGCTTGCCAAGGGAGCGAATGCGCTCCTCCAAGGCGGCTTTGGCCTTCTGCTCAAAGCCCGAATATGTGTGAACAACGTACCAATGCATTGCCATCGTGCCTCAGCCCAGGATCCGCTGGATCACAAAAGAGATGAGCGTATCCACAACGCCCAGATAGAGCGCAATGATCGCCGTGACGACCAGCACGATTAAAGTTGCGCCATACGTTTCCTTGCGAGTTGGCCAATGAACCTTCTTCATTTCGGCCCACACTTCGTTTAGGAAGGTAACCGATCGCGGCCCTAAGTCGCGCACCTTTGCAAGCTGTTCTTGTAATGCCATTCTCGTCTCAACGTACTCGCTAGCGAAATCTGGAGCGGGTCAGGCAGGACTCGAACCTGCAACACCCGGATTTGGAGTCCGGTGCTCTGCCAATTAGAGCTACTGACCCGAAGCCGTGAAGCGCGGGGTTGCCGCCCCCAAGCTCGCGTTGCCCCCGGCTTAGCCCCTCAGACCTTCGACTCCTTGTGCACAGTATGGGAGCGACACGCAGGACAGAACTTACGGAAAGCCAACTTTTCCGTGGTCGTCTTCTTGTTCTTCGTGCTCGTGTAATTGCGGCGCCGGCATTGCTCGCACTGAAAAGAAATGAGTTCTCGCATTTTTCGGATCCTCGGGTCCTCGGATGGCTACTCGATGATTTTGCTGACAACGCCAGCACCCACCGTACGGCCACCTTCACGAATGGCGAACCGCAACCCCTCATCCATCGCGATCGGCGTGATCAATTCTACGCTCACCCGGATATTGTCCCCGGGCATGACCATCTCCG
>CAZGSN010000354.1:0-12004 GCA_964528465.1 uncultured Binatia bacterium (SeqCode)
TGCCCCTCACCCGACGTGCGCTTGCCGAAATCGTAGGCATTCGCTGGCAAGGAAGAAGGTAGGCCCAACGGTAGCTGCATGGTCGCCCATGCCAGTAGCTTTGGAGGAGGCGCAACGACAGTTTGCGATGCCTGCCCGGCCTTAGGCGGCTTTGCCCCCAATGCCGGGCGGTCAAGGATCGGCGTCTGCAAGCGGCGCCCTCTCCCGCACTTTCGCGGGAGAGGGTAGGGATGAGGGTTCCATTCGAGGTACAAACGGGAAAGTCGTCGATAAATAGAAGGACTTGCTGGACCCCTCACCTTCATCCTCTCCCCGCGAAAGTGCGGGGAGAGGAAAACCCGGCTTGATTGTCCCGCCCGGGGTGGGGAATCAGGTGGCCACAAGGGCCGCCGCTACAACAAATCGACACAGCGGGGAAGGTGCCGTTCCGCGATTGTACTCCGGTCGAGGCCTTCCACACTCGTCGACTGTGCGGCGATTTCACCGAAATCTCAGGCCGCTTTCACGAATTTCATTTCTCCAAGCACTACTGTCCGGCCTGAGTACGCAGCGGTGTGACTCAAGGAGGAGGAAGGCATCATGCAAACGAGAGTTCTGTTGATATGCGCTTGGCTGGCGGCACTGTCCGCTCCCGCGGTGGCCCAGTCGGCTGCCCTGACGGGTGCGGGCAGCGCTAAGTTTCGTACGGCGCTACGCGCCGAGCGCAACAGCGGCAGGATCAAATTCAGCAGCACCGGCATCGTCGCCATCGACCCGCGCTGTCCGCAGGTCAGCACGCTGCGCTTGCAGGCTCCCGGGTACGACACGGGCGACATCGCCCTCCCCTGCAGCGGCTGGCGGCACGTATCGGGCGGTTACGCCTTCGATGATCCGCAGGCCAGTGGCGGGGTCCGCCGCATTCGATTCCGCAACGGGCGGTTGTCCGCCTCCCTGCACGGCCCGAGTTTTGTTCCACCGGTAGGGCCGCTTGCCTTTCTGGAGGTCCGCTTCTCCATAAATGGGAGCGAGCACTGTGGTCGCTTCGAGCGCTTCAGCCCAACTCAGCCAACTCTGGTACGAGCCGACGGGCCGGTGCTGGCCTGCGCTGAATCGACCCAGACGCCAACCGCTACTCCTACTCTCAGCATGACGGAGGAGCCGACGCATACGCCGACCTCGACCGCAAGCGAGACCCCGAGCGCGACCGCGACGGAGTCGCCTACGGCCGAGTCGACGGCAACAGTGTCGCCGACTACAAGCGCGACTCCCACCGCTACCGAGACGGCTACGGAATCGCCAACCCAGCCGGTTGGAACTGCCAGCCCCACTCCTTCGGCTACGGCGATTCCGGCAACAGCGACGCCGACTTTCTCTCCGCAACCTATGAACCTAGTGCAAGACCCGCAATTCGACTCCGGCGAATCGGGGTTCTTTGGACAAGACACGAGCAGCGTGGTCGTACGTACCAGCAGCTCACCGCTCGAAGGTGCGCACAGTTTGCAGGTGAGCATCGCCGGATACGGCAACAACGTATGGTGGAGCTACGACTTCACCGGCGGGCGGGCCAGCGCCTTCCGTGTTGGCGGACACCTACGCTCCGATGTCGCCAGCACTTCGACCTTGCAGTATTGCGCCATGGCCTACTACGCCGACAGCACGGCTGTGATCCAATGTGCCCCCGTGAGCGGCAGCATCGGAGACAAGGGCACGGTCGAAGCTTCCCTGACACTCGATGCCAGTAAGCCGCTCGCCTCGGTCCGTATCCGCATGATCCAGGAAGGCAGCGCGCCGGTGTCCTTTACCCTCGACGCCGCCTCGGCATTCTTGGATGTCGTCCAGGCTCCACCCAACGGTGGCGGCGGCGGCGGGGGTGGTGGCGGTGGAGGAGGCGGCGGGGGCGACGCCTGCCAGCCGACCGGACCAAACAGCGTCTACCCTGGCTTTACCTACCAACTGCCCACAGTGCGGCCGTTCATTTCCCTCAACGACTACACGCAAAGCGGTGCTAACACGGTGGCGGCAACCCGCCTGCGTGCCGGAGCCGATGCGCTCATGGCGGGGGATCCCCCCTACGGATTCTCCGCCAAACACCTGATCGTGGCCTACCGACTAACCGGGCACCTCCCGTATCTGACCAAAGCCATCGAGCGTGTCGATGCGTTCGTCGCCGAGGAAGAGCTGAAGATCAATGCCGGCCTCGAGCCCGACATTGCCTATGATTCCTACCTCGAGGTCGGCTTCTACATCGAAGACCTGGCACTCACCTACGACCACGGCTTCGCGCACCTCACGGCGGCGCAACGCCAGCGCTGGGCCACCTACGTCGAGTTGTCCCTCTTCAACCTGTGGCATCCGAACGACGCCGCCTGGGGTGGAGTGTCGCACCCGTGGACCGGTTGGTCGGTATGCGATCCCGGCAACAACTATCACTTCAGTTTTCTGAAGGCGACGATGCTTTGGGCACTGGCAAGCCAAAATCCGCAGTGGTTCGATTTCCTGCAAGACGAGAAGTTCGGCCCCTTGTTGGACTACTACGCCGCGCTTCCCGGCGGCGGAACACGCGAGGGCACGGGCTACGGCACGGCCATCGGCAATCTGCTCAGGAACTACATCTATTGGAGAGCCTCGACGGGTGAGGACTTGGCCAACATCACGCCACACCCGCGTGAGACCATTGACTATTGGGTCCATGCCACCGTGCCGACGCGCGACCGTTTTGCTCCGATTGCCGACCTCTCGCGCTCCTCACTGCCGGAGATTTACGACTACCACGAGAACCTCGTGCATGAGGCAACGTTCCTCAGCGCCGGCACGCCGCAAGCGCAGCGTGGCACCTGGTGGTTGCAGAACAACTCCATCAACGGCGTGACGCACCTGTTCAACATCCTCAGCGACCTGCTACCCTACCCCGACGCGCCGGTGGCGCCGACGGCTCTGATGTACCACTCGCCCGGAGCGGGAGCGCTGTTCGCACGTACCAATTGGACAACCGATGCTGCGTGGTTTGCCTTCGTTGCCGGCAAGCTAGATCAATCGCACGCCCACCAAGATCAGGGCTCGTTCAGCTTCTTCAAAAACGATTGGTTGGTGGTGACCAACAACATCTGGTCGGACAGCGGCCTGCATCAGGAGGTCGAGTTGCACAACGGCCTGCGCTTCGAGCACAGCAACGGCAGCATCATTTCGCAGAGCTGGAGCGACACGGTGCAATCAACCATGACACCATCAACAGCCGGAGGAGTTACCACCGTCGTCGCCGATCTCTCGAATGCCTATGTGGGGAACCAAAGCTTGGTGCAGAGTTGGAACCGTACTCTGGTGCTCTCTGGCGACGTGTTGCGGGTTACCGACGCCTGCAGCGTTGCCGCGGGCGTGCAGCCGATCTTTCAGCTCCAAGTACCAGCACAGCCAGCCCTGCAAGCGGACGGTTCGATCCTCGCCGGCAACTTGCGCATCGTGCCGATGCAGCCGGTGACGTATTCCGCCACCGCAATGGACCCGGACGAATACTGGAAGGGCTACCGCATAGAGCTGCGTTCGACGGCGGGTTGTGCCTTTGATGTCGAGTTACACGCCATTGCCGCACCGACACCGAATACGACGGCAACCGCAACACCTACATCGACCACCGGCATGCCTGCGGCGACATCGACTCCGATGCTGACGCCGACCTCAACCACCGGTGTCGTTGGGACGCCGACGCCAACGGCAACATCCAATCCCTTCGCCGACCCCATCGAACCAGCTTGGAGCGAGTTCGGCACCAAGACCCGCATCAAGAGCCCGGCACAGCACATGCACTTCACCGCTGGTGTTCCGCTGCGCATCCTGGCCGATGCACTCGATGCCAATGCCTGGATGTGCCCGCCGGGCCATCCTCCGTACGTGTGCCCCGGGGCGATGGTGCGCTTCTTCATCGATGGACAGCTTTCTGGTTCGGTTCTTCCCGACGCCAGCAATGCCAACCTGTGGGAGTTGCGCCTGCCGAACGGCTTGGCGCAGGGCGACCACGTGATCACGGTAACCTACGTGCCCTATCTACCTGGTAGCACCACGGGCGGAACTCCCGTTAACGGCGCCGTTCCAGTTATCATTCATGTAGACGCGCCGGCGGTGCACGGCGACACAATCAGTCTCACGCAGGATCTGCTGCTGAGCGGTTCGACTGCTCTCGATTGGACCGACAAGACCGTGATCGGAAACGGCTACAAGGTGACTGCTGCTCCCGGATACTCCGGGCCGGTAACCATTCACAACTCGACGGTAAGAGACCTTGGCAACTTCACCACCCAGGGGATCGTGGTGACAACGTCTGCACCAATCTCCGTCCAGGATTCCGTCTTCGAAGCGACTGGAGGCATGCGTTTCGGCGTGCAGGGTAGCGCTCCGTTGACCATCACCAACAACGAGCTGCGCGCCAGCAACCTCCTCACTTACGTTTCGGCGGATCCTGCGGTCCCCGTAGCACTCGAGCTGGTCGGCAGCACCAGCGGCGCCAAAATCGTGCAGGGCAACCGCATTGCGGCCGGCATCGTGCGCATCAACGGCGGCACGGGCTGGCAGATCGGTGGCTTGGCTGCTGGAGAAGGCAACGTTCTCATCGGCCCACGTGCCGTTCTCGACGTCTACAACTCCTCCGACGACCTGATCCAAGGCAACTACCTGCGCCACGACTACCACGGCGGCTTTAGCCAAGGCTTCAACTTGATCTTCGAAGGAAGCTCCGGCGATGCCTTGGCGGAGCACAACGTAATTCGTGGTGGGTCGTGGCCAATCCAAAGCTTTGGTGGCGAATTCCGTTACAACCTCGTCATCGACAGCGGCCACGACTTTTGGCGCTCGGCGGACGACAACACCTTGATCCACCACAACGTGTTTGCGCACGCGAGCGGCCCCAACACCGGCTACGACGGAGCGTTGAACTTCTACAGCGGGGAGAGCGGACTGAGCATCTACAACAACACCTTCGATGTCGGCGGAGCCGTTGGCGGCTTCGATGCGACCGCCCTTGCCATTGGTTCCGGGTCCCTGTTGTCGTCAATCCGCAACAACCTGTTCACCGGATTCAAGAACATCGGCTCGACATTTGGCGGCGCTTTCGTCTCGGCGCCAAACGCAACGATTACAGCACCGCGTGTGGCTACCGCCGACTACAACGCCTGGTACAACCCATTGGCTCCGACCTCGACGCGCTACCTTGCCGGCATTGTCCAGAACTCACCGGGAACCCACGACGTGCTGAGCAATCCTCAGCTCAGCGGCCAGGCGGAGATTCCATACCAGGTGGCGGAAGGCTGTATTTGGCTAGGAACATGCACCACGGGCGACGTACTGTCTCACTATCGGCAGATCTACCGTCCGGCCCCCGGTAGCCCACTGATCAACGCGGGTGATCCTGCAGATGGTGCCGGTGCCTTCATCGGCGCTGTCGGGGCAACCGATCTCGATTCCGCCGACCTGTTCGGACGCGTCGTCCCGTAACTGGCATGTAACGATACGAACCCCGATCCGGCGGTAGCGCCGGATCGGGAGGTGACCGGTGCGCCGGTTCGCCGGTGCTGCTTTCCCGTGCGCAGGCGCGCAAGCGCAGGAGTTGCCGTTCGGGGTTCAGCAGAAGCGGTCCGGCGACGACAAAGTCGGCCTTGAGCAGGGCCACGGCAAAGTCGTCGACGGAACCTCAATCGAGGACTCATCAGATGCGGGCCGAGGGCGGCCCGTCTCCAAAAGCAAGGAACTGCAAGCAGTGGAGACGCGCATCCTCGCGGCGCATCAGGCGGACACCCTCCGTCAGCGACTTTGCCGAGGCCCTGGGCCTTGGAGTCGGATGCTTTGACGCAATCCTGGGAACGCGATACCAGGAGCGCACCATGTCGAAGCCCAAGGCGACTACCCCCGCATTTAGTATCGGCGACTACATCCGCCGCCAGCGTCAAGCAGCACGCGTTTCCATCCGTAAAATGGCGGAGCAGAGTGGCATCTCGGCCGCGGTGCTCGAGGAGATCGAGAACGGAATGCGCAACCCAAGCCGTGCCATAATCCAGTCCATCGCCGGCGCGCTGCGCATTTCGGCCGAAACCCTGCAACTCCAGGCAGGTGTTCTCGACCCAAAGGATCTCGATGACATCGACACTGTCCGCGAGATCCGCCGCGATCCATTCCTCACCGACCGCCAGCGCGAAGTCTTGATCGAGGTCTACGAGGCCTTTCGTACCAACAACCGTTCGGGCTGAGCGGAGCCGGAACCTCCATGCCTGCCTTCCGCCACCGTCTGACCCGACCACAGCAGCGAGTCTACGACCGCAGCAACGCCGCCAGTTCGATCCCCCTGCGACCGAGCCCGCGGCTCTTGCGCGCCGTCCATGCGTTGCCCAGCGCTCTGCAAAGTGCCGACGCGCATCGTGTCGAAGCAGTGGCGCAGGCGGTTGCCGACGAGATCTGCACGATCTTGACGATCCCCAAGGTTCGCGTTCATGTCAGCGGCACGCGCCCATCCGACACACGCGGCGAGCTGCACGGCTTGTACACACAGGCGGCAGGCAGCCAGGCCAACATCAAGGTGTGGATGATCACGGCGAAGCTCGGCAAAGTGGTCGCCTTCAAAACCTTCTTACGCACCTTGCTGCACGAGATTTGCCATCACCTCGACTACGCCTTCCTGAAGCTCGGCAATTCGTACCACACCGAGGGATTCTACAAGCGCGAGTCCAGCCTCTTCCATCAAATCGGAGGCGCAGTCGCAGCACAGAAGAGCACACCTGCGAAGCCGGCCGCACCTCGCCCGAGCAGCGAAGACCACCGCTGACCGTTAGCAGCGGACGCCATCACTCGTGGCGGTGCAGCTCTTCGTGCTCGCGATCGCTCGTGGGACGGGTGTCCTTCCCTGCTCCTCGGGTCAAACGAATCTCCGCAAGGAACTTCACGTTGGCACAGGCGTCGACGCCGCCAACGGCGCATTGCTCGACATTGGGAATCAGGAAACGCAGCGGACCGCCGTGCTTTGCCGGCAGTGCTTCCGCGCCAAGTCGATACACCACCAGGCCCTTGTTCACTGCCGCTAGCGGCACACTCGCCGAGAAGCACCCGTCACCGGAGATCAAGGTGATGTGCGTCGCCTGCGGACGGCACCCAGCTTGGGCGAGAATCGCGGCCAGCGGCACAGCCGTGCCTTCACGACCAGGCACAACCGCCGACACATCGGCCACCTGATCCGGCAACGCCGCCAGATCCGCAAAGCCAAGCCCCTGTTCCCTTTCGACTTCCCCCGTTACCCGTAGAAGCATGCTCATCCGCTGCCCATACACGCGCCCAAGAGCAACGAAAAGCCCACGAGAAAACCTCTGCCCAAATGGCCCCGCACCAGATCGCAGTCGGAATCGGTATCGGAATCGGCCACAAGACAAGTTGAGAGGCAACGCGTGCAACCGAATCGATCAGGGCCACGTCAAAGTCACTGACGGAGGCCGCAGCGGGCCTGAATCTGAGGCGGGCCGGGGGCGGCCCGTCTCCAAAAGCAAGGAAAGGCGAGCAATGGAGACGCCGCGCCCCCGCGGCGCGTCAGATGGAATGGCCTCCGTCAACGACTTTGGCGTCGCCCTGCGGAATCGATCGCGCACGGTTACTTCTGAGCTGGCGCGTCTGATTTCGGAAACGCTGCACCCCGCACTGGCGAACCGGCGCACCGGACACCTCCGATCCCCGCCCTTGCCCGTCGGCGCGACGATTCGCTAAACAGCGTCGCCTTGCATGGCGGCGTAGCTCAGGTGGTTAGAGCGAGGGTCTCATAATCCCTAGGTCCGTGGTTCGAGTCAACGCGCCGCCACTTCTTTCCACAGAAAATTCAAGGACCTCTGCACCAGCGCTCGGGACTTCGGGAGCCTTGATTGCGCTGGTGTCCGTAGTGGTGTCAGGTCCAGTTTCGCGAACCCGGGCACTCTCAGCTTCTTGCTCCGGCCTCGGGGCTTCGGGATTGAAGCCATCAGGCACTCGCGATTGGCGCGGCAGAGACAATGCACTTGACTGCATATGTTCGGCGCGACACAATGCGGACGAATGTCGGTCGAGGTGGTTTACACCGATGAGTTTGGCGACTGGTTCGCCGCCCTCACCGAGACAGAAAAAGAAATCGTGGTTCGGCTCGGAGATATGCTTGAAGACCGTGGCCTTGCATTGGGCTTTCCGTACAGCAGCGCGATTGAAGACAGCAAATATGCCTTACGCGAGCTGCGCTCGCAGTCCAAGGCGCACCCATTGCGCGTGTTCTATGCCTTCGACCCTGCACGCGAAGCGGTGTTGTTGATTGGCGGGGACAAGACAGGCGACAAGCGATTTTACGAGCGGATGATTCCAGTTGCCGAGAAGCTCTGGGAAGTTCATCTGCAAGAGACAAAGAGGTGATCTATGGCGAAGTCGCACAAGAAATGGAGTGACCTCAAGGCGAAGCATTTCAGCCCGGAACGCGTCGCTGAGCTGCACCGCGAAGCGATGCAAGAGATGGTCGACTACGATCTACGAGCCATTCGCGAGCTTGCCGGAAAGACACAAGGCGAAGTCGCTGAAGCAATGGACACCGCCCAATCTGGTGTATCTAGAATCGAGGGTCGCGAAGACCTCAAGCTGTCCACCCTGCGAAGCTACGTCGAGGCACTCGGCGGGCGGCTCGACGTGATTGCCACGATTGGGGACAAAACGGTTCGGCTTCAGTCATTGTAGCAACCGATTTCACTGTGGCTTTGCACGCCAGATCGCTTGGGCGGGCAATCCGGCTCACGCGCCGCGGGGGCGCGGCGTCTCCATTGCTTGTAAACATTGATGAATCTGAGTTGCAGACGGGCAGCCCTCGGCCCGCGTCTGGTGTAGGAACGATTTAGCGTGCAAACCCCCTCCCCCGGGGAATAAGGCCCTCAGGGTCGCACGGTTGCGGTGTCACTTCTGGTGTCACTTGGCGACCAAAAGAGACCTCTCTTGGTCGAAGCCAATGGAAATCGCGAACGCGTAAAACTCTAGGTAGAACGTGGGAACCCTTGTCAGTCGGGCTGTTCCTCATCTTCCTTTTTGTCACTCATAATCCCTAGGTCCTTGGTTCGAGTCCACGCGCCCCATCGCTTCCCAACGCGAATCCAGATTCCCAGAGCCTGATTCCGGGCTGCGCTTTTGGTATCTCAGGCCGACTGTGTCTGGCCCACGAACCCTGCTTGTCGAAGACGAAGCCAATATGGTGCGCACCTTGGCGCGCATCCTCGAGCGCAAGGGCTACGTGGTAGATACCGCCGGCAACGGCAAAGAGGCCCTCTCTCGGCTCGATAGTGCTGCGTACGACCTGGTCATCACCGACCTCAACATGCCGGTGATGGACGGCATGCAATTGCTGCAAGCAATGCACGAACGCGGGCTGCATCCGGCCACCATTGTGCTCACCGGGCATGGAACCATTCAGTCGGCCGTGGAAGCGATGAAACTCGGGGCTGGGGATTATTTGATCAAACCTTGCCATCCCGACGAGCTTTTGGTGGTTGCGGAGCGGCTGCTCGAGATCTCGGCGTTGCGCAAGCAGGTCACGCAGCTCAAGAGTGAACTGCAAAAGCTCGACCGTTTCGGCGAACTCATAGGGTCGACGCCGCGCATGCGTGAGATCTATCGCGTCGTCGATGCGGTCAGCCGGAACAAAAGCAATGTCCTGATTACGGGCGAAAACGGCACCGGCAAGGAATTGATTGCACGTACCATCCACCGCCGCGGGCCGCTGGCGGAAAAGCCCTTCCTCGCCATCAATTGCGGCGCGCTGTCGGAGACCCTGCTCGAAAGCCAACTGTTCGGACACCGGCGCGGTTCGTTTACCGGAGCCGTCGAAGACCATGAGGGTTTATTTCTGGCAGCGGAAGGCGGAACGCTGTTTCTCGACGAAGTGGCAGAGATTCCTCTGGCACTGCAAGTGAAGTTTCTGCGTGCCATTCAGGAGAAAGAAGTCACGCCGCTGGGCTCGACGAAGCCGGTACGTGTCGATGTCCGCTTGATCGCTGCCACCAACCGCGATCTCAACGACGCCGTGCGCCTCGGACGCTTGCGTAGTGATCTATTCTATCGCCTCAACGTCGTTTCGATTGCGATGCCGCCGCTGCGCGAGCGGCGCGACGATATTCCAGCCCTGGTGCAGCACTTCGTCAGCGAATTCAGCCAGGCATACGGCGTCGAGCCCAAACGCGTGACCCCCGAAGCCATGCGTGTGCTGCTCGACCACCAATGGCCAGGGAACATCCGTGAACTCCAGAATACGATCGAACGAGCCTTCGCCTTGTCCTCCCATCCGGAAATCACTGTCTCCGACCTGCCGGAAGGTTTGCTGGCACCACAATCCCAAGAGCCCAGCGACCAAGGCGAGGGAGTCATTCCCCTCGAAGACTTGGAACGCCGTAACATCGCCTTGGCGCTTCGCCGGACCCACGGCAACAAGAATGAAGCCGCCCGCATCCTGGGGATCGATCGGCAGCGCCTGTACCGCAAGATTCAAAAATACAATCTCGACAACGGGGGCGCAGACTAAAGCGCGACGGGGCTGTGCTGGGCCGCCTTGGAACTAGACGGATTGGCATTGCCCCTAGCAGCTTGTTGAAAATCCCCAGGCCCTTCGAGACGGCGCTGCGCGCCTCCTCAGGGCGAACGGAATCACTGGCAAATCCGTTCGTGCTGAGGAGCCCCGCAGGGGCGTCTCGAAGCACTAGGGCTTCTTCAACGGCCTGCTAGGCGGCGCTGCTTTCACTTTCCAGCCAGCGCTCGGCGTCGATGGCGGCCATGCACCCGGAGCCGGCGGCGGTGATGGCTTGGCGGTAGACGTGGTCCTGCACATCCCCACACGCAAACACCCCGGCAACGCTGGTATAGGTGGAGCGTCCTCGGGTAACGATGTAGCCGTTGGCGTCGACCTCGACTTGGTTGGCAAACAACTGCGTGTTGGGCCTGTGCCCGATGGCGATGAATACGCCGTCGCAAGCTAGTTCAGATTCCGTCCCGGTCTTGACGTTGCGCAGCATGACTCCGGTTACGCCCGCCTGGTCCGCGGTGCCGCGAATGTCGGCCACCACGGTGTCCCAAACGAAGGCAATCTTCGGATTCTTGCGCGCCCGCTCCTGCATGATCTTCGAGGCTCGCAACTGATCGCGGCGATGCAGGACGGTCACTTTGCTGGCAAACTTGGTCAAGAAAGTGGCTTCTTCGACCGCGGTATCGCCGCCACCGACAACTACGACTTCTTTGTTCTTGAAGAAGAAGCCGTCGCAGGTGGCACAGGCCGAGACTCCGTGTCCCATCAGCTTTTTCTCTGCTTCGAGGCCGAGAAGCATGGCCGAGGCGCCAGTCGAAACGATCAAGGCGTCGCAAGAGTACTCTTCTTTTCCGGCCTGCAGGAGAAACGGCCTCTTGCTGAGATCGACGCTCTTCACATCGCCGTAGACAAGCTGTGTTCCAAAACGCTCTGCCTGACGACGAAACAAATCCATCAGCTCGGGACCTTGTAGACCCTCCGGAAAGCCAGGATAGTTTTCCACTTCGGTCGTGATAGTAAGCTGCCCGCCCGGCTGGCTGCCTTCGATGACTACCGGCGCCAAGTTGGCGCGGGCGGCATAGAGAGCGGCAGTCAGGCCGGCTGGACCGGACCCAAGAATGATCAGTTTGTGATGCGCCATAGGAGCGGCCTTATAGTGAGCCTTAGAACCACGAACAAGAAACGACGGAGCCCGCGGCTCTCCCATATCGACACCCAGGGCAGAGCGCAGATGGTCGATGTCGGTGCCAAAGCAGTGACCCAACGCGAGGCACGCGCGCAGGCCTTGGTGCGCATGCAGCCACAGACGCTGCGCTTGATTCAAGAAGGAAGCATTGCCAAGGGCGAGGTCTTCGCCGTGGCACGCGTGGCCGGTATCCTCGCGGCCAAACGCACACACGAGCTGATTCCCCTCTGCCATCCCTTGGCTATTCAGGTGGTCAAGGTAGATCTGCGGGCGACGGCTCCGGACACGTTGTGCATCGAGTCACT
>CAZGSN010000355.1:0-8248 GCA_964528465.1 uncultured Binatia bacterium (SeqCode)
CAGACGGCGCGACGTAAGGTACACGACGACGTAGACCAAGCACATCCCGAAGGCGTTGATGCCTACGACTTGGCCCGAGAAGGCATCCTGTAAGTAGCCGAGGAAAAAAGCCGCCAATGCCCCGCCCACGGAATGACGGCGCAGGCCGACATAGACACAAACGATAAGCAAGAGATCCGGAGTGGCACGGCCGATGGCAAAGTGCGGCAATACCGTGGTCTGTAGGACCAGGGCAACCACGGCAATCAAAGCGATCAGCAATCCCTCACGCATGCAGGCACGACTCTGCCGTCTTATGGGCGATTCCCAGGCTTCGTCGCAAGTACCCGCTCCCAGCTCGACTAGGGAGCGGTGTGCGCTGCCGAACGCACCACCAGGACTTCTTCGATTTGATCGACCGGGACGCTGGGCTTCACTTCTGCCACTTGCAGCAATCCACGATTGCCGCGGGTTACGTGGACCACCTCTCCGATCAGGATGCCCTTGGGGAAGATGCCATCGAGACCGGAGGTGACAATACGGTCGGCCACCTCCACATCTTCTCCACGCTTCAGGTACTTCATCATACAGCGCCCGTCGAGGCCGCCTTCGACGATGCCGCGGGCTCGGGTGCGCTGGACGAAGGCATCGACACCACTGTTATGATCGGTGAGCAGCATGACTCGCGCTGCGTGACTGCTGGTAGAGATGGTCTGACCCACCACTCCGTAAGGCGAAAGAATCGCCATGCCTTTGCGAACACCATCGGCTTCGCCCTTATTGATGATAAGCGTGCTGAACCAGGGCTGAGGGTCGCGGCCAATGATGCGAGCCGCCAAGAGGTCTCCCTCGATCGTGGAGCGGAACTGCAAGAGTTCGGCGAGACGTTTGTCGGTTTGCTCGATCTCGGCCATGCGCACGGCCTGCTGCTCGAGTTCGAGGATGCGGCGGCGCAGGCGTTCATTTTCCTGGTTGACGCTGACCAGGGCGACATAGCTGCCCCAGGCGTGGGTCATGCCGTCGAGGCCAAGAGTCAAAGCTCCTTGCAGCGGGCGGATGATCTCCAAAGCCAGTGAGGTCAACGGATCCATACGTTGGCGTGAGCGTGCTTCGGTCGATACTAGCAGTAACGACACCAGCAGCAGCAACACCGCAGCTAGGGCGACACGATTTCGACTAATGAATTCCACGGCTGTGGGGTGCTTGGGGTTCTGAAGTGCTGGAGTGCTGGAGCACTGGAGTGCTGAGGTTCTGAGGTGCTGGGGTTCTGAGGTGCTGAGGTTCTGAGGTTCCGGAGCGTAGGGGTACCGACATGCACCCTAGCCCCCGATCCGTTTAGCACGTCAGCACTCCGAAAGTTCAGCACGCCGGACACCCCAGAACCCCAGCACTTCAGCACCACCGCACCCGAGTACTTTATTGAATCGTCACATCTTTGAGGAGAACGAGCTCGTCGAGGACTTTGCCAGCGCCCATGACCACCGCGGTCAGTGGGTCGTCGGCCAAAGAGACGGGAAGGCCGGTTTCCTCCCGTAGTAACACATCGAGGTTGCGCAACAGCGCTCCGCCGCCGGCGAGAACGATACCGCGATCCACGATGTCGGAGGCAAGCTCGGGCGGCGTACGTTCCAAGGCAATGCGCACGGCATCGACGATTTGATTGATCGGTTCGAGCAGGGAGTCGCGTATCTCTTCGTCGGAGACCTCGATCGTCTTGGGAACACCGGCAACCAAGTCGCGCCCCTTGATCTCCATCGTCTGGATTTCGTTGCCCGGGTAAGCGGAACCAATGGTGATCTTGATGAGTTCGGCGGTGCGCTCGCCGACCAGCAGGTTGTACTTGCGCTTGATGTACTGGACGATGGCTTCGTCCATCTTATCGCCGCCGACGCGTACCGACTTGGAAAACACCACTCCCTTCAACGAGATGACGGCAACTTCCGTGGTGCCGCCACCAATATCGACAATCATGTTGCCGGTAGGCTCGGTGATCGGCAAACCCGCGCCAATGGCCGCCGCCATAGGCTCTTCTACCAAGTACACCTCGCGCGCCCCGGCGGATTGCGCCGACTCGGTAACGGCACGCTTCTCGACCTCGGTGATTCCGAAGGGAACCCCAATGATGATGCGCGGGCGTACCAGCGTTTTGCGGTTGTGGATCTTGCGAATGAAGTAGCGCAGCATCGCCTCGGTGATCTCGAAATCCGCGATCACCCCGTCCTTCAGCGGACGTATGGCAACGATCGATCCGGGGGTGCGGCCAAGCATCTTCTTGGCCTCGGCGCCGACCGCTAGGACCCGCCTGCCACCGCGCGGCTCCTTTTGCACGGCGACAACGGAGGGCTCATTGCAAACAATGCCCTCGCCTTTGACGTAAATCAGCGTATTCGCTGTCCCCAGGTCGATCGCCAGATCGTTGGAGAACATCCCAAGAAGAAAATCCAGTATCATTCGGGTGGTTGCTCGTGCAGCGCGTTCGTGTATCCAAATTCCCGTAGCGGGGCAAGGTAAGCTGGCTGCGCCACAACCTTGCTTCAGGCCTATTCATCGCAACAGTATTCTCTGCTTATATCGGCTCCATCTCGATGTTGCGCCCCGTCTACACCGCTCTTGCCTGCGCCTTGGCCGTGCTCACGGCTGACACCGTTTTCCGCGTTAGCGTGCTGCAACGCGTGCATCCCGTCATCTTGGCGCCTCTGCACCAGGCGGTGCTGCAGCCTCCGTTCGAACTGCAATGGAGCGGCCCGGCGGAGATGCGGGTCAAGCTCAAGACCAGCGGGGGCAGTACGGAGGATCTTGGAGTTCAGCGGTCGCCGTTCCTACTGACGGAAGACGCCTTCCCCCGGGAGGGTGGCTACGAGATTGCCATCGAGGACACAAGCTTTGGCAACTGGATAGGCGCGCAACGGATCTTCCGGGTGTATGCCGCCGAGACACCTCCTGTGATCATGCCCGAGCCCACTCCCGAGCCTCCCACGAGTGGCCTGCGCGATTTGACCCGAGCTCTCGAGTCCGCCCGCGCTACCCGCAACCGGCTGCAAGAGCGCGTACGCTTTCTGCGCGAGGAGAATCGCGCCATCGAGGTCGAACGCGAGCGCCTCGCCAAGGAACTGGAAGCTGCTTACGCGCTGCAGGACGAAGAGGCCGAGCGCTTTGATCACTTGCGGGAGCAGGGAGATCAACTAGCCGAGCAAAACGCCATCCTGTCGGAGGCGGTAGCCACCCTGAAAGGCCGGCTCGACAGCGTCATTCCTTGCACGGTGTGGGGATACTACGGCGGATACCCCGTGCACGGCTCTTCCGGTGCACGGCGCACGGTGGTGGTCAGCGACGCTGGAGGACAGGTCTTCCGCAACCGCCAAAACTGCGAGATTTTCCGCGCCACCGACTCGACGGCGTCGTCAACGTGCTCGTGTGTCGGAAGATCGTGGGGTAACTGAGCGCGGCGTGCCGCCGTGTGCCGGCGACCATGCACCGGCAACTCCTGGCGCACGACGCTTGAAGGTCTCTTCCGGAAGCTGATCGGCGTCACGCGAGACATCCATCGGGACGCCAGACTGCTCCAAGACGGCTCTCTCGATACGGCTCCAATCCACCATGTCGCGCCAGCCGTTCCTATCGATAAGACGGGTAACTTCGCTGTAGGGCCCGGGACGCAGGCCGTAGATGTCCTTGTGGATCTCGACATAGACGCGCCGATCGCGCACCCCGACCTTCACCGGTTGGTAAAGGAATTCGCCCGGTGCTCCCACGGGAATCTGAGGGAACAGCTTGTCGATGTCCTCCGGATACAAGCGCACACAGCCGTGGCTCACCTGCATACCGACGCCCCAGGGAATATTGGTGCCGTGAATGCCAAATAGCGGCAACGACAGACGGATGCGGTACTTGCCGAGGGGATTCTCGGGATCACCCCCTTCGATGAAATCAGGAGCTGGCTTCCCTTCCTTGATGTGCTCGCGTTTGATCGAGTCGGTCAGCACCCACCGGGGGTTCACGTTCTTTTCGGTGATACGGAACTTAGCTTGCGGCGTGCGCCACTCGTCACGTCCCAAACCCACCGGGTAGGTTGTGACCATCACCGTGTCGCCCCCCTGATTGTGGAAGTAGTAGAGGCGCATCTCCGGAATATTCACCACCACGCCCTGGGGCTCGGCATCGGGAAGAATCCATTGCGTGGGCAAGAGGACTACCTGGCCGTTCGGAGGCACCCACGGATCAACCCCTGGGTTGGCATCTTCGAACTCGTTGTACCCAAGATCGGCATAGCGGGCGATGTCGAGGAAGGTGTCTTTCTTTTCGACCTGGTAGTAGCGCGGTGTGCCGATCACTGTCATCGATCGCTCGATATCCGTCCCTGGCACAGCCGCATGCAGACGGCTCAAACTTTCCTTGGCTTCGAAGTCCTCTTCCGTCCACTCCTTTGCGAATAGGGGCGCCGCCAAAACAATGGCAACAAAAAACAGGACCAAAGGAAAAAGGAGTCGACGCAGGCGCATGTAAGGGCTCGGGGTGCGGCCCTTCTAGAAGTTACACCCAAACTGCGCCAGTGGACCACCCGGCAGCTTCGCAGCTTCGGATAGCTGGAGCGAAGTGTGCGTCCAGCAGTCTCTGCCGCCCTATCCCCATAGGGAACCTCTGCACAAGTAGCCCGGTAACCAGATCGGGGTCGGAATCGGAATCGGGGTCGGAGTCGGCCGCAACAAGGGTGGAGAAATACCGCGTGAAATGAGATCGATACCGATTCCGATAGCGACCCCGACCCCGCAGGGAGGCAACCGTGCACGGACTTGTGCAGAGCTAGAGAAGATCAGGAGTCTCTTGATTCGGAGGTAGTCTCGGGGGATAGAGTTGCTCCAAAGATACGGCCGTAGGCTCGAAACGAGACGACCCGGGCCGCACTTGGAGCGAAGCGCAGGCCTGGGCTCCAAGCCTTGGGTCTACGGTTTCGAGAGAGCGGCTGCACGGGTTGGGGCGGTGGGCTCGTCGGGAAGGAAAGAGCATGGGCAGAATGCAAAAGCGTGAGCGCAAGCTGGGGATGGTATTGTCGGGGGGCGGTGCACGCGGCGCCTTTCAAGTAGGCGTCTACGAGCGCCTTCTGCGCGACCCACGGTTTGCCGATGGGCCGGCCGTATTGTCGGGCACTTCGGCGGGAGCCATCAACTCGGCACTGATTGCTGCCGGCAAGAGCCCGCGCGAGATGATGGAATTTTGGAACGGCATCGCCGACAATCCTCCCGTAGTAGCCAGCCCGACGTTCTTTAGTACCGCGGCTAGCACCCTCGTCCGACTCACTTTCGAAGAGGCCTTACGCTGGTTCCAATCCAGTGCCCCATGGCGTGCCATTTACCAGCGCTTACCCAATCACTTTCCACCCCGTGCCGGGAGCGTGGCGGCGTTGTGGGTCGAGTATCTGATGGGAACGCGCTTTGAATTGATCAGCCGCTTCATGGCCGGGATTCAGGTGCCGTACCTGGCCGATACCGCACAGATGCGTGAACGGTTGGTGGAGTGTTTTGGGGGCGAGCGTGTGCCTACCAACGGCTTGCGTTTAGCCATCAACACCGTCGACGTTCATACCGGCAGCGTGGTGCGCTTCGTCAACGCGGAGACGCCGTTCACGCGTCCGCCCGACTACCACATCGTCGACCACATTACCGTCGACATGGTGCTGGCCAGCGCCAGCATTCCCTTGCTCTTCCCTCCGGTTGAGATCGGCCCGCACATGCTGTGGGACGGCGGCTTGTTGGTGAACACGCCGCTTGCACCCGTGGTGGCCCTGGGCGCCGATGAGATCATCACTGTGCTCGTCACCGAGCCCCCTGACCCCGAGCGCGGTCCACTCGCCCACTTTGGCCGTGCCGTCGAGCGTACCGTCGATAGCCTCTTGGAGAACGCATACAACGTCGACCGCAAGCTGTTGCTGGAACGCAATCGCCTCGCCGAGCGCGAGGGCAAGATCTACCGATCGGTAACCCTCTACGACGCCGTTCGTCCATCGCGTAATGCCGCCTTCAATGCCGGTTCGTACCTTTACTTCGAACGCACGGTGCTAGCGGCCATGCGTAAGGCAGGGGAACGCGCTGCCACCCTGTGGCTGGCTGGAGGGCCACTCGTCGATCAGCTCGACGAGCCCGCTGCCGGGGCCGCCGCCTGAGTCGCCCCCGTCGCTTCGCACATTGGTTGCGGCCACGAGGCCGCGCTGCGGTCGAGTCTTGTTAGTTGCTCCGGGCGCATCCGTTCCAACGCCATAGGGAACAGGACGTTGTCTTCCTTGGCAATGTGACTGCGTAACAGGGCGATCAAGTCGGCGACGGCGGTGGCCAAGCAAGCCCCTTCGCTGGCTTGCCTTGCTGTCGCCGCGGCTTGGCGCAGATTGCGAAACAGCGCGTGCTCGGCTTCCATCACCCGCAACGGGCCGGAGGCTATCGATGCAACCTGAGCCAGCTCAGGAAACAAGACTTGCTCTTCGAGAGCGAAGTGCTCGGCAACTTCCGCATCTACGAATGCCAGAAAACCATCCACCGCCGCACTGTCGTCGAGCAACGGTTCCACTTCCCGCATACGTGCCAACACGATGCGGTGCTCATGCTCCAGGCGTTCAAGGACACGATTCATGCTCACCTCCGGCATTGATCCCGCAAGGTACCGTTTCCCATCACCTCGGATTATGATCTGACGCATATATGCCATCGCTATCGTCGCTACCGGGATTCCGCGTTCTCCCCGCCGCCGAACGCCTCACGCTGGACGGCGCGGTGCGCGAGCTGCCGGTGCAACGTGGCCAGGTCTTGTTTGGGGAGCGGGAGCCTGCCGATTCGCTGTGGGCAGTGCGACAGGGCAAGGTTCACATCATCAAGTCCGGTGCCGACGGGCGCGAGATCGTACTCGAAGTGGTGGCCCCGGGGGAACTCTTTGGTGCCGTCGTGGCGATCGAGGGCCGCCCCTATCCGGCTACTGCCATTGCCGCCGACGACGGGAGTGTGTGGCGCCTACCCGCAAGTGTGGCGCAGGACCTGTGCCGTCGTTACCCCACATTGCGCAACGCCCTGATGGAGCAAGTGACAGCTCGCCTGCGTAGCGCCCATGAGCGTTTGCGGTCGGTCGCCTTGGAACGGGTGGAGCAAAGGCTAGCTAGGGCGCTGCTGGCACTGGCAACGAAAATGGGCGTTGAGAAGGACGGACGCAAATTCCTTAGCGTCACCCGACAGGAGCTTGCCGATATGACAGGCACAACGGTAGAGTCGACGATTCGCGTGACCAGCCGTTGGCAAAGTGACGGGTTGATCGGCTCTGCACGCCAGCAAATCGAGTTGCTCGACCCGGTCGGCATCGAAGCCATAGCGGCCGGCAAGTAAGCGGCACGAGGGTATAGCCCCGTGCCGTCGATTCGAATGAAAGAAGAGAACGGCCGATGTCAGGCAGCTTGCGCTGCTTGATAGCCCGGCCGTGCCGAGAGCCGCTTCACGTAGTCTTCGAGGACATGCTGGTCGCCGAGCAGACCCATGAAATGGCTCCACGCCAGACTTGAGCCAATCATGATGTCGGCCGCAGAGAACTGGTTCCCTACCAAGTACTGATGGCCGCGCAGAGCTTGGGTCAGCACCCGGGCAACTTCCTTGAACTTGGTGCGGCCCTCTTGCGCCTGCTCGGCGGAACGTTGTTCTTCCGGCAGCATCACCGTGTGCAAGAACACCTGCAGAACCGGTGGCTCTAAGGTGGCAATCGAATACACCATCCACTGGTAGTAGGCGGCGCGCTCCGGGGAACCAAAGGCGGGAGCCAGCTTCTTGTCCGGATACTTGTCAGCCAGGTACAGGCAGATTGCGGCAGACTCGAACATCACAATGCTGTCGTCCACCAACGCCGGCACCGCGCCGTGGGGGTGGATTTTCAGATACTCGGCGCTCTTGTGGTCCTTCTTCGCCATGTCGAGCGTTTCCAAATCGAAGGGCACGTCGAGTTCCTTGAGCAACCAGAGCGGACGCAACGAGCGCGTTTGCGGTGAGTGATACAGCTTCATGACGACCTCCTTGTTGCCGCCCATGTTGTCGCAGCCCGACAGCTCAGTCTAGCCCGGTTAGCCGAACGTCTTGAAAGCGGACAAGGGCACCGCGTGGTCCCTAAACCCGAAAACCTCAGTTCAATTACCCACGTTCTCACAACGGCACTTGAGATGGCCTTCGAGACGCGGCCTGAACAGATGGCCGCTCCTCAGGCCGAACGGAAAGTTTGTTTGCCGATCCCAATAACCGTTCGCGCTGAGGAG
>CAZGSN010000356.1:0-3566 GCA_964528465.1 uncultured Binatia bacterium (SeqCode)
GCCTAGCCTCAGGCTGCCCCGGTGCACAGGAGAAACGGTCCGCACGAGGTACACCGCAACCAGGTCGCCAAGCTTGAACTGCGCGAACACGGACAGAGATAGGCAAAGCTCAGCCTGTGCGAACGGATGTTCGTCCTCTCGCCCCTGCGGCCACGCAAACGTAGCTGAGTAGATACAGAAACCATCCGTGGGTTGTGCCTTGGCAGAGGGTCGACTTCGTGAGGTTGGAGATCAGCAGCCACAACAGGAGGAGGAAGAAGCACAGGCCGAGGGTGTGGTCGTGCTCGTAGTAGCGCCATGCCCAGAAGGCGGATTGCACCAAGGTGATGGCCAGCAAGCCGGCGCCGACTACGCCAATCGTATTGAGCACCTCGAGGTAGCCGTTGTGCGCGTGATAGGCATCCCAGCCAACCGACTCGATGAGGTACTCGGCTTGTGCGTTTCCGGCCACCCAAAAACCGTCGTATCCAGCTCCCAGGATCGGGTGCTGGCGCACCGCTTCGAGGATGGCCTCCCAGAGTGGGGTACGCCCCGTAAGGGTGGAGTCGCGTCCGAGCAGGTACTGCAACCACGAATCGACTGTGCCGCCTTGAAAGCTCCAGAACCACATTAGGCTCAACAGGATGGGTAGGGGCGCTGCCGCCAGTTTGATTGGCCATGGTACTTCGAGGCGAAAGAAGATCCAGCACAGGGTGATGGCAATCGTGCCGAGAAGCTCCGTCTCCGAATCGCTCTGCACCATCATGAAGGCAGCGAAGACCAGCACCAAGATGGCCACCAGTCGCCGTACGCGTGGCTCGCTACGACTCAAGCGTGGTAACCACACGGCCATACAAAACACCGCCACGCCACCCAGGTCGCTCTTGTGCGGATGAATGCCGGCCCAAGCTCCTTCTGGGCTGATGCCGGTGGACGGGTCGACGATTACCTGCAGCAAGGAAGCCAACAGCGTCGCCGCAAACAACCACCGCAGGAAGCTAACGATACGGCGCTCTGGATCGGACACACAATGTGCACTCCAAGCCAACAGCAACAAGCCGGCAAAGTGGGTGGCACGCGTCAGCGTCACCCCGGGAGAGAAGGACCACAGGGCCGAGAGATAGGCAAAGCCCACGAGCACAAGCATCGGCTGTTGGCGTGCCAAAATGTCCGCGATTACCCGCGGGTGAGCCCACAGAACCGTTGCCGCCAACACGTAGAGCGAACCAAGCACGACTTGGCGCACCGTGTTCCCGAGCAAAGGCAAGCCGAGTGGGTCGTCGGAAGCGACCGTGCGCAGGAAGGCAGGATCAATCACGAATAAAAAGATGAGGCCAGCAAATAACGGCCAGGCGGATAACGACCAGCTCGTCACTGACGACGTAGACGCCGCGTCTGTCGGCGCGTTGCTTGCCGGTGCATCCACGGGAGCGTGGATCTCGAGGCTCGGGCTCTCCATCATTGCTTCTAACCCCATTGGGGACAGCGGAGACTGCAACGACAGGAAGGCCTTGTCCAGCGAAAGTTGCTTAAGGGCAAGGCCGATACCGCTCGGCTAAGCCAAGGGGCCCCACCCCGAAGGGGCAGCAAGCCGATAGCCCGGGGCATCGCCCCGGGAATTGGAATTTCCGGGTAGCAGCCCTGAAGGGGCGAAACTCGTATTGTGGCGTAATGGGTCTCGCCCTTTCAGGGCGTCTATCTCTTCGCAATGGCGTTCCCAGGGCGTTGCCCTGGGCTTTCGAGTGGTTGCCCCTTCGGGGCGGCATCTTCTTCCCCGACCGGCATTGGGCAAAGGCGAGCCTCTGCGACCTGATCGGTGTTGGACCTTCCGAAGCCAAGAGCGCTGAACAGGCATCCGAGAAGCTATGGCCGCTCCCGCGAAGCGAGACCGCGACGGCAAGCCAACACTTGAAGGCTAGGCAGAGCGGGTAAGGTAGCGTAGGTTGACGAGCTATCGATCTGAAAGAGGAAGGTTGCCTTGGTGAGGGAATGGATGGGGTGGGGCTTGTTGCGCAACGTCTTTGGCTTGCTGGCGCTTCTGCTTGTGCTGGCGCTAGCAGCTCTGCCCGTGAGCGCGCAGTCGGCGCGCACGATGCAAGTAGTGCCAAGCGATGCCGTTATTGCAGGTGCGGGCGCTACCACGACCGTCGACTTAGCCATCAATAACCCAAGCGGTGTACTCGGTTACAACCTCGCCCTGACTTACGATGGCGCAATTCTGTCGGTCCCAAGCAACGGCGTCGTAGCTAGCAGTGCAGCACAGGCAGCCGGCTGTCTACTGGTCGCCAACACCGTAAACGACGGAGAGATTTGCGTTTTCGTGTCCTGCTTTCAGGCGCTGGCAGGAACCAGCACGACAAGCGTTGCGACCGTCACCTTGTTCGGCGATGCCGTTGGCTCCTCGCTCTTGAAGTACGATCCCAGCGGCTGCAGCGATCCGGTGCCGGACGGGTGTCTTCTCGAGGGCAGCACCGCTTTCACCTGCTCTGCCGGCCAAGCGGTGATCAATGTGAACCCACCCGCCACGGTAACTCCATCACGGACCTCCACTCGCACCGCAACCCGCACGGCCACCCACACGGCGACCGCGACACCCACACGCACTCCCACCCCTTCCCCTTCCTCGACACCAACTTTCAGCCCTTCGGCTACTCGCACTCGAACGGCTACGAGGACCCCGAGCTTCACTCCCACGATCACTCCCAGCAATACTCCAACCCGCACAGCAACTCGCACGCCGAGTGTTACGCCTTCCAGCACCGCTAGCCCATCAGCAACACCCACAAGCACACCCAGCTTCACCGCGACGCGGACGCCCTCGCGGACAGGCACAAGAACAGCCACTGCGACAGCGTCCTTCACGACAACCGCCACGCCCAGCTTCACAGCCACCAACACCCCGACGGCAACCACATCCTCGACACAAACCCCTACGCGCACACCAACTTGGACATTCACACCCAGCCCCACCCAGACCAGTACGCCCACCCGCAGCGCGTCGCCAACGCCGACCTACACCGCAACCTTCAGCCCAACGCGTTCGCCCACGCGGACGGCAACGCAGACAGTTACGTTCACCTCGACTGCAACGGCCACTCCGACGCGCACGCCTACCAGCACCGCAACCCAGACACCGACGCGAACGTCCACGCCCACGTGGACCCCCTCTTCCTCTCCAACCTCCACCCATTCGGCTACCATCACCCGCACTGTGACACCCACACGCACAGGAACTGCAACCCGCACGGCGACGCGAACGGCCACGACTACCGCGACGCCAACGCCGACACGCACGGCAACTAACCCACCGGCGCCAACTCAGACCGAAGAGCCATCGCTCACACCGAGTTCGACAAGCACGCGCACCCCTACGCGAACAGGCACCGAAACACCCACTTCTACGTGGACCGGGACCCAAACACCCTCTTCGACACCTACGGCAACAGCCACAGGGACGGATACTCCGACAGATACGCCAACCGCGTCTCCGAGCCCGAGCGAGACTTCCACTCCGACCGAGACGCCGTCCCGCACCGAGCAGGCAACCCCAACGGAGACTCCGAGCGCAAGCCCAACGCTGACCACGA
>CAZGSN010000357.1:0-3088 GCA_964528465.1 uncultured Binatia bacterium (SeqCode)
CCGTCTATTTCCTTGAGCTGTCCGTCCTCAATGCAAAGGACGCGGTCGGCTAGATGCAAGATGCGATCGTCATGGGTGACGATAAGCGCGGTGCTGCCACGTTGCCGTACCAGATCGACGATCAAGGAGACCGCCTCCAAACCGCTATGGCGATCGAGGGCTGCAGTCGGTTCATCGGCAAGAATCAGCGCCGGTGCGGTGACCAATGCCCGCGCAATGGAAACACGCTGGCGTTGACCTCCCGACATCTGACTCGGATAACGATCCCCGCATCCGCTCAGTCCCACCCGCTCCAGCATGGCCAGCGCCGCGTTCTTGTCGCAACCCCGTCGTGGCGATTGGAGGCTCAGTGCCGTAGCAACGTTTTGCGCTGCGGTGAGAGAGCCCAGTAGGTTGTGATGCTGGAAGATGAAGCCGATTTGACGGCGAACCTCGACTAACGTATCGGCGCTGGCGCCACAAAGATCGCGACCCACGATGCGCAGTCGGCCCTCCTGCACTGAGCGCAAGGCACCGATCAGGGTGAGCAAGGTCGACTTGCCCGATCCCGATGGTCCGCGCAGCGTAACCACCTCTCCTGCAATCTGCGCATGGATGTCGAATAGGATCTGCCGGCGTTGCTCGCCGCTTCCGTAGTAGTGGTTCAAGGCTTCGATATGGATCATGCGAATACCTCGGCAGGGTCGGCAGCGCTGACCTTGCGCAACGCCGCGGCCCCAGAAAATGCACACATGAGTAGGGTAAGACCGAACACCAGGAGGCAGGTAGACACACTGAGCGCCATCGGCAGGCGGGTTGCCGAGGCGGTGATCGCATAAAGCCCAATGCACAGGACGGCTCCTGGCGCGAAGCCGAGAACCGCGAGCAGCCCGGCTTGCTCGAGCACAATCCCGTACAAGTAACGATCCCGGTAGCCGATGGCCTTGAGAGTGGCATAGTCGCGCAGACGGTCCGCTACGTTCACAAACAGGATCTGGTAGACGATGATGCTGCCGACCACGAAGCTCATCAGCACGCCGAAGCCGAAGACGTAGCCGATGGGAGTGTTGCGTCGCCAATGGGATTGTTCGCGCGCAATGAACTCGGCTTTCGTCAACACCCGCACGTCGTCGGGCAAGCGCCGCGCCAATGCCGCCTGTACGTTGCGCACATTCGCACCGGGTTTCAGCGCGACTACGCCGATATCGATCAAGCCGCGGCGCCGGTGCGGCAGCAGGCGCAGGAAGTTGTCTTCACTGGTGACGATGCTTCCGTCGACGGCAAAGGACGGACCGAGATCATAGGTACCGGCAATTTCCACGCGCCGATTGTTGATCTCCGTGAGCAGCGGCCTGCCGACTCGGTATGCCTCGGCAAAGCCGAACTCCGGGCGTGACTGACGGTCAAACCACGCCTTCTCCGGTACGCGTACACGCCCCTGTGGGTCGCTGAGGTTCGCGAGGTCGAGAGGCCCAACGATCGGTTCCACCCCGATGACCAGGAGATTGCGAGTAGACCCGGTGCTCGGGTGCTTCCATGGCGCCAGCTCGTAGGAGATTCGCGACACAGTCGCGACACCGTCTTCTTGCTGCGCTTGGTACAGACGCCGTTGGCTGAAGGGTTTAGAGTTGGCCAGGTAGAGGTAGTGCGGATGAATCAGGATCAAGTCGCCGGTCAGCCGCTTATGCAAGCGCACCGAGCTGGCGTAGAGAGCATCGCTGAAGCCAAGCTGCATCAGGATCAAGACGACGGCAAAGACGACGCCGGCGAGGGCGACGGCAAAGCGGGCCGGCTGTTGGGCCAACTGAGACCACGCAAGTCGTGCAGAGGCGAGCATCTCATGACTCCTTGTGCGGCGCGTCGATGGAGACATCGACTTGCAGATTGCTGAAGGCTGCGACGGCATCCGGTTGCGCGAGAGCGATACGAACCTCGACAACGCGTCGATCGGCTGCCGCCGCGGGATTCAGATCGAAGGCCCGCTGCTTGCCGACGAGTTGCCCGATGCGCTCCACGTGGCCAACGATGGGAGCGGGCAGAACCGGGCTGCTTACCGTCGCCGGGGCACCGACGACGAGGTGCGAGACATCCGATTCATAAACTTCGGCCAACACGTCCATCTGCCGCGTATCGGCAAGCAGGAGCAGTCCCTCCGCGCCGATGCGTTCGCCGCGCCGCGTGTAGATATCGAGGACAGTACCCGCCATCGGTGAGCGGACGAGAGATTGTTCGAGTTGTGCTTGCGCCCGGCGCAACTCTGCGGTCGCGACGGCGGTACGAAGCTGGACGCTCTCCAACTCCGCTGTCGAGACGACACCATTGCGGTGGAGTTGTTGGAAGCGCTTCTGCTGTTGCTCGGCATCGTGCCGCTCCGCATGCAATCGTTCCACGGTCGCCTCGAGCTGCGGCTTATCGTCGAGCTCGGCAAGAACTTGCCCCGGTTCGACGACTTCTCCCGCTGCCACATGGAGGAGACCAATCACAGCGGTGGGCCGGGCGGGCCCAGCAATGCGGATCAACCCGTGACGTGGTTCGACACGACCTAGTGCCGCAATTGGAAACGGGTCAGGTGACGCTATCGTTTGCGCCGGCAAAGCGGCCTCGGTTGCCCCAGTGGCCTGCTGCCAAGGAACGAGGGGGAGTAGGCAAAGCGATAACCCGACCACGCCGATTGCCAGTGCTGCGTTACGACTCCGTTGTCTCATCCGTCAATCCTCCTTTGCCATAACGATGGCAAAGAGGGTTACGAGAATGATGGTCGAATCTCGCGATTGGCTCGGCAAGTACTGGCACGGCGGCGAGCAACGCGCACTCGAATGTGGCGTTGACTGGAGCGCGGGGGGCGCGGGCCCTAATCCGCCGCTAACGGCAATTTTGCCTTCGCTGGACGGCGTATCCTGAAACCCGCACGGTCTACCTCTCACTGACGCGTCGGTGCCTGGTAACGACGGTCCCCACACCAGCAAACCGGCGCACCGGGTACCCTCCGGGCAGGGCCACGGCAAAGTCGTCACCGGAGGCATTCCATCTGACGCGCCGCGGGGGCGCGGCGTCTCCCGTGCTGGCCTTTCTTTGTTTTTGGAGACGGGCCGCCCTCGGCCCGCATCGG
>CAZGSN010000358.1:0-18933 GCA_964528465.1 uncultured Binatia bacterium (SeqCode)
GGGCCGAAGACGTAAGGGTTGACGGCGAGCGCCTTTCCAAAACGCGGTTGAACTAAGCCGCGGAGCGAACCGGGCGGGTGCGTGTGAAGGCGGGGGGATTGGGCAGAGCGTATGGGGGAAATTGGCCGTAGGGCGAGATCCTTTGCGTTGGTGAGCATGCCGGGAGGGCGGCAAGCCGCAGGTGATGCTGTGTCGTGGGGAGGACTTTGGCGCGCATGGGTGGCGCTTCAGGGCACAGTCGACGCGAGTTATGGCCGGCAGACACGACGGGAGCGTAGCACGGCGACTTCGCCGGCGGCGGTACTTCGAGAGTCGTGTTGGGTGATGTGAGGTTGGGCGGCATTTGGCTGTGGGTCACGATGTGTCGGGGGGTGGCAGCTCTACAAGACGTAAGCGACGCATGGTCCATGGAAGGAGCTTGCCGCCGCAGTGCGGACATTTGAGAGTCAAGCGACGGCCCGCGGAATTCTCGCGCCAAGGCGCCAAGACGCCAAGGTGCTGTCCGAAGGAAATCTGGAGGAGAGATGCAATCTCTTGCCTTTGCGGCTTTGCGTCTTCGCGAGAGTTCCTTTTCATGTTTGCCCTGCGCGTGAAGACGTCGATGAGTTACGAAGGACATTCCCCCTCGGCTTGTCAGAAATTGGCGGTAGCGTGAGATCTCCTGTGCTGGTGAGCATACCGGGAGAGCGGCAAGCAGCCGATGATCCTGTGTTGCGGGGAGGACTTTGGCGTGCATGGGTGCTCCTGGCCGCTACCCACAAATTTGTTGTGCGTGCGTCTAAGGAGTTCCACCTCTCTCGAGGTCGATTACGCGATCCCCCGACGCCGGCGCGCGGCGAGGGGGCGGGCCTGCTGGAGTCGCTCGGCAGCGGCGTTCAGGGTCTCGAGCTTCTTGCAGAAGGCGAAGCGGACCAGGTGCTCGCCCAGTTCCGGATTGCGGAAGAAGCTCGATCCCGGCACGGCAGCGACACCGACGTCCTTGATGAGCCACTCGCAAAACTCTCTATCGTTACCCATGCCGAACGGCCGGATGTCGGCCAACACGTAGTATGCGCCTTGTGCCGCGGAGATGGCGAAACCTGCCTCCCGCAACGCGGTGCACAGGAGTTGGCGGCGTGCCGCGTAATCGGCAGCCAATTTGGAATAGTACGCCTGTGGCATCTGCATGGCGGAAGTCGCCGCGCACTGCAGCGGATGCGGCGCCCCCACGGTTAGAAAATCATGCACTTTGCGAATGGCGGAGGTGAGTTCGGGCTCAGCGAGTGCGTAGGCCAGGCGCCAGCCGGTGACAGAATACGTCTTCGACAAGCCACTGATGGTGATCGTGCGTTCGCGCATACCCGGCAAACTAGCCAGAGGCACATGCTCGCGGCCATCGTAGATTATGTGCTCATAGATCTCGTCGGTGATCGCCAGGCAATCGTGCTCGCAGCACAAGGCGGCGATCTGCTCGAGCTCCGAACGCGTGTACACATGGCCGCTGGGATTGTGCGGTGAGTTGACGATGATTGCCTTGGTACGCGGGTTGAACGCGGCGCGCAGCTCGTCGGCATCGAAGACGAAGTCGGGCGGCCGCATAGAAACATACACAGGTGCGGCGCCGCTGAGGATCGCGTCGGGACCATAGTTTTCATAAAACGGCTCAAAGATGATGATCTCATCCCCCGGGTCGACCACCGCGAGCAGGGTCGCGATCATCGCCTCGGTCGAACCGCAGGTGACTGTGATCTCACTACTTAGATCGAAGCTCAAACCGTACTGAAGGCTGTACTTGGCGGCGATCGCAGCACGTAGCTCGGCGATGCCGAAGGTGGTGGCATACTGATTGAAGTCGTCATCGATGGCTTGTTTCGCAGCCTCCTTCAGTTCCTTAGGTGCGGGAAAGTCAGGGAAGCCTTGGGCGAGATTGATCCCCCCGTGTTCAAGGCACAGGCGCGTCATGGCACGGATCACCGATTCCGTGAAGCGCAAGGATTTGGCGGAGACCGATCGCACAGGAGGTGACTAGAACGTAGCCCCGTCAACGTAAAGAGCAGCGTGTTATGTGGGGCTGGTTGCACAGAGGCTGCGCTGAGAAGCGGCTCTGAGTAACGCAGCGCATCGCCCATACTATGTTCTGTCGAAAAGGTCATCCCGAAGGGATGCCAGCGATTAGCCGGTGGTTGAGGCCAAGGGCCGATACCGCCGGTATGCCAGGAAGACGAATTGCGTACCCCGGCAGGGGTGCCAGCAATTGTAGCGCCTCTTGCTCCGGGACGTGCTGGCACCCCTGCCGGGGTGCGCAACATGGGAATCACTTCGATACCGGTGGTGTCGCTACGCTCAACCACCGGCTAATTGCTTCGAACCCTTCGGGTTCAGGCGGAAAACAACAATTGAACTGCGGATGGACGCCGATGAACACGGATACAGGCAGCAGCTACAAGGGCAAAAAGAGAAACGCTTGGGCGACGCCCTTCCACAGCCCTGTGTTTCTTGGTCTTGATCCTTTTCGAAAGCAATCCGCGTCTATCCGCGTTCATCCGTGGTTCCAATGGAGTTTTTAGGGTTCAGGTGGGTATCCCGGCTGCTCTCCCCATACAAGGGGTGTCACTCGCGCGGCGCTTCGCGTCGAGCAGGGCCTGGATAGCAACTCGGGATCTGGGACCAGGATCGTGACGTGCGCGGCTGTGGCTTGCCGCGCACGTGCTTCACGAAGAAAACAGGGTGAGTGAAGGGGCTTGAACCCTCAACCCCCGGAGCCACAGTCCGGTGCTCTGCCGATTGAGCTACACTCACCGTGACCGCAATCACTGCTTTCGCGGAACAGTGACGGACGCGTACCGATACGCAATCCAGCCCAGTGGCGCAAGAGGCGGTTCGGTCTGGATAGGCGTGCGCGTGTGTGTGGGTTCTCCGCAGCGAAGATCGGCTTGGACGCACGACCGAGGTCGACCTAGGGTGAGGCCGCGTTGACTGAGTCTACCAGCTCGTCGACGCTCACCGAGCGGGAGCCGTCTTCATCAGCAGCTTGGCAGTCGCCAAGCGTCCTTGCGTCAAGAAGAGCGGCGACCCCCTGCACGACCTCGGGAAGCGTTGTAGTCGTGTCTTCGTTGCAGTCTCCTGGCGCCGGCACGACCGGGTCGCGGATGACACTTATAAACACGTCTCCTCCATCGGGAGACTTGCTGGTCAGGGGATCTACCAAGGGGAACTCCGCGGAGTCGGTATCCCCGACCACGTACAACGCATTGTCGGGACCGAGCGCGAGACCTTGTCCGCCCTCCGTCAGTCGCCCACCCAAGAATGTCGAATAAATCAGGCGGGATCCGGAGGGGTCCAGCTTGCTCACGAAGGCATCGCTGATATGGCCACCGTAGCTCGGCTGCAGGGCGCGCACGGAAGGAAAGCTGCGCGTGCCCGTCTCGCCGCTAATGTACGCGTAGCCGTCGGTGTCAACGACGATCTCCCCCGGATAGTCCCCTCCTGGTGGATCACCGCTGAGGTACGTCGAGTACTCTAACGTCTCGCTAGTAAGGTTGAGCTTGGTTACGAAGCCGGCCTCAAAGGTAGGGATGCCCGTTCGTCGTGGGCGTAGCGCGTTCTTCGTGGTTGGAAAATCGAAAGACATGGTCTGGCCAACGGCGTAAACGAAGTCGTCTGCGTCAAGAGTCATGTCGGTAAGGAGGTCATCGGCTACTCCTCCGAAGAACATACTCGAGTAGATCTGTCGGGGATGTCCCCCGATCTCGAGGACGAACGGATCGGGTTGCTGATCGGGTGTTGCCGGAACTCGAGTGGGAAAGTCCCGCGACGAGGTGGAACCCGCGAGCACGAGGTTCCCCTGTCGGTTGACCATGCAGGCAGAAGCTCCATCCGAGAATGCTCCTCCAAGGTAGGTGGAGAATAGCAGCTCGGAAAAATCCGGAGAAAGCTCGGCCACAAAGGCATCGTAGTCCCCTTGATTGCTTGGCTGTAGGGGAGACCGGGATGGAAAGTCCTCGGACTGGGTCCCCCCTGCAATCCACAAGGCCCCATCATTTCCGAAGGCGACGCATCCGTCGAGATCGATCGATGATCCGCCGAGGAAGGTTGAGGCTTCGAGTTGGTCGCCGCTGGCGCTGAAGCGAGTGATGAAGATATCCGTACGGCCTCCGCCATGGGTAGCCTGGAAGGCATTCTCCGTAACCGGAAAATCAGCGGAGTCTGTTATTCCGGTCAACGTCGGTCGGTCGAACGCATCTACCTGGATCTCGATAGCAATGTCGGATTCACCCGAGCCGCCTAGATAAATCGAGTACGCAATCGTCCATTGCTCCGGGTTTATCTTCGAGACGAAGGCGACCTTGCCGCCTCGGGGTTTACCGGGCCGCGGGCTATCCGGATCAGTTCCTGGAAAATCATAGGATTGGGTTGTTCCGGCTACATAAAGGTCGCCCTTGGGTCCAAGGACCGCTGCATAGGGGAAATCGGAACGGCTACCTCCCAAGAAGGTTGAGAAATCCAAGACCGGATCCACAACCAGTGAGCCTGCGAGCTGAGCATTCGTATCGAATACGATGTCGCCATCAGCCCTCATCCGGTACTGCACGGCAACTGGCGTCGAGCCTTGGCGTGAGAGTGGACGGCGCTGCAGGATAGTGCGCCCCGCAATCATGAGTTCAAGATCACCTGAAGCAGTTACTCGGCGTCCCTCTGTACCCGGGAAACGTAAACGAACCTTGGTGAGATCGGCCGAAGAGGCAAGGATCAGATCGTACTCAATCTGCCCACCGGTGCTGTAGAACTCGATGTCTACTCCCGGGTAAAGCCCCTCATACCGCAAGCGCCCGAACTGCGGTACGTTGCGCCGCCAAGCCGTAGGGTCTCGACCGACGAAATAGTGAGCCTTTGCAAGCAACTCATCGCGGCCGTTCAACACTACAAGCTTGCTGTGATCCACAAACTCAAGCCGCAGGCCAGATTCCAGACAAGGCTCCGGCGGGATCGCCCCAACCGCGCTCCGACGGTTCTGTGGACGCCTGCTATCCGGACAATTCTTAATGCGAAAGGTAACGTGATCCGCCGCAAAGTAGGCCGTGAACCCAGGACCTCGTGCCAGAAATAACGCGCCGCTCTCCGATTGCCCAAGGTTGGGTTCGAAGAGGATGGACCGCGAACTTGCCGCCGCCAAAGAGCCCAGCGCGGGAGCCGTTACTGCATGGGCTGACTCGGGCACCCGCCCGGCCAAGACTAAGCTCAGGATAAAGGCAGCGACGCGAAACCACTTGGCGGCCCTTTGAAAAATACCTGGCACCTTCGCAAGCCCAACAGGGATCCGAATAGACCGGTTCGCGCCGAAGAGCCCCGCTGGGGAGTCGCGACGCCCACAGGGGTTACTCAACAGGTAACCCCTCATGGCGCGAAGCAACCGCTCCCTACGAGCCCGACGGACGCGACCAGCTCATCGATTGTCACCGATCCATTGAAGTCTGCATCGAAGCGCGGGCAGGTGGACAATGCGGTCGCCCCGAAGGTCATGCTCACACCACGGGTGATCTCGTCCACTCGGACACGCCCATCGGCGTTGCAGTCGCCAGTGCACCGCGGCGCGCTCTGCACCGCGCGAAGGATGTCGATGCGTGGCTGCATAAAGCCACTCTTGGGGTCGATGACGTTGATCCCGGTATTGCGCAGGCGCTCGACGGTTGCCTCCAGTGAATCGGTCGGGAAGGCAAGGGGTGAACGCAAAATAGCGACGGCCGCCGTCACAAACGGAGCGGCGTAGGACGTGCCCCAACCGCGCAGGAAGTCATCATCGAAATCAATGCGAGCACCGGGAGCAAGCAACGCGAGAAAGGAAGCGCTGTTCGAGAAACAGGCCGGCTTGTTGTAATAGGCGTTCGGATCGTCACAAGCGCCGCTGAATGATTCCGGGCCAAGGTTTGAATCATACACGGCTCCAACCGACACCACGCCAGGAATACAAGCCGGTGTTCGAAGCGAGGTCGGGAACCCCTGGTTTCCTGCCGCTGCGACGTAGAGGATTCCGGCTTCGCGTGCCTGGTCGACATGGGTCTTCTGTATTCCCGAAATACTCGTCGTGCAGGGTGCCGAGAACTGGCCGATGCCACTGCTCTCGTTGAGTGCGACGATGTTTCGTCCGTGCATGGTGCGCTGCGTGATCGCCCAGTCGATGGCGGCAATCGTTGCATTGAAATCTATGGTGTTAGATGCAGCAGTATTGTCCAAGGCGATAATTTGTGCCCCTGGTGCGGTCCGGGCAATTACCTCGGCAACTCGGGACCCGTGAAAGGTCCCGTCATCACCGTTATTCTCGTCTCCCACGCAGACTCCCGTGCCCGCCGGACAACTCACTTCGTCACTGCAACGCGTGGCCGGGCTCCCACTGCAGTAACTTGCGAGCTCCACGTTCTGGATAACCTTGCAAGTGCGTCCAGGCATCGCTGAAACGCCTATGTCTGAGCATGGCCCAAAGATGTCTCGTGTGTACGTAATTCCGCTGTCGATGACTCCTACGATTGCTCCTTGGCCAAGATATCCGGCGATCTGAACGCTTGGTTGGCCAATCAGCGGTAGGCTCTCGCCGAATTGCGGCTCCGGCTCCGGAATCTCGCTGATTCGCTGCACCTCGGCAGCACCAAGGAGTACGTCGAGCGCCGTCTCTGTCTTCACCAGGAGCGAGACCGTTGCCAGGTTGCGGTACTGGGCAAGTAGTTGGAATTCTCCCTGTGGCAGCTTGTGCAACAGCGAGGTCCGAAGATGGTCTACAGAACGGGCATTCTGTTCCGCGATCTCGGCATCATCGAAACTGAGATGCTTGGCGGCACGCCTAGCTTTGGCCTGTTCCCTGAGGCCGTTGCTGTGCAGTTGAACCAGCAACTCCTGAGGTTCACCGTTGCGGATCTTCTCGGCGATGTTCCCCGCTACATGTGGGGTCGAATCCTCCTCGTCGACAGGATCTGCGGTTACACCTAGATCGCGCTCCCACCAGCCTTCAAGTTGTCCCGTTACCCCCAAGTCGGTCTCGAATGTCGCGGTGAGCGTCTGCCCGACGATGGTAGCGTCGACTATTGCGGAGCCCTTCTTGCCACGCAGTGTGGTCTGCACCCGTTCGTTACCGTAGATGAGCCGCCGCACCAACTGCTGCGGTAGCGAGGCTACCTCCAACTCCGCGTCATCAAGCCGTGAGAACCCATGCATCCGGATGTTGGTCCGGGGCTGCCCGTGTTCATCGGTTCGGATAAGTGCAGACCACTTGCCACTGCGAACGCCATCGTCTGTCCACCACCGCCCCTCGGCCTTCACCGGAGGGGGCTGACGCTGATCGCCATAGGCCGAACTTGCCAGAGATACGGCGAAGAGGTCGACAACACAAATTGCCGTTTGCATGTGCCATCGTATCCCTCCCGCACCTGAGTTGTAGTTGAGTGCGTGCAACGTGTGTCGGGGATTTGCAAGGCAAATCTTTGCGAGGCAGGGGCCGCCCCCGGCAGGGGTGCCAACACGTCTCGAAAGGCTGGCATCCTTCGGGATCGCGGAAACGGCCTGACCGAGCTGGCAACTGGTCACGAATTTGCGGGGAGCGGTACTAGGCGATCGGAGTGTCACCCTGGCTGCCCAAGTCCTGGCGGTGATGGAGAAGCAGATGCGTGTGGGACGTAAGAAGCGCGCCATGGTCCCTACTTGTTCAGGC
Organism: uncultured Binatia bacterium (SeqCode); assembly: GCA_964528465.1. Classification (GTDB taxonomy): domain Bacteria; phylum Desulfobacterota; class Binatia; order HRBIN30; family HRBIN30; genus CAZGSN01. The sequence continues at coordinate 7,676 of CAZGSN010000358.1, forward strand.
AAGCCTATCGCTTGCTGCTTTCACGTAGCGATTCCACGGCGCTCACGATGTCAGCGGCGAGTGGGGCTTGGAAGGATAGTGTTTCGTGTGTGCGTGGATGTTCGATGCGTAGGCGCTCCGCGTGCAAGGCTTGTCTGGTGATTGGAAGTGGCGTGGTGCGCGTCTTGCCGTAGGTTGTGTCGCCGACGATGGGATGGCCGAGGGCGGCGAGGTGGACACGTAACTGATGCGTACGGCCCGTGTGTGGGGTCAGTCGCAGTAAGGTTGCTCCCCGCAAACGTTCTACAACCTCATAGAGCGTCTCCGCTGTACGCCCTCCTGTACGCACTGCCATTTGCTTACGGTGCACGGGGTGGCGACCGATTGGCTCGCGAATGGTCCCGCGATCCTTGGCCACCTTTCCCCATACGATAGCCACATACTGTTTCTCGACGACGCGATCGTGAAACTGCTTGGCGAGATGCGCCAGGGTAGTGGCGTCCTTGGCGATTACCAAGACGCCGGAGGTGTCCTTGTCGAGACGGTGTACGATACCCGGACGCATGGCGTCGAGCCCCGCACGCGTACCGCCCCAGTGATGCAGCAACGCGTTGACGAGCGTGCCCTGCCAATTTCCCGGTGCTGGATGCACGACGAGCCCGGCTGGCTTGTTGATCACCAACAAGCATTCATCCTCAAAGAGCACGCTCAGAGGAATGTCCTGCGCCTCAAGCTCTAGCGGCTCTGTGGGGGGTGCTGGATCAACCTCGATCACTTGCCCTGCTTTGAGGAGCAAAGCTGCCTTGCCCGGAGCGCCATTGATGCGAATCTCGCCGCCGGTAATGCGCTGCTGAATTTGCGTACGCGAAGCGTCTGCCAAGCGGGTTGCAAGGAAACGATCGAGGCGCTTCCCCGCGTTTACGACATCGACCACAAACCGCTGCGGCCCCGTGCCTGTGCTCATGCCAGGTACGCTCGTGCAGCCTCGGCGTCCTTACGGATTTGCTGCCCCAATTCCTCGACGCCGGAAAACTTGCGTTCCTCGCGCAGTCTCTGCACGAGCTGCACCGTAATCCGTCTCCCATAGAGATCTCCATGGAAGTCGAAGAGGTGGGACTCCAATGTCCGCTGACTACCTCCAAAGGTCGGGTTGACGCCTAGATTGGCGACGCCTCTCTGTAGGTGATCTTCGTCGCCAATGCGCACGCGCACCGCATAGACACCGTTAGGTGGCAGGAGAAGGCGGCTAATCCGCAGGTTCGCGGTGGGGAAGCCAAGCGTATGGCCGCGCCGAAAACCACGCCGCACGCGGCCGCATACCTCAAGATCGCGGCCGAGCAGGCGGTGTGTGCTTGGCAGATCGCCGCCTGTGATGGCTGCGCGTAGAGCTGAGACAGACACCTCACCGCTGTCAATCATAACCGGGGCGACGATCTCCAGTGCAACTCCGTGACGGTCTCGTAAGTCGTGCAGTGTGCGCAGAATCGGCTCGGCAAGGTGCGGCTCTGCGAACACAGTACTCCCACGCAGAACCGGGGTCAGAATTATTTTCACGAGGCGACGAAGCGATGCCGCTTGTCCGCCTGGTGTGTAGCGCTGCAAAATGACTCGCTCGCAGCCACTCTGGCCGATGTGGCGTAGCTTCTGGCGTAGCGACTCTATGGGGAGTTCCGAAGAGGGAGAAAGCGAGATGTCGAGCGCAAGCGCGGGGCCAGCCTGCGACCGTGCCGCGTCGACCGCACGTTGCAAGAGATTCTGATGACTCAGGTGGACGCCATCGAAATGAGCGACGACGATGGTCCTTGCCTTGAGAACAGAGCCGGCTCCGAGAGGGTACCGGATCACTCGCATGCGCATCGCACCGCGCGCGCCGTCGGTTTCCGCCGCGGCTTTGCGCGCCAAATCGTTCCTACACCAGACGCGGGCCGAGGGCGGCCCGTCTCCAACTCAGATCCATTGATGTTTACAAGCAATGGAGACGCCGCGCCCCCGCGGCGCATGAGCCGGATTGCCCGCCCAAGCGATTTGGCGTGCAAGCCCTCCGCAGCGGTGCTCCTAACTACCCAACGACTGCAGCTTCTGGCGACCGCGCTCCGCTTCTTCTGATCGCGGGTGCTCGCTCACCAGCTTCTGCAAGATCAGGCGGGCATCGAGCTTGTCGCCGCTGTCGGCGAAGGCATCGGCCAGCGTGAGTAGGGCTGCGGGCACCTTGTCGCCCTTCGGGTACTTAATCAGGACCTCATTAAGCTCCACGATGGCGCGGTTGAAATCGCGCTGGCTGTGGTAGCAGCTTCCGATCAGGAACTGAGCATTGTCGGCAAGCTCGGCTTTGGCATTGCGGCGGATGTAGTCTCGGAGTTTCGGGACGGCTTGGCTGCATTGTCCCTGACGGATCATCTGCACGGCGTCCCGATAGTCGGCGTCCACGCGTGCACCTTGCAGGGCTTCTTCTTTGGCCAACGCCAGCTCTTGGTTCGATGGAGGAGCCGCCGGCGCCGGGGTGGGTGCGACTGCCGAACGTGCACCTGGGTCGGTCGCCGGTGTCGCCGACTCGGCTGGTGCTGTGGCATTGCCCTGTTCAAGCAACGCCAACCTCGCCTCCAACTCGGTTAGCTTCAGAGTTACGTCCTGACTCGCTGCTGCCCCCGAAGGCTTCTTGCCTTTGTCGGCAACCTCGGCGCGAATCACTTCCATGCGCCGGCGCAGGCCATCTACCGCAACCTGCTGATCCGCCACCATGGCGCGAGCTTCACGCAGCTCTTTGCGTACTTTCTGCAAGTCCGCGCTTGTCGCACACCCGGACATCAAGGCTAAGGATGCCAGGGTTCCACCGATCCGACGTAGATGCATTTCCCTGCTATTCGCCGAGGGTTACGAAATGGGCACGGCGGTTTTGTGCCCAGCACGATTCGTCGTGCGAGTGGCAAGCGGGCAGCTCCTCGCCGTAGCTGATCGTGGTCAGACGGTCGGCCGATACCCCAAGTGCCACCAAATAATCCTTTGCCGCCCGAGCACGCTTAGCCCCGAGGGCCAGGTTGTATTCTACCGTGCCGCGCTCGTCGCAGTGGCCCTCGATCTCCACCTTCGTGTCGGAATGGTCTTTGAGCCAATCGGCATTTCCACGCAGCGTCGTGCGTGCGCCTTCATCGACGTCATACGAATCGAAGGCATACTGAATGTCATCTAGGGGACCGCCCTCGCCGCTTCCGGGGGGCTGATTCGCGCGCATGCGCTCCAAGCTCCCCTCGGGAGCCAGACCCGTCTCTGCCACTTCGCTGTCGGCTCCCGATGGGCCTACACGCTTTTTCTTCTTAGGCGTGCAACCAGCCGTTACTACGGCAACCGCCAACAAGAGCACCGCAACACCACGCCGATTCCTCATGGTATGCCACCTCCACACAGACAGGTTTTCATCACTTGATTTGTTATTCCAGCCAGCGCGACCAAGCCGGGCTGCTATCATCTCCCCCATCTTGAGTCAATTGAACCTGACTCGCTCCGCTCGCATCACTCACGTAAAGCTTCTTGCGACCGCTACGGGTTGAACTGAACACCAGGTAACGACCATCGGGAGCCCAGCTCGGATCTTCGTTGTTCCCCGCTGCCTGGGTGAGCTGACGCGCCTCGCCACCATCGGCCCCAACAACAAAGACATTGAAACCACCATCCATACGGCTGACGTAGGCAATCTTGTCTCCCTTTGGGGACCAGGCCGGGGAGGTGTTGTAGCTGCCGCTGGTGGTAAGGCGGCGTGGCTCGCCACCGCCTACATCGACCACATAGATCTGCGGTCCTCCCGCGCGATTGGAGCAAAACGCAATCCTCTGACCGTCAGCGGACCACGACGGGGAGACGTCGATGGCGAAGCTGTCGGTCAGGCGCCGCAGCAGTTTGCCGTTGCCGTCGAGAATCACGATCTCGGCATTGCCATTGTCCTCCACGGAGACGGCAATCTTCGATCCGTCGGGAGACCACTTGCCGCCGAGATTGAGTCCGGGTCGGTCCGATAGGATCATTTCGCGGCCTGTGCCGAGGTCGAGCCCAAACAAATTTGGATTGCCGCGTTTGTACGAGGTGAACAGAAGTGAGCGCGCCTGCGCACCCCAGGCCGGCGACACGGTGATGGTTTGGCTGCGGGTGAGTTGTTGTAGGTCGCCGCCGTCCAAACTCATCGTGTACAACTCCTTGAAACGACCCTCGCGGTTCGAGATGAAGGCAATCTTCGAATCGAACGGGCCGCGCTCGCCGGTAAACTGCTGCATGATTTCATCCGCGAAGCGATGCGCCATCCGCCGCAGGTCCTGCAGCGAGCCGTTGTACTTGCGACCCGCCAATTGCTTGCGCTGGTAGACATCGAACAGACGGGCTTCGAGGCTGAGTTTGTCACCTTCGAGTGTGAAGGCCCCCTTCACCAAGGCAAGGGCACCAATGACCGACCAATTCTCGAAATTGATGGAATCGGCAGTGTAACCGGAGGCATCGGGCTTCTCGATGTAGGCGGCCCGGTCGATGATCTTGAAGTAGCCGGCCAAGGTCAGGTCGCGTGCGACAATGTCGGCAAACTTAGTTGCGATCTCGGCGCTGCGCCCCCCGCCGGTGTTCTTCAAAGGGGATACGGCAACTGGGTAGCTACGGGTACCGGGCCCAAAGATGGTGCCGCGCACTTGTGCCGCAGCCTCTGCGCTGATGCTGAATACCGACAACGCCGTTGCCAGGAGGAGTAGAGTCCGCAGTCGGAGCACGCGCGTATCCGCGACTAACCGTAAAATCCGTGGCGGTAATCGGTTGGGTTGGGACAAGGCGCTCGAGGTCTGGTGGTTGGTCACGAAGGGTATCCTCCTCACATCTGCAAATCACGCGAATCGAAATCTAAGAGAAAATCGGTAAACATGCTGCGGTATTGTTCTGGTGGTGGCGGCAACGGGCTGGCGGCACGCACCGCCCGCTCGACCGAGGCGTCGAAGCCACGGTCGCCGCTCGACTTGTCAATCTTCACGTCGTGGATCTCTCCGCTCTCGGTGATACTAAAGCGCACGCTTGCCACCAACGCTTGATTGGCTCCGGCCCACGCCCAGGCGTCCTGAATCTTCTTGAACACCATGTTGCGATAGATGAGAGCTTCCACTCCCAAAACCTGGCCGCCAATGCCCTCGCCGGGCCCTGCTGCAATCGGCCCCCCCGGTTGGTTGCCGGGTGTTTCGGCAAGTCCACCGCCGCGCTCTCCCCGCTGTTGTACTTTGCGGATCGCCGCCGCGATCTGTGAATCGCGTTCGGCAGCGTCCTTGGCTTCTTTGGCTGCCTTTTCCGCGGCAGCCTTCTCCGCGCTTGCTTTCTCCGCAGCGGCCTTTTCCGTAGCTGCTTTTTCTGCCGCAGCTTTTTCCACGGCGGCCTTCTCTGCCGCTGCTTTCTCTGCTGCTGCCTTGGCGGTGGCGGCTTTGCTCTCTGCCGCCTTCTTTGCCTCCGCAGTCGTGTCAGCCTTGTTTGCTTGCGGGGCAGTAGTCGGTGCAGCCTTGGCGACCTTGGGCGAAGGCGCTTCTTTTGCCACTGTCGGCTGCACCTGCGGCGATGCCTTCTCCTTTGCCAAAGCCATTTCGTCGGCCTTGGTTTTGGGCTCGGCTTTGGGTGGCTCCGGCTTCGCCTCCACCTTGGGCGCTTCTTGTTTGGGTACTATCGGCTTGGGTTCGATCTTCGGTTCTTCGGGCTTAGCTACGGGCTCCGGCTTAGCCTCGACTTTTTCCACCGCTGGCGGCGGAGGCTCGACTTTGACAGGCTCCGCCTTGGGCGGCTCTGCTTTGGCCGGCTCGGCCGGTGCTGCGGGCTTTTCGATCTCCGTCTTCGGAGGCGCAGCCTTCTCCTTGGCCGCTTCCTGCGGCGGAGCAGCAGCGACCATGGGTGGTGCATGGATGCGGCCTTTACCACCGGGAACGATGTTGTTGCCGCCGAGTTTGTCGGGCGCGACTAGATCGACAGTGTAAGAAACCAACGGGGGCGGGGAACGGTGCAACCATTCCTTGGGTAACCAGACCGCGATGGCGAGCACTATGCCGTGGGCAACGGCCGAGGCCAGGATCATGACCCAAAGGCGATCTCCCCGTTGCTGTCCGGACGCGAAAGGCGAGTAGCTCACGGCGTGTGCAATCAGCCACGCTCGTCAGCGGGTGGCTCGGTCACCATGCCCAAACGCTCCACACCCGCGTTCTTGACCGCGGCAATCACTTTCATGACGTCACCGTAGCGGACGCTTTGATCGGCACGAAGAAACACGCCACGATCGGGGCGTTGCTTGAGGATGGCTTGCAGTTTGGGCTCAATCTCCTTGAGATCGATGAGGGTATCGTTGAGGTAGATCTGCCCACGCGCGTTGACCGCCAGCACAAGTTGCTGATCCTCCCCGGTCAGGCCAGCCGCCTTCACCTTGGGCACACTGATGGTGACACCTTGTTGAAGAATTGGCGCGGTGACCATGAAGATCACCAGCAACACCAGCATGACGTCGACCAGGGGAGTGACGTTGATGTTGGAGATTGCGCCGCCGCTTTGCTCGTCAAACGCCATGGCTCACTACTTTAGGAAGTGACGCCCCGCGATGTTGAGGAATTCAGACGAAAAGTTCTCCATCTCTGCAGAGAGCACGCGAATCTGTCGGGCAAAATAGTTGTACGCCATCACGGCGGGGATGGCTGCGACTAGACCGGCAGCGGTCGCGATCAATGCTTCCGCAATACCCGGTGCCACGGCTTGGATGCTTGAGGTTTGGGTTTGGCTGAGGCCGAGAAACGCATTCATGATACCCCACACCGTTCCGAACAAACCGATAAACGGTGTGGCGCTGGCAGTGGTGGCAAGAAAAGTAATCGCACGTTCGAGTTGCGTGATCTGCTGCCGGGTTGCTCGCTTCATCGCCCGCTCGACGTTCTCTACTCCCCCCAAATCCGTCGAATCCGCGGCTATTCCCTCGGAGGATGGCTGCCGTTTGGTGCGCGACAAGCGTGCCAGCTCCTGATACCCGGCACGAAACACCTGGGCCACGGGGCTTTCCTTGAGGTCCTGACTAGCCGTGTGGATTGCCGTCAAATTCTTTGTGTCCCAAAAGACATCGATGAAGCGCGCCGACTGCTTACGGGCACGATAGATCTGCAACAGCTTGAAAAGGATGACCCCCCAGCTCGCTACCGAAAACCCTACCAGGATATAGAGAACGCTTTGGACGATGAGTCCGGACCCGGTGACCATGTGCACCAGGCCATCCTGCGGCGGAGCAACCTGACCATACGCAATCGCTACAGGCAGCCACGCCATTGTCATCATCCCAACACCACCCAAGTGTGCGCGACGCTAGCCCACGCCCTCCAGGGAGTCAACGCAAACGGCGGCGCTCCGCGGTGCTCTGCAGGGGAGGGTGCCGGCATTGGGCTTTGCCCGTCAATTCTGAAAAGCCGGATCCCTGCCCTTCGAGACGGCCCCAAAAGAAGGGGCCTCCTCAGGGCGAGCGGAAAAGATCCTTCAAAATCAAGAACCCTACCGTTCGCCCTGAGGAGCCGCCTCCTGAGTAGCGAAGCGTATCGAAGGATTCTGGCGGCGTCTCGAAGGGCGTCGCCTCGAATTGGCGGGCAAAGCCGATGGTGCCTGGTGCGTAGGTGCGCCAGGTGGCGATTCCTCGTTTGCGACCGCCGCGACCACAGAAATCTTCGAGGCAGACCTAGGGCGTTACCCGGGCGTTGCCCAAGCTGGGATGCGGCTGAGCCTCTTGGACTCGTTCCCTCGGGTTACGCCGAACGCTGTTGCTGCATGGGAAGCCTTGCGATGCCGGCGGGACGCGGATAGCTTCGCCGTCGTGCAACCTGTTTCCCCTCCCGATCCGCATATTGTGTTCGACAAGGTCGACATGGCCTTCGCTCAGCGCGTCGTACTGCACGGCCTTTCCTGCACGTTCCCACGCGCCCAGGTCACGGCCATTCTCGGAGGCAGCGGTGCAGGCAAGACGACGATCTTGCGCTTGATCGGCGGTTTGGTGCGGCCGCAACGCGGGACCATCCTGGTGGCAGGACACGATCTCAGCCGGACATCCGAGGGAGATCTCTATCGGGTGCGAGAGAAGCTGGGCATGATGTTCCAAGGGGGAGCTTTGCTGAATTCGTTGACCATCTTCGACAATCTGGCTTTCCCCCTACGCGAGCATACGACGAAGACTGAGGCGGAGATTGCCGAAGAGGTCCACCACACGCTTGCCGCAGTTGGGCTCTCGGCAGTCGATCCGCTTTTGCCCGGGCAATTGTCCGGCGGCATGATCAAGCGCGCGGCCTTGGCGCGGGCGCTGTTGATGAAACCTGAGATTCTGCTTTGTGACGAGCCTTTTTCCGGTCTTGATCCGATTTCCGTGAAACGCATCGAGGCTCTTTTGCACCGAATCAACAAGGAACTGCAGGTAACGATTCTGATCTCGACGCATCATATCCCATCGACGTTACGCCTGGCGGATCAAGTGTTGTTGTTATGGAATCAACGCGTCGTCAGTGGCACGCCGCAGGAACTGCGCGACAGCGACGATGCTACCGTCGCGGAGTTCTTCAATGAAGAAGTGCTCGACCTACCCGAAGGGGCAGAGAGCTTTGCGGTTCGTGGTGCGGCAGGATCGCCGGCGGGTTTGCCATGAGCTTAGTTGCCGATCTTGGCTGGCAGGTGATTCAGTTCATCGACCAGCTCGGAAAGATCACCCTGTTTGCCGCGCAGATTGCCCGCGCCGTGGTGACGCGTCCGCTGCGCATCCGCCCTTTCATCGATGAGTTGTTCAATCTCGGGGTCCTTTCCCTGGTCATCATTTGCGTGTGCGGCCTAGCGGTGGGAATGGTGCTGGGGCTGCAAGGCTATAACACCTTGGTTCGTTTTGGTGCGGAGGAGTCGTTGGGGGCCGTAGTTGGCTTGAGTCTCATTCGCGAGCTTGGGCCGGTGCTCACCGCGTTGCTGACGACAGGTCGCGCCGGCTCGGCGACGACGGCAGAGATCGGCACGATGGTGGCTACCGAGCAGCTCGATGGCCTGCGCATGATGTCGATCAACCCCGTGCACTTGATAGTGACACCCAAGGCTCTCGCCATGATTGCGGTAATGCCCTTGCTGTCGGCTCTGTTCATCGTCTTTGGCCTGGCAGGCGGTTACTTCGTGGGCGTGGTGCTGATGGGTGTCGACGCCGGTAGCTACATGTCGGCACTGCAACACTCGGTGGTGTTTCGCGACGACATCGTCGGCAGCTTGATCAAGGCTACCGTGTTCGGCGTATTGGTGGGGCTGATTGCGACCTATCGCGGCTACACCTGTGCGCCGACCTCAGCCGGAGTGAGTTCAGCGACGACTTCCACCGTAGTGGTTGCCTCAGTCTCGGTTTTGTTGTTCGACTATGTGATCACGGCCTTGTGGGGAGTCTAAGAGGATGCACCGTTCACCCATGCGCGATTTTATCGTTGGCTTGTTCGTCTTCGCCGGGTTGAGCGCGCTCACCTATCTATCCATGAGCGTGGGCGGCTTGTCCTTTCACGACAGTGGCGGCCTCCTCGTGTATGCAACCTTTGATCAAATCGGCGGCCTCAAACCACGCGCCCCGGTCGCTATTGCAGGAGTGAAGGTCGGACAAATCCAGTCCATCGAACTCAACGGCGATTTTCGCGCTCGGGTGGGAATCGATTTGCGCAAGGACCTGCAGTTGCCGGTGGATACTTCCGCATCGATCATGACCTCGGGCCTATTGGGAGATCAATACATCACTCTCGAGCTTGGTGGCGACGACGCCGTTCTCAAGCCAGGGGACGAGATCAGCATTACCGAGTCCGCGGTCATCCTCGAGCGCATGATCGGCAAGCTCATCCACAGCACCGACGTGAAGAAAGAAGAATGAAACCCAGGCGCCAACCCCAGTCTCTCGTCACTATCCTTGCTGCTGTAATGGTTGCGTTCACGGCGCTGCCAACCGCTGCCGAGGAGACCAATGATCCTCTCGAGACGATGAACCGTGGCATCTTCTGGTTCAACGATCAGATCGACATCTACGCCCTCGAGCCGGCTGGGCGTGGCTGGCACTGGCTCATGCCCGATCGTGTCGAGACTTGTGTCAGTAACTTCTTCGCCAACTTGCGCTTCCCGACCACTACCCTCAACAACCTGCTGCAGGGCAAGATCGTGAACGCCGGTTCCAACGTCGGCCGTTTCGTGGTCAACACAACCGTTGGTGTAATCGGCTTGTTCGACCCGGCTACGGATCTCGGCATGCCCGAGCACGACGAAGATTTCGGTCAGACGCTGGGCGTCTGGGGCGTACCGCCCGGGCCGTACCTGGTCCTACCCTTGTTCGGGCCGTCGAACATCCGCGACGGTGTCGGCTACGTGGCCGACTCGTTTACCCTGGTCTATCCGTGGTTCGTGCCCTGGTACTACTCGACCGGCGCTCAGATGGTGCGCGTGGTCAATGAGCGTGGCCAGGTGCTCACCGAAGTCGAAGAGATCAAAGCTGCTTCGGTGGACTACTACAGCGCCGTGCGCGACGGCTACACGCAAAGACGGCGCACGCAGGTGAACGACGGTGCGGAGATGACGGAAGAAGAGCAAGAGGATTTGTACAACGTCGAAGAGGAGTAGGAGAAGAACGGAATCTCACCACAGAGAACACAGAGGCCACAGAGAGGAAGCCGCCAAAGGTGAGTTCTCTGGACGGGATGATGCTCTCGGTACTCTCTGTGGTGAATTGTTTTTCTGATCTTGGCCTCGACTTGGTTACGGATGTAGCCACGTCGGGCAACTCGAGTTGAGTAAGGGGAGCAGTACAATGAAGATGCGAATGCGAATCAGTGGGGTCGCCGGCACATGCGTGCTGGTGGTGCTGTTGGGTGCGGCCGTTCTCGGCCGTAACGTGGCCGCGGCCGAGTCGCCGCAGGCGGTGATCGAGAAGACGATCAACGACGTCACTACCGTCTTGGCCAACAAGAACCTGGCGAGTGACCAGAAGCGCCAGCAGATCGAGCAGATCGTTTATTCCCGCTTCGACTTCGAAGTGCTGTCAAAGCTGGTACTCGCTCGCCATTGGAAGCAACTCACCCCCGAGCAGAAGAAGGAGTTCGTGGACGAGTTCAAGCGCCATCTCTCGATGACTTACGGCAAGAACGTCGAGAGCTACAACGACGAGAAGGCAGTAGTTACCGGTGAGCGCGAGGAGAAGCAGGGGGATTGGACGGTCAAGAGCAAGGTGGTGCGTAGCAACGCCCCGGAGATTCTCATCGACTACCGGCTGCGCA
>CAZGSN010000359.1:0-7419 GCA_964528465.1 uncultured Binatia bacterium (SeqCode)
ACCTTGGCGCTGAAGAACGACCGCGCAGCGCACTAGGGCAAGGCATCGATATGATCATTTCCCCGCCCGACATTTCCTGGCTAGCCATTCTTCCGGTTCTCTTGGTCACGGGTACTGCCTTTCTGGTGATTGCTGGTGATCTCTGGTCGGAAGGACCGGACCGCGAAACTTTAGGCTGGATCGGCCTGGTTGGTCTGGCCGTGACCGCGATTACCTGTGTCACCCTGTGGAACACCAAGCTCACGGCCTTTTCCGGCGCCGTCACGATGGATCGCTACGGCCTATTCTTCACGTTGCTGTTTTGCCTGGCTAGCGCGCTGACCTTGCTGATGTCGATGAGCTACCTGGAACTCACCGATATCAAGACCGGCGACTACTACTCGCTGGTGGTGCTGGCTACGGCCGGCATGATCTTGATGGCCACGACCACCGATCTGATCTCGCTCTTCATCGCCCTCGAGGTTATGTCGATCGCTGCCTACGCACTGGCAGGTATCTGGCGAGAGCAACGTCGTGCCAACGAAGCGGCGCTCAAGTACTTTCTGCTCGGTGCCTTTGCTTCCGGCTTCCTGCTGTTCGGTATCGCGCTGCTGTATGGAGCTACCGGACACACGGTCCTCGCCGAGATCGGTAAACAGATTCCTAAGCTCGGCGCCGACCAACACTTGCTCGCCGTAGCCGGTATGGGTCTGCTCCTAGTGGGCTTTGCCTTCAAGGTTGCCTTGGTTCCATTTCACGTTTGGGCACCTGATGTTTACGAAGGTGCCCCAACGGCAGTAAGCGGCTTCATGGCGGTAGGTATCAAGGCTGCGGGTTTTGCCGCGTTTGTTCGAGTCTTCCTGCACACGCTGCAACCCTTTGCTGTGGAGTGGACCGGGCTGCTGTGGATCCTCGCCGTTCTGACGATGACCGTCGGCAATGTCAGCGCTTTGTTGCAGCGCAACGTCAAGCGCATGCTTGCCTACTCCAGCGTCGCCCATGCGGGCTACCTGTTGGTCGGCATGATTGCCGGGGGCGAGGACGGCGGCGCTGCCGTGCTCTTCTATCTGATTAGCTATTCGTTCATGACCCTGGGCGCCTTCGCGGTTGTCATTGCCTTGGGTCGTCGCGGCGAGGCCAACGAAGAGTTGGACGATTACAACGGCGTCGGTTTCCGCAGCCCCTTCCTGGGCGCGGCTATGACCGTGTTCATGCTGTCACTTGCCGGTGTTCCGCCGCTCGCCGGCTTCATCGGTAAGTTCTACCTGTTTGGTGCTGCGGTGAAGTCGGGCTACGTCGGCTTGGCCATCCTCGGCGTGCTCAATAGCCTGATCTCGGTCTACTACTACATCGGTGTCTTGGTGCGGCTGTACATGTCGGAAGGCACCACCGAGGTGGTTGCACCCAGCAGCCGTCCGTATCTCTTAGCCACCTTGGTACTTGCCGTCCTCGGCACCATTGCCGTCGGCCTCTTTCCCACTTCCCTTTTCGACCTCGCCCGCTCCTCGTTCCTGTCGCTCGCGTCGTAGGCCTGAAGAGGACAGCCGGTGTGCAATCGGCCGATTGGGGGGAACCGCACGGCATCTCGATTCCCGTCAAGCCAGGAACGCTATTCTAGCTAGCTCGGGGTAAGCCAACAGCTAGCCGCGTAATCGAAGTACCTATCTATCGAGGTAGTGTTCCAGTGATAGAGCAAGCGGGTGCTGCCGTCTGGCAATCGAGATATCACCCGAGGGTGGAAGGCAGCCACACACTTGCCCCCTGGATAGCGAACGCTGCGATAGACGATCCCATTCGAGCCAGCTCTCCGAAGAAATCGTCCCAGCGCCTGGCCTTCGGTGTAGTCATCTGATTCGTACACGCCTCGAAAACGCGGCGTAGCATGGAGAAGGCTATGTAAAGTGGAATTGATTCCTGCAATCAAAACGCGCATGTCCACGTCGCACGCCGCTTCGCGCGTAGCGGCTAGAAATCGTCCTAGATGGAAGGCCGTCTCTGCTACGGCACAGTCGCGAGAGCGGGCGGTGTAGTAGACACCGTAGCTGCCATCAGAGAAACGAGACGGCCAACCGATGTGGGTAAATGCGCCCATTACCCAACTGGCGCCAGGCCCGCTTACCCGCTGCTCACTAGGCACGAGGCGGATGTCTCCGATCTCGTCGCGAAGTCGGGGATTGGTGAGACTCTCAATCTCGACGAGAGCGCCCCAATCGCCCGGGTCCGCAACACGTTCGAATAGCGCTACAGGGGGATAACGCGAGGGGATGATTCGATAGCTGAGTGGCCAGGTGATACGTGCTGTTGCCGGTAGTCGTCGCACTGCCGCTAAGCACCCTGGCCGCGCACACCGTCCAGGTAGCTACGGACTACGGCCAGATCGGTTACGTCCCCACCAAGCATGCGATCAAGAGCGCTACTCCCGCCAAAGTCGGAGCTTGACCGATGCACCCACGCGTCCGCCTGCTCCGGCTTCTTGAAGAGGACCTGCAGCGCCTTGTAGATGCCAAGCACATAACTCAGACGGCGGACCGTGTCGTGTGCTACCCCTGTGACGTCCCCGCGCTTCCACTTGTAGAAAGTAGAGCGGGCCGGCTGCCCAAGCAGAACCCGCGCCTGATCGTTGGAGACACCCCACAGCTCAAGGATTCGAAAGAAGGCACGAAAAGCAGCCCCGAGCTCCTTTGGCGAAAGCTCGCTTTTTTTGGTGAGAGCTGGGTCCGGCGTGATCGCGTAAGAAGTCGCCTGCATGACGACGAGTCTACAGACAATCAAACTGCAAGCAATAGTTCGTAGCGAGACCGCAACTTTTCGGCACTTCGAGCCGTTCGCGCCACCGTCCGAAGCTTCGCGGAGCCCGTGCCGAGGGGAACCTGCACGGTCGACGATAGTCTCCGGACTTTCGTCCGTGGACTATCGGCGTCGGGGTTGCAACAGGACACCGCCGATGAGCGAATCGGCATCCAAGTTCTCTTCGATCTTCAATCAAGTCGTTCGCCGGCATCGCTTGGCGCGGCAGTTATCGCAGGAACGGCTGTCGGAGCACGCGGAGGTAGATCGCACCTATGTCGGCCTATTGGAGCGCGGGCAGCGGAGCGCCGGGCTCGATGTCGCGCACCGCTTGGCAGACGCGCTGGGAGTCGCCTTCTCCGATCTGATCGCCGAAACGGAGGCTGAGTGGCAACAGGGGCACACACCCGCAAGACATAGCGCCAAGGCTCCCGTCGACACGCCAAAGCAAACGCGCCCGAACAGCAAGCGTGCCGACGCACCGACGCCGCGGCGCAGCAAAAGCCGGCGCTCCTCCTAAGCGCGTGCGTTGCCCCGATCTGCCAGGTGCCCATGTGTACCTCCGGATTCGGCGTAACGCCGAATCCGGAATGTGCCGGGGATCTTGATCGTGGCCCTGCACATGCAGTAGGCGAGGAGCATGCAATTCGACGCCGGCGAACGCATGCACATTTGGGTGACGGCCTTGCTGCTGGCTTTGTGCTGGGTTGCCGGTTGCGGCGACGACGATGCGGATCTGCAAGGCGACCCACGTCCGGCCAACCAGGTGGTGCGCGAGCGCATTGCCGCACTGGCACCGGCCGCAAACCTTGCACATCGCGGTAGCGGCGTGAATCGCGCGTCGCAGAGCTTGCCGGAGAATTCTCTCGCCGGCTTCCTAGCCGGAATGCGCGATGGTGCTGACGGCATTGAGCTGGATGTCGAACTCACCTCGGATGGCCGTCTATTGATCCTTCACGACGACACGCTCGACCGCACCACCACCTGCCGCGGTTGTCTGAGCGGTTACACGTTTGCCCAGGCTCGCGCTTGTCGTCTGACGAATTTCTCCGGCGAAGCTTCCGACGAGCCACCGCCGACCCTGGACGAGGTGTTCGCGGTTTTGCCGAGCCATGCCTTGGTGAACGTGGAACTCAAGGTGTACAGCGGTGTCTGTGCCACGCCGAGCACCGACGCCGCGACTCTGGCGCGCGGCAGCGTGGCCGAGATCAAGCGGCTCGGAGTGGAGCAGCGCACTTTGTTCTCTTCGTTTAGCGAGGAAGCAGCGGTCACGGTCAAACGCGTCGACCCCGAGTTGTACTCGGCGCAGTTGCTGTCGGGCGTGTTGACCAACTCCATTGCCCGCGCCGTGGCCAACCAACTCGACGCCATTCACCCGCTGCTACTCGTAACCAAGCCCACGGTAGCGGCCATCCAAGAAGCCGGGTTGCAGGTGAACGTGTGGACTGTGAGCCTGCCTGCCGACATGCAAGCCAACCTCAATAAGGGCGTCAACGCGATTATTACCGACGAGCCGGCGCTGCTGCGTCAGGTCTTGCAGTCGCGCTCCTGACGCGAAAGGACATTGCCATGATTGATCTCTATACTGCCCCGACGCCCAACGGCTGGAAGGCTTCCGTCACTTTGGAGGAGCTGGCGTTGCCGTACGAGGTGCACGTCATCAACCTCCTCAGTGGCGAGCAGAAACAACCAGACTATTTGAAGCTCAATCCCAATGGCCGCATTCCGACCATTGTCGATCGCGACAACGGCAACTTTGCGGTGTTCGAGTCGGGAGCCATCATGCTTTACCTCGCCGAGAAAACCGGCAAGCTGATCCCCAGCGATGCCAAGGGAAGGTCCCTCGTCATCCAGTGGCTCATGTTCCAGATGGGTGGTGTCGGACCCATGATGGGGCAGGCCAACGTCTTCTTTCGTTACTTCCCGGAGAAGATCCAATCCGCCATCGATCGCTACCAGAACGAGGGGAGGCGCCTCTTCGAAGTACTCGACACGCGCCTGGCGGACAACCAATGGCTGGCTGGAGAATTCTCGATTGCCGACATTGCCAACTGGTGCTGGGTGCGGACCTACAAATGGTCCGGTATCAACATCGAAGGGCTGGCACATCTGCAACGCTGGATGGACGAAGTGGCGGCACGCCCGGCATGTCAGAAGGGCGTCGCCGTGCCTTTCAAGATTCCCAATCTCACCGAGGACAAGGGCGACGACGCGGCCAAGGAATTCGCCAAGGGCGCGCAAACGATCTTGCAGCGTTGAGGCTACGCTATCGCGGAAACTCTGACTGCGTACGTGGCCGGCGCCATGCCGCCGGCGTACGGCAACACCGGACCGACGCTGTTTCGATTGGCCGGCGTGTTGTCCCGCCATGCTTTCGACGTGCGCATCATCTTCTTCTCCAATGCAGTAGTGGCCTCGCTCGCCATTCCGGTTCTCGCCTTGTTCGACCTAGCCATCTTCGGCATTTGGCCACGGGCGCTGTGTACCGCTGCCTTGCTGGTGTGCTGCCGTTGCATCTGCGCTGCGCCGCGGCGGAAGACTTGTCCATTCGTATCGGCTTCTTCGGCCTAGGCGAGCGCCACACGCCGTAGAACGGCATGAGGCTCACGCAAAGTGTCGGGCGACCCCCGAAGGTCGTACGAAAGCTGCTTTTTCCTCGAAAAATACGACCTTTGCCGGATTGTCGTCGGTAGCCAAACCGGGGGATACGCATTGTCACTTCAGGTGACATCCCGGAGATTAGGGACGAGTGACACCTGAAGTTGTGGAGCGAACTATGGCACGTCGAGCTACGGTTGCGAAAAGCGAGCACACCATTCTGGTCGTCGATGACCAAGAAGAGACTCTGCTGTCGGTTGCCGCGCTGCTGCAACGCGAAGGGCACGCCGTGATTACCGCAGACTCGGCAGAAGGGGCGCTGTCGCTGTTCCGCAAGCATGAGATAGACCTCCTCCTTGTCGACTACATTATGCCTCGGGTTTCCGGGGCTGAACTCGTGCGTACGATTCGTGGCATCGATCCTCTCGTGCAGATCATCTTGCAGACCGGATACCCGGGACAACAAACCCCGCGCGCCATGGTCGCCGGCTTGGATGTCCAGGGCTACCACGACAAGGCGGAAGGGCCGGAGAAGCTTCTGCTGTGGATCGACACGGCGCTCAAGATGAGTCGCGTCCTCAAGGGGCGGGGACACTGCGAGGGGGCATTGCGTTCGGTCGCGTCTGCCGACTCGGCTGCTGTCCACGCGCAACGCAGCATCCTTGCAGCCAGCGCGTGTCAGGAGCTGTGCAACACCCTGCACGCAATCCGCGGGTACACGGAGATTCTTGGCGCAGAACTTGGTGCGAACGGAACGTCGGCCGACATCTTGGAGCGTCTCGAACGGGCCAGTGATGCTGCACTCGCGCTGGCGCAGGACTCTCTCGACCTGGCGAACCCGGATGTTTCGGGAATCGTTGCCAGCGTGAAAGGGCAGCGCTCAACGCTGCACTAGTCGAAAGGAAAGAATCAGATGGCCCGTAAGCCCTCGCGACCACAAACCAACCACACCATTCTGGTTGTGGATGATCAGGAAGAAACGTTGGCGTCGGTGCGACTGCTGCTCGAACGCGAGGGGCACACGGTGCTCACGGCAGACTCCGGTGCCAAGGCGCTGGCCCTCTACAAGGAACACGACGTGCATCTGCTGCTCGTCGACTACTTCATGCCGCGTATGAACGGCGAGCAGCTCGTGCGTGAGATTCGCCGCTTCGACCCCTATGTGCAGATCATCCTGCAAACCGGATACTCGGGGCAAAAGCCGCCGCGCGTAATGCTGCGCGAACTCGACATTCAGGGCTACCACGATAAGGCCGACGGTCCGGATCGATTGCTGCTGTGGGTCGATGTGGGGCTCAACGTCTACCGCATGATCCACAAGATTCGTGAGCGCGAGCGCCTGCAGCACGAACTCGTCTCCAACGTCTCGCATGAGTTCCGCACCCCTCTCAACATTATTTCCGGGTACACGGACCTGCTGCGCGACCAAGCGTTCGGTCCGCTGGATGCCGATGTTCTGCGCATTCTCCAGCGCGTCGCCCAGGCAACTTCCAACCTCGGCGAACTCGTCGAGGATTTCCTCAAGTATGCCAAGGTAGAAGCCGGCGTTACGACCATCTCCAAGAGCGCGGTTTTGATGCGCGACCTGGTTGTGGAGATGGAGCGCTACGGCTCGCAATTGGTAGACGGCAAGGAAGTGAGCTTTTCCGTGGCAGCCTGGGAAGGGCCGGAGTTGGTGGTGGTCGACGGAGTGAAGCTCAAGACCGTGCTGCGCAACCTGCTCTCCAATGCCATCAAGTTCACCCAGAAGGGGACGGTATCCATGCACCTGGTGCAACGGGACGGTATCCTCGAAGCCACGGTTGCCGATACCGGACCGGGCATCCGCCCCGAAGACCAGCAGCTCATCTTTCAGCCGTTTCGCCAGTTAGATGGTTCGGACACGCGGTCCTGTGGCGGCATCGGCCTCGGCTTAGCCCTGTCGCACCGATTGGCCAGGTTGATGGACGGGCGCATCGACGTGACCAGTGAGATTGGTGTCGGCTCTACGTTTGTGTTCTGCGTGCCCATTACCGTTGCCGGGTTACGGTCCCAGGCGGCGAGCGACGAGGGACA
>CAZGSN010000360.1:0-9077 GCA_964528465.1 uncultured Binatia bacterium (SeqCode)
GCCGTTCGCAGCTGGCGCTTTGAGCCCGCCCGCTTCCATGGGCAAGCCATCAGTGTCTACCGGGAAATACCGATCACATTTCAAATCGAGGATTGAGTCGCGGCGTCTGGTTACAGCTCGCGACGACCACGTCTTTTTCCTTGATGCCACTGACGAGGCGGAACATGGCTTGCGGTTGCGGCACGGATCAAGCCCGTGCTGGCGGCGCGGTATCAATCTCGGCTCTGAAGCCGGGAGCAACAAGCGCAACTCTGATGCCGGGAGCAACAAGCTCGACGGCAAGAGAACCCGACGTTACGAATTCAAGAGTCGGGCAGCACCACGGGTGGCGCGTGCGCTCAGCGTGGCTCGCTTACTACAACCGCAGCGTAGCCGCCGTCACCGACGTTGACTTCTACCTGTCGACTCCCGGCGGCACCGAGCCCGACTTCTACCTGGTGGCTCCCCGGAGCTACCGGCATGCGTGCCACAAGAAACCGATTCGGCAGGGTTGTCCACGAGCGTGTATCGGGGCGGTCCAACGCCACCAGTGCCGATTCGAACAGCAGGCTCAAGATGGTTGCCAAGGTGTCGTCTTTCTTGCGAGCACCGGCGCGCACACCTTCTGTAAGGGCAGCACGCGTGGCCATGCGCGACAGGGCTGCCGCCAAGATCTTTGGCTTGATGTCGGTGTACTCGTGGCGAATTGCGGCACCGAGGTCGGCAAGCTCCTCGGTAGGCACTCGGTTGCCGTCCACGTGCACGGTTGCTTCGCCAATGGCGCTCGGGGAAGAAACCAACTCGGGGTAGACCACCACCTTGGTGGCTCCGTACTTCAAGAAATTCAGGTCACGCGTGACATAGGTGCCGGCGAGCCCAATCGCGGCGCCTACCGGCATGCGCTGCGGCTCTTTGTGGGGAACCCGACCGCTACCCACCACAATCAACAGCTCCCCCGTTGGCGTCGTGCGCGGAGCCTTTGTCGATTGCGCTAACACGGCGCTGAGGCGCGAACCGCGATAGGGATTGTGCTGGGCGAGACGTCGGATCGGCTCTGCGAGCGAGGTAAGCGGACCATTTGCCAAGGCCTCGTCGTAGTAGCGCAAGGCGCGGTCGCCTTCGCCGTGTAGCTCGAACACGAAACCGGCAAGATAGGTTCCGAGGGTCGCCGGCTCACTCGCCGTGATTTGCAGCGAGTCGAGGTACTCACGCATGACTTGGAAACGCCGTGCCTCGACGGCAGCCCCGTCGAGATCATGATTGGCCAGATAGTTGAGCAGGTTGATGGCGTTGAGCGCCAACCGCTCCGTCGGAGGTGTGCGGTAGGTCTTGGCGCTATCGCTGTAGAGATAGCTGCCCAGCGTGCCGATCGGGTCGGTGCTGAGGTCGAGCAGTTCCAGTTGCTGCTCGGCTGCCGAGAAATCACGCGCGGAGCTAGCGAACGCGGCATGCGCTTGTTGCAGTGTGGCGCGCTCGAGCGTTGCCAGGGAGCGGTCCCCATCCCAACGCTGCGGCAACTCGTTGTCATTGGCTACGCCGAGAAAGTTGTTCATCTCGCTAATGGCGCCGCCGTAGTCGCCAGCAGCAACGCGCAAGTTGGCGTTGCCGAGATGATCGAAATAGGTAGCACAGCCAGAGAGGGAAAATAGAAAGACGGCGGCGAGCCATGCCCCTCGCGGGGCAATCGCCTTCTCACGCCGGACGAACAGCGCCTGGGGTGACGGCCTCTGCGACCAAGCGTGCCAGGGGAGGACGCAGAGTCCGCGCGGGTAGTGCCAAACAGCGTGCGGGCTCATAGGCGAGGAAGCTAGCAGATGGAGAGCAGGCGTGGCTCCGGACAAACCCTACGACGAGGTGAGTGACGGTCTCGCGAGGGCTAACTCTTGAGCGCCTTCGAACGTGCCACTTCGTTCTGGAAGCGGATCAGGCCGGTCTCGATCTCGATGACCTGCAGGAACAACGTGTACTGCAAGCGGCGGACGTTATTCAGGCGCTCGTCGACGGACGTGATCTTGCCGGTGACGAAGTACTGCGCCCCCAACTGGCGACCAATGCGTTGCGCCGATTTGGGATCGTAGATGGAGCCCTGCTGCACGCCGATTTCGCGCGCCAAGGAGTTCTGGTTATGGCGATCGACTACGCGCACGCGACCGGTGTTGATGAGCGCGGTTTCGATGGACGACAGCAGGGTGAGCATCTGATCGTCGAGATGTTGCGTGGTGGCATTCTGGATCGGCCAGATCGCGACGACCGGCGGCTGCGCGGCCCCCTTCACAGTTCCCTGCCAAAACGCCGATGGCTCCAAGCGGTTCAGATACTCAGAGACGAGGTAGGTGATGTCGTCTCGGTCGAGTGTGACGCTAAACGCGGCGCGATCCAGATCCGGATTGTCGGTTCCCTCGCCTCCGCGCATGGCCGTTGCCGCGCATCCGGCAAGCACCGAAGCCGACAGTAAGAGCGCAATACCGCGGCCCATCCAGCTCACAGATGTCTGCTGTATTCGACACGTGCTCATCCGAAGAACCCTCCAATCACCGCAAACGGCAGCAAGACGATATCCAGTGGAACCGTCAGCAAGAACAAGGGGGCCTTGGCTACCGGCATCATGGCGGAGTCGGCGACGCCGCGCGTGGCGGCGAAGATGTAGGCGTTGTTGTACGAACTCTTTGGCTGCGGCGGCACGGGTTCATAACGCGGCTGCAGCTCGCGCTGCGGCGCTTCCTCCGCCTGCGCCACCTGTACGAGCGCCTCAGGCTGCGAGCCCGCAGCCCATGTGGGAGCCGGCATGGTGATAAGCGCGGCTGCCAACAGCAGTGCACGCGCAAACATGGCGAGTGACCGATGAAATGATTGCATGGGTCTCTTCATAGTTGCAGGCAGCTAGCAGAACAACCGTCCCCGCCGTAGCGCAGCCTCTTGGCCGCAACCAAAGCTTGAAGGGCCGGAGCGGGCCGCGCTAGCGGGGACAGCCATCGCTAAGCGCACTGGTCGTCGCCGCGGTCAATTCCGAGATCTCGACTCGGTTGTTACGATTCGTATCGAAGGCCGCCCACGTGGCCAAGCTGCCTCCTTCGGCAGCTAGATTCGCTCCGCGAATCAGCTCTTCGATCGTCACCACGCCGTCGGTATCGCAATCCCCGGCGCAAGCCGGTGGTGGCGGTGTGGCTGTCACTGTACGGGTTGCCGTCGTCGTCCCTGTGGCCGCCGGGGGTACCGTTGGGGTCGGCGTTGCGCTTGAGGTCGAGGTCAAGGTTGCCGCCGGGGTTGGCGAGCAAGTACTGCTTGGCGTCTCGGTAGCGGTTGCCGTCGGCGTGAGCGACGGCGAGGGCGTAGTCGTCGGCGACGGTGATGCGGTGGAGGTTGGCGAGGCGGTGGCGGTGCTCGTACTGGTACTAGTGCTCGACGGTGGTGGCGTCGCCGTCAAGCCGGGTGTGCGGCTGTACGTCGATGTGATACTGGGCGTAAATGTTGGCGTGGCGGTCCGCGTCGAAGAAGCCGAGTAGGTCGCCGTCCTCGTCGCCGTAGAAGGGGTTGTCCGGGTCGGAGTCGATGTACGGCTCGGGGATGATGTCGGAGAAGTAGTCGGGGTTCGCGTTGCCGAGCGAGTCGGCGTTGCGGTCCGAGTGGCAGACACAGTCGGCGTAGCAGTTGCGCTCGCTGACGCTGTGGGCGTCCGTGTTAGCGTGCGTGTGATCGTCGACGTTGGCGTGCGTGTCGCCGTGGAAGTCGGCGGAGGATTCACGAAGATATCGGCTCCGGAGGTTGTGCAGGTAAACGCCACGCCTCCTTCTAGAAAACAGCCATCGGGCGGTAACTCGTCCGGGCAGACATCCGGATCGAAATCTACGCTCGCGCTGCCCAGTGCATCGCTGGAAAGGCGGACCCGTACAACCGTTGCGTTGCTGCCCACCAGCGCCGCAGGACAAGAGACCGACACACACAAGCTCCCATCGACGACGCTATTCACAGAGAGAAGACAGTTGGCGCTGGTCGCGGCTGCAGCCAGCGTGATCCCACCGTTGCTGACAGACAAGATGTTGGCGGTGAAAGAGAGGCCGACGTTGTAGGCCAGAATGCCACTCGGGTTGTCGATCTTCAGGTCTAAGAACGCATCGCCCCCCGGGCGAGTCACCGTCAGGTTTGCCGGTGAGAGGCTAACTCGCCGAACCTCCTGGGCCACTGCTCTCGACGATGGCGTTGCAATCGTCGCCAGGACAGCGAACCCGTAAAAGCAGGCGGAGAGCAAGTGGTACCCGTTCGATGGCACCCGACGCATTAGATCCAACGTGTTCTACCTTGAGCCCTGCAAGCCGCTCGTACCGAGCCTCGGTTTCTTCGGCCAACGCAGGTAAAGTTGCGAGATCTACTGATAAGCGAGACGCGGGCAAGAGCAAGCTCCTTTTTTCGAACGCAAGAGAAGAGTCGCTGCGGTCGCCGTGCATGGTGCCCAGAAGGGCATCAGAAACAGGCCGGCTCCGGCTGCGGAAACCACCCCCGAGGCGTCCGATTTCGGAGGTCAGCGGGTGGCGCGGAACGATGCTCCAGACGCGCTGCCGCTATTGGAGCGGAACGGCGGGGCGAAGTCGGCGCTCCAGCAGGTCGAGCCGGCGTTGTTGCTTACCTGAACCGTAACCGTGCCGATACCTCCAGGAACTGGAAGCGTCGGTATGGGCAGCGTCGCACCCTTACCTTGGAACGCGATCGACGGAGCGGCAGGCGTGGAAGCGGTGCCTGCCTTGACCCTTATCGATTCAATTCCAGACGCTGTCCGCGCCTTGTCCCTGTATTTCCAGCCTTTGGCCGGAGGACTGTCCTTCCAGAGAGCAGCACTGGGCGGAACCCGATAGGAGGTTTGCAGTACGCCATCGTAATACAGGCAAGCCTGCGAGTAGGTGCTCAGCATGGGATTGCCGAAGGCGGCTTGCTCGCGGGCCGCGGCACCCACCATGGTCAGCTTCCATTGATTGCGCGCAGCGTCGCTATCTTCCTTGATGGTTAGAGCCGCGCGTGTCACCGCATCGCAGTTTTCTAACGGGCTCTCCGGGCAGCGGCCCGGCGTGGAGTCGCACACATCCCCCACGCCATCAGAATCAGCGTCCGCTTGATCCCCGTTGCTGTCTATGGGGCAGTTGTCGCATGCGTCCCCGAAGCCATCGCTATCCGAGTCGTTCTGAAGGGGATTGCTCACAACAGGGCAGGTGTCACAAACGTCGCCGTCCAAGTCGCCATCAGAGTCCTGCTGATCTTCGTTGCTGTGCAGCGGACAATTGTCACACGTATCTCCAATGCCGTCGTTGTCCGTATCAAATTGGCTGCTGTTGGCGTCCTTCGGGCAATTGTCGGAACCGCCGTTGACGCCATCTCCATCCGTATCGGCGGGTAGTGGCAGTGGCACCGTGTAGGAATTCAGGTCGGCGGAAAGGCTCGACGTCACAAATGCAGGGGTGCCATTGAGACTGCTGATCGTCGCAACGGTCAGGTAGTCCTCCCCAAACTCGGTAAGCAGGAAGCGATTGTACTCAGCGGCGCCGCTGAGAAAGAGGGGAATGGATGTGCCCGGCACTGTCGTCCTGAGTCCGTCGAGGTTGTGGTAATGCCCCGCAAAGACAGCCACTACCGTGCTGCCGCTGATGGCCGACTGAAAGCCGGGATCATTCATGCTCCAGTGATCGGAGTAGTCGTGCAGGTTGAGCACCACTTTCTTCTCGGCGGCGGCTGCTTCGTCGAGATCGTTTGCTAGCCAAGCAATCGATGCGGTGATTCCCAGATCGGGGACCGTGTACGTGGGGTAGTTGTGGAGCTGCACAAAGTGCCAGCTCCCCATATCCCATGAGTAGGCGAGGCTGGAGTTGTCGAAGCTGAGGACCTTGCGATGTGGAAAGCTCGGGACGGTGCCACAAGCCAGCATGGCGCGGACATAGCGTGCTGCTTGGTAAGCACAGGAGTTGGCACCGTAGGCGACCCAGTCCGCGGGCTCGTTGCCAAAGCAGTCGTTGACGTTGTTGGCATAGTCGTGGTTACCAAGGCCGGCGTAGAGCGGAAGCTGCAGCACGTCGGCGTCAGCCGCCGGATACGATGGATCGTAGAACTGGCGATAGAGATCGACCTGCCAAGGGTGAAAGAACGCGGTCAGGTCGCCGTTGATGATCACACCGGCGGGTTCCGAGATCGGCTGCCCACCGCTGTTGGGTAGCACCCCGGGCCAGGCCCCAAGGTTCTGAATGCTGTTCATGGCACGTGCGTGCCAGCGATTGGTCAACGTTCCATACGCAATCTCGCATTGCGTGGTCGTGCCCGTACAGCCCGGAGCCGTTCCCCATGGCAATTGCGTGTCGGAAGCAAGGATCATGGTGAAGGGTGTGCTCGGAGCTTGCACGACCCGCGGGCGGGTAAAGCTGGCCGCATCGCAACGTGGCACGTAGCGAAGGCCCGAGTCGCAAGTACCGTCCGCGTATGTAAGGTCTTGCAGGCAGTAAGGTACGTGTATCTGCGCCCTAGCGGCGGTAGGCAGCACTGCCGCAGCAATACCAACGAGGCAGACATACCGCAGAAAAGCTGGGGCTCGAGATTGATCCATGCACAGGCTCCTTAGAGAACGGATTTCGATCAAATCTCGATTGCCGCGCAGGGTCAAGGAAAGAAGAGTGCCCCAGATCCGGCGCTAGCCGGATCTGCAGGTGCCCGATACGCCAGTTTGCCGGTGCGCCGTGCGGAGTCTCCGAAGCTCGCCGCTCAAGCTTTCGAGCAACCCACCGGGTTTCAGAATCGTCGCGCGTGCCAGAGGAAGAGCGGCGTTAGTGCTGGACTAGGGAGTGCCCAAAGGTTCACGGCTGCTGATCTCGACCAGTGTTGGTTAATCTGGGGAAAAGGTCCTCCAACAACTACAACGGCTAGGGTCTGTTCGGTCGTTGGGACCTGGCTCAGCGCTCTTAGCCTGCGCCGCCACAATCCCCTCGAATCGTCGTGAAAAATTTCGTTGACGAACGCGTCGGACGTGGAGTAGGAGCGAGACATGCGTTGTCGGGGAATCCAATTGGCTCAACTTTCGCACGCACGCACGCACGCACGCACTTTCCCCGTGCTCTGACGTCGTTTTCTCCGTCGCTTCCAACTCGCAAGCCGCAGGACCCATCCCGGCACGGACATGCCGCCTCGCCGGTCGCAGCAGTAGCTCGCCTATCCCACCGCAAGACCAAGGAGGACTCCATGGCCACTCATTCGCAGATGACGACCAACACTCCGCGTCCCCGCACCGGCACGTGTAACCGGTCTGTTGTAAGCCTCGTCCTGACAGCGCTGCTCATCTTCAGCAGCACACCAGCCGCAACAGCCGACAGCGACCCCGCAGCACCCGCCCTGCGCGCCGAACGCTTGGTGGGCGGTGGCGATTGGCAAGTGCACGGCAAGAACAAGCTCGCCAACCAGCACTGGAACCTCGACCTCCGCCGCGGCCCGGGCAACACACTGGAAGGGACGGTAGACCTCTCCGGCTCCCCGCTGGCCACACACGGCATCGTGAGAGCCAAGCTCCAGGGGGTGATCGTTGACGGCACAATCACGGGGGAGGACGGCGAGTTGGTGGCCACCATCCACGGCTACCTGACCAAGTTGGGCTGTGAAGGAACCTATACCGACCGCACCGGGGAAACCGGCAACTGGGAGTGGCAAGGACAATTACCGGAGTAGGTCCGCTC
Source organism: uncultured Binatia bacterium (SeqCode) (assembly GCA_964528465.1). GTDB lineage: Bacteria > Desulfobacterota > Binatia > HRBIN30 > HRBIN30 > CAZGSN01. The sequence goes on from CAZGSN010000360.1 coordinate 7,674, forward strand.
TACACGCATGCCTTGGGCCAAATGAGGAGGGCTGGCGATGCCATGGATGTCTATTGCGAGAATGCGACGCGCAGAGCGTCGGTGGGCCGTGGTGATAGGGGGGCTGGCGCTGACGCTGTCGAGTCCCGGGTCAGTCAGGGCCGACAGCCCGCCACGAAGCATTCAGTGGGCCAACCCTTTGCCGACGCAAGCGCCTGCGCCGGTGATCTCGGAAGAGGAGGTCGAGGAAAGCCTACAGCGGCGACTCGACAGTCTACAGGCGCACAAAGAGCAGATGGAGCAGGTCGACGCCGCAGGGTCAGTATCTCAGAGCGGCGGAGGTGCTGGGGGCGCTGCACCTCCGGATGCGGGGGAGGAAGACCTACCGCGCAATCCAAGCTTTCCCGGGTATGAGCCGGAGCCTGAGCCATGAACGAACGATTGTGCAAGCAAGGAGGGATGCTCGTGCAAGCAACGCGAACATGGCTACGAGTTGTTTTGTTTCTGGCAGTAGGGGCCTTGGCGCAGGGTGTGGTAGCGCAGACGAATTCCCCGGGGCACGCACCCGGGTCTGGGTCGGGGGATGGCAGCAATGCCTTCACCGGGCTTGCCCAGGCACCGGAAGCAAATTTGTTCGTGGGCGCCGGCACGACGACGATTGCGTTTGATCTACCCCCAGGGCGCAAGAACCTCACGCCTAAGCTTGCGCTCTCCTACAACTCGGGTGGCGGTCCAAGCCCGTATGGGTACGGATGGGATCTGCCGGTAGGGCGTATCCAACGTAATCGAAAGTACGGTGTAAACCCCGACCCTAGCCGAGACCCCTTGTCGGAGGCTCTGTACACCAAACAGTTCGTCATCACGGTTCCCAGTGGCACAGTTGAGTGCGAGTTGCTGGCCAACAATACGTGCGAAGTGAGGACCGACGAAGCGTTCTGGCTCATCCAAGTCGACCAGAATGCCAACCAATGGTTGGTGCGTGACCGGGCCGGAATGATGTACCAGTTTGGGGCCGATGCTCAGAGCCGAACCGGCTGGGGAGCGCCGTTTGAGGGGACAATGGGTTGGGGGCTCAGCAGGATATTCGATCCGGACAGGAACATGATCGTGATCGAGTACGAGAATCCAGATGGCGACGTGCTGTACCCAAAGAAGGTCACCTACGGCGGCTGGACCGGGCATGATGCGTCGCTGACGGGAGCCCAGGGGGTATACGAGGTCAGTTTTACTTGGCGGACAGATCATCCAGTTGCGGCGAAGATCATGAATGCGTTAGCGACAATGAGCCCCGCCACGATCAATCGTATGCTTTGGAAGGTCACGGTGAAGCATAAGAGTTCGGGCGTGATGATTCGCGAGTACCGTTTGCGCTACGACTTCGACGGTCTTATCCGTCGGCAGGGCCGGCAGGGGTTTCTGACCGGT
>CAZGSN010000361.1:0-5702 GCA_964528465.1 uncultured Binatia bacterium (SeqCode)
GCCGGTTTGCCGGTGCGGGGTGTGGCACAGCGGTGCAACACCCCGCACGACGATCAGCGTCGTAGCTGGAGGAGGGAGCGCATGGTGGCGCTGATGTCTTGCGCATGTGTGATGGCGCCAATCATCGCGACCGCATCGGCACCGGCAGCGAGGATGCTGCCCGCGTTTTCCAGGGTGACACCGCCGATAGCGACGATGGGTAGGGTTACCGCTTGGCGGACCTTGGCGAGCCCTTCGAGCCCTTGGACCGGATCCGGGTTGTCCTTGCTGCTGGTAGGGAAGACTGGCCCGAAGCCGATGTAATCGGCGATACCTTCTTGCTGCGCTTGCCTGGCTTGCGTCAAGTTGTGTGTCGACCACCCAAGTATCTTGCTCGGGCCAACGATCGCGCGGGCGGCCTCCAGCGGCAGATCCTCCTGGCCAAGGTGGACGCCATCCGCGTCGACGAGCTTGGCCACGTCGGCTCGATCGTTGAGGATCAATAGGGTGGAACTTGCGCGCGCAAGCTCGCGTATCGCACGCGCCTGCTCGACGAGTTCCCCGGTAGGCAAGCCCTTGGCGCGAAGCTGGAGAATCGAGGCGCCGGCGTGCACGAGTGCGCTGGCAATTTGAAACAAAGAACGGTCGCTCACCCCGCGTGAGTCGACACTCGGATAGATGGGGCTAGGAAAGCCGAAGTGCATGCGTCGCCTAGGACAGCTCAGCGTGTCCGTGCCTTGCGCGTAGCATCTCCGTCACGCGGAGATGCGGGGCTCTAGCCCTCTGCCTTACGCCGGACCTCGATGTGTAAGTCGGCAATCTTCTTGTGCAGCGTGTTGCGGTTGATCCCGAGCATGGACGCAGCTCGCAACTGATTGCCTTGTGTGCGCTCGAGCGTGAGTTCGATGAGCGGCCTTTCCACCCGCTGGAGGATGAGTTCGTACAGATCCTTGGGCTCGACATTGCCTATCTGACGGAAGTACTCGCGCAGCTTCAAGCGCACGACGTCCTCGAGGGATAAGTCGTCGTACACCGTCGCTTCCCCTTCGCGCTGAACCAAGGCGAGGTCGTGTGGCATGAGGGTCGGCCCAGGTGCCATGACCGCGGCGCGTACTAGGGTGTTCTCGAGTTCGCGGACATTGCCGGGCCACGTATGCCGGTTGAGTAGATCTATCGCTTCCTTGGAAACGCCGTTGATCTTTGTCCCCATCTCGCGGTTGATCTTGTCGAGAAAGTAGTGGACTAAATCGGGGATATCGCCGCTGCGCTGGCGCAGTGGAGGAACACGAATCGGAACCACGCGCAGACGGAAGTAAAGGTCTTCGCGAAATTTGCTCTGGGCTACGGCGCGCTCCAGATCCTGGTTGGTTGCGGCGATCAAGCGCACGTCGGTCTTGATAACCTCGCGTCCACCGACACGCGTCAGCTCCTTTTCTTGCACTACGCGCAGCAGCTTTGCCTGCAGTTCCAGGGGCATGTCGCCAATCTCATCCAGGAATAGCGTGCCGCCCTGAGCCACTTCGAAAACGCCGGCGCGCTGCCCAGTGGCTCCGGTGAAGGCACCGCGCTCATGCCCAAACAGCTCGCTCTCGAGCAACTCGCGGGGCACCGCGGAGCAATTGAGTGCGGTGAAGGCGCTGCTCCAGCGCGGCGAATAGGAATGGATGGCGCGGGCGATGAGTTCCTTGCCGGTGCCGCTCTCGCCTTCAATGAGCACCGTAGCATCGGTGGGAGCGACACGGCCGATGGTTTTGAAAATCTCCTGCATGCCGGGGGTGGTGCCGACGATCTCAACCCCAAGTTCGAAGCGCTTGCGTGTCTCCTGTTGCAGGCGCGACAGATCCTGCGCCTGACGCTGCATCTCGAGCGCGCGGCGCACGAGAATGTGCACCTCCTCGATGTCGAAGGGTTTGGTGACGTAGTCGTAAGCCCCACGCTTCATGGCCTCGATGGCGTTTGCCATCGTGTTCTGCGCCGTGATGAGTACGATGGGAGTCGTGACCTCGGCGTCACGCGTTTGCGACAACAACGACAGGCCATCGAGATCCGGCATACGGATGTCGACAAATGCCAAGTCGTAAGCCTGCTGGCGCAGGCAGTCGAGCGCCACCAGACCGTTCTCGGCATAGTCCACGCTGTAACCCTCTCCGGTCAACGCGGTTCCGAGGACCCAGCGAATCGATTCCTCATCGTCCGCGACCAGGATACGAACGCCGGTCTTGCTCATGACTTCACCAGGGGAAGATTCACGCACACCACGGCGCCTCCTTCATTCCGATTGCCTGCACGGATGGCACCGCCATGCGCGTTCACGATACGCTCACAGATGGATAGGCCCAGGCCACTGCCTTTGGCCTTGGTTGTGTAGAACGGCTCGAAGGCACGTTCGCCGAGGTTGTCTGCAAAGCCCGGGCCGCTGTCCATGACTTCTACACGCAAGAACTTGGCGGTGCCCTGAGCCGTACGCAGGATGTGATAGTCGGTCTCCATGCGCGTCCGCAGGGTTAGCGTGCCGCCGTTGGGCATTACTTCGAGCGCGTTCTTGATCAGGTTGAGGAAGACGTGCGTAAGTTGCGCGTCGTCACCGAGAATCTCCGGGAGGCTGGGATCATATTGACGCTGTACCTGCACGCTATGCCTCGTCAGTTCGGTCGATATCAAGGCGATCGCCTCGTCGATGAGCCGGTGGACGTTGAGCACTTGCATGTCCTGCGGCGAGGCGTCACCGAGCGTGAGTAGCTGCTCGACGAGGCGGGTCAAACGATCGACTTCGCGAATCATCACGCCGGTGTACTCGCCGACATCAGAAAGATCGGCGTAGCGTCTGGCGAGAAGCTGAGCAGCACCGCGAATTCCACCCAGGGGATTTTTTACTTCATGCGCAAGGCCAGCCACCAAGCCGCCGAGTCGGACGAGCGTATCGTTGCGCCGCACCTGAGTCTCGAGAGTCTTTTGGTGGCTCAGGTCCTGGAGAATGAGCACGACACCCTCGATTTCATCGCTCGGCCCCCAAACTGGCGAGCAACTGATGCGGACGGGCAAGACGTGGTCTCCGAGGCGGACAAGCTCTTCGCCGCACGACTCGCTCTGCCCGAGTTCGCGGGTTCGGCGCACCATCTCGGCAATGAGTTCGGCGCCGCTGAACACCTCTCGGCACGGGCGATGCTGAATCGCCGCATCCGACTGGCGAACCAATTGCTCGGCAACATGGTTGAGAAAGGTGACGCGATCTTCGCGATCGGTAAGCACGACGGCATCCCCAAAACTCTCCAGCACGTGTTCCAACTGCCCCAGGGCAGGGGTGATGGGGCGTGCGCGCTGGGGCGGTCGTTTGCGGGCCAATGCCATGGCGAAGGGCTGCCGATAGCGAGAACGGATTGCATTGACAATCTTGCAATCATGCAGGTAGCGTCGCCGGTCGATGCTTTCTGTAACTCAAGCGCTGGAAGTGATTCTGCGCGGTTCGGCGGTAACCGGCAGTGAGATGGTACCTCTCGGTGATGCCTGTGGCCGCGTGCTGGCAGAAGATATTCTTGCGAGTCGCGATTTGCCTCCGTTTGCCAACTCGGCCATGGATGGCTTCGCCGTGCGTCATGCGGACCTCGTGGGCCAGTCTACAAGCCTGCGCGTCATCGAGATGATCGCGGCGGGGAAGATGCCCGTCCACACCGTGGAGCCCGGCTGTGCGGCCAAGATCATGACCGGTGCGGTCATGCCGGCAGGAGCGGACACGGTGGTTCGCGTCGAAGATACTACGGAGGCAGGCGGGCAAGTTGAAATTCGAGTTGCCCCCAAGGCGGAAGCAAACGTCCGCTATGCGGGGGAGGATGTAAGGGCGGGGGAGGTTGCTTTGCGCGGCGGCCGTTGGCTGCGTGCTGCGGATATTGGTGTTCTGGCGTCGGTGGGGCATGCGGTTGTGCGCGTGCGCCGCCGTCCTGAGGTGGCAATCTTGGCTACGGGCGATGAACTCGTAGAGGTGGGCCAGCCGGTGAATCCCGGGCAAATCGTCAACAGCAATGCTCCTACCCTGGCCGCAGCCGTTACTGCGGCCGGCGGCGCGCCACGGGTTCTGGGTATTGTCCCCGATGACGAACAAGCAAGCCTGGAATGTTTCGAGCAGGCACTAGGGGCCGATATCGTGTTGTCGACGGGCGGCGTATCGATGGGTGTGCTGGATCTCGTGCGCGCCACTTTGGCGCGCCTCGGCGTCCTCGAAGAATTTTGGAAGGTGGCGCAGAAACCAGGTAAGCCGCTCAGCTTTGGCCGGCGCGGCGCAACCAGCGTCTTCGGCCTTCCCGGCAATCCCGTCTCGGCGTTGGTGTGTTTCTACGTGTACGTAGTGCCCGCCTTGCGACAGCGACTGGGTTTAGCGCAACTGCACTACCCGACGATCGAGGCCATCGCCGCTGAGGACATAGGCGCGTCCGCCGGCCTTACCGATTTCATCCGCTGTGTGATCGAGGGTGAACACGGAGGCTATCGAGTCCGCAGCACGGGGACGCAAAGCTCGGGAGTCTTGCGCTCGCTCTCTTTGGGCGATGGCTTGTTGGTGGCCGGCCCCCAGGTGACGGAGATACGCCGCGGCAGCAAGGTGCGCGTCATCCGTCTCGTCGAAGAAATGGCTGCCGTGCCAACGTACGTAACCCTCTAGCCCGCGATAGAGATTCCCGGTGCGTCGCCCGGGCGGTGCTCCAGCTTGGAGGTCGGGCTGGAATCCATCGGCCGTTTGGCCCAGAATTTCATCGCCATGCCGCAGTCATTGAGCCTTGTTATTGTCCATCTCATCTTCAGCACAAAGGATCGGCGCCCCTTCCTCGATCGTGAGACGCGCCCGAGACTCCACGCGTATCTGGCTACAATCGCACGCAACGCAGATTGCGAGGCATATCGCGTTGGCGGTGTGGGGGATCACGTTCACCTTGCCATCCGTTTGTCGCGCACCGTCACCGTCGCGCAGTTGGTAGAGGCGTTAAAGACCGCGTCGTCGAAGTGGTTGAAGTTGCAATCGCCTGGCCTGGTGACGTTTTCGTGGCAACGAGGCTACGGATGCTTTTCGGTCGGCCCGGCGGATTTGGATTCGTTGCGAGCCTACATCGACGGCCAGGAGGAGCATCACAAGACCCGGACGTTTGAGGACGAGTTTCGGACGTTTCTCAAGAAGTATGGCGTAGGCTACGACGAAGCGTACTTGTGGGATTGAGGGTCGCCGCGCAAAAGCCCTTGGTGCAGGGGAAGGCTCGAGGCCATATGAGCCGCTTCACGGCGCGGCGCCATCGCAACTTGGGCAGCTCCTCAGGCTGGGATGTGGCGGGCCGTTGGCCCTCGAAACACATCAGAGTGATTACCAGCATAAGCGGCCGCAGCGCCAACGGCGCGGTGTCATCCGCGCCTGGGGCACCGCCCCAGGTCGGGGGTGGTCAGGGGGGCAGGGCTGAAAGCCCGATCCATGGCCGAACAGCGAAGGCAAGCCAATTACCGACAGGATTGCAGGGATAGCTCGAGCTGGATGGATCGCCCCTTCAGGGCTCGTGCTTCAATTGGGCTTCGATTCCTGGGGCGGTGCCCCAGGCTGGGATAGTGGCGGGCCTTCGGCCCTCGAAATACGACAGAGTGATTACCAGGACAGGTCGCCTCAGCACGAATGGGGCGGTGTCATCGCAGGCTGTGGCGCGATGCCCCAGGGTTGTTGGCTTCAGCGCCAACGGCGCGGTGTCATCCCAGCC
>CAZGSN010000362.1:0-6320 GCA_964528465.1 uncultured Binatia bacterium (SeqCode)
CGCAAGGGCATGCCGGGGCGAAGACCGGAGAGTAGCGTCAGGCCGTGGCTGTCGATCGGCGAGTCGCACTGCAGCTCAACAGCGACAATCTCGGCAGGCGTCGAATCTTCCACGCTCAGCGCCGCGATTGGGAGCCAGGCAACCACACACAGCACCGCCAACAAGCGGACGGCGACGGCGTAGATTGCCGCCACCGCCCCACCCGCGTGCTGAGTCTTCCCTGCCATCACCATCACCGCTCTACGTAGCGATACGGATTCAAGAGAGAGAAAGGAACTTTGCGAAACTCGTAGCGGAATTTGACGTCGCCTCCGAACGCACCCGCCTCTGAGCCGGCATCACTCTCCCACGAGCCAAGCAGAGACACGCTACGCGACAATCGGTACTCGAGCTGTACGGCCCGACGCGACTCGACACCGAAGCTCGTCCACGCCAGGGCCCGGATACGATCGGTAAGATCCTTGCCTATCGTTACCCGCGGCTCCAGTGCTCCAGTGCTGCGCGACTGCACAGCCTCGACCTCGAAGCGATCGAAGCCCACCAGAGCACCGACCCTCTTTTCGACTTCCCCCGTTGGCACCAAGGCAAGAGCGTCGGCTGCGCTGACGCCGCTGCCTTCGCGCTGCAACTGGGCACTCGTTTTGCCGAAGGTGGCAAGATTGAAGACGTCTGCTTGCGAGAGCGTCGGGTCCGACGAGCTGAACTGGATACGCGGGTTGCTGGCACTGCCGCTCACCACCATCGCCAAGCCATAGTCGCTCTCCGAGTTCACCACGCGCCCTTCGGCGGTAATGTTGAGGATCGGGTCGTTGCGGTAGTAGTCGCGGAAATCGACCGTGCCTCCGGTGATGGAAAACTTGCGCCCGCGCAGAAACACCTCGCCGCCGAGAAACCCGATGCGTCCGCTGATCACCGGTTGCGAAGTGTCACCGCCGATCAAAAGGTCGAGCCAGGTCTCGAGATTGGCCAGATTGTTGTCGACGAATACCCCGCCGCGCGAGTAGACGATCAGGTCGAGCCCAATCGGGGTGGTTACGGATCGGATGCTCGGCAGCTTGCGGCCCGACAACTGTTCGAGCAGCAAAGGCAAGATGTCAGCCCATTCGAAGTTGCGATCGTATAGGGCTTTGGTGATCTCGACGCTGCCGGACAGCTCCGGATGCTCCCAGGCGCCGTCGAGCTTCCCTGAACCACTGGCCTTGATCTCAAATCCCTCGGCGGCACTAAGGCCCACGTCGCGAGCCCGCCACTCAAGACGTGGCCCATCGCCGAGGAGAATTGCGCCACCGATTTCAAAGCGGCCCCCCCCGGCACGCGCTTCGAGCTGTCCGACGCGAATTGCGTCCTCTTGCAAGAGCAGGTTCCCGTTAACCCGCGTAAACGCCACCGGCAAACCGAAGTCGAGCATGCCGTCCTGCACACCGCCCTCGCCTTCCAATCGCCACCCCGCTTGCGGAGCGAAGGCAGCACCGCCGCGAATCCAAAACGGGCCGCGCGCGGCCACTAGGGGAAGATCGAAGAGTTCGAGCAGCACCAGATCGCCTTGCCCGTGCGCTTGCAGACGCATGCTACCCGAGGTCGACAGCTCACCCGTAATCTCGAGACGTCCACCTTCGTACTGCAACGACATGGCGCGAATGCGCATCAGTCCGCTCTCGATGTCGAACAGAAATGGGCTCGCCTCTTGGACCAGATGATCGTCGCGCATCAAACGGAAGCGCGCGATTCGCCCACTGCCACTCGGCTTCAGAATCTCTTTCAACTCCCCGGCGAGCCGAACCTCGCCCGAGACCAGGAGCTGAGTTCCCTTGTCGCCAACGACTATGGGAGACAGGTCTGCCTCCGCAGACTTCAGATCCAGCGTGTAGGCAAACGGCGGCCACGCTTGCAGGCCAACGTCGGCCCGCAACTGCTCTTCCAGAGCCACGGCTTGCACGCTCCAGCGACCCAGGCGGCCGTCGGCGGTCACGCGCACATCGCCCCACCTCCTCTGTCCGCTACCAAGCTTCGTCCCAGCCAGCTCAAGCTTCCCCGACGTTTGTCCCCAAGGCCCAAACATCCGCCCCTCTAACTTAGCCGTGCCGCGCAGCTCGGAGTTGCCCAGGCTGGCAATGTGGCCGATCAGAAATGGGCTACTCGACACCGTGAGGTCGACTGTCTGCGCTCCGCTGCCGCTCGCCTGTAAGGTGAGAACCTCCGTATCGCTATGGCGCAGGCGAGCACTGCCGCTCCACGTCGGCAACGGCGCCGTGGCCTGCACGTCGGCGGACGCGAACGGTTCATCGAGAATGCGCACGTTTCTAGCCGCAGCCGTGGCGCTCAAAGCGGCCTTCTCCCATGCGCCCTTGCAACTGACATCGGCATCGAGAGCGCCGCCGTGAACCGGCAACGGCACCTCGAGAAAGTTGGAGGCTATGTTGCTGACCAGATCTGTGTCGATGCCATGCAGCTCCAGCTTCCAATCATTGTGAGCCGCTTCCGACAGCGCCACCTCGCCGTGCAGGCTGCCGGTGCCGCCGCCGGTTGCGAAGTGAAGCCCGGGAGTATGCAAGGTGCTTTTCGCGATGCGGACAGGCCCGTGCAGTAGACTCAGCGCCGTACCGCTAAGGCGCGCGTCGTCTAAGGCAATCGAGCCTTGCACAACCGGCTCGTCGACATTCCCAGAGAATTCCGCCGCGACCGTTCCTCGGCCACCTATCCCGAGGCTTGCCAGCGGCTGTGGCAGCAACCCAGAGAGGGAGTCGAAATCCGCTACCTCGGCGGCAACATTGCCCTGAAGCAGTCCCGGCCGAATCGTCAGATCGGAACCAACGCGGTTATCCCCCTGTCGCAGGTCCGCTCGTACTTCGAAGGCATCGCTGAGAATACGCGTGCTTGCCGTCCACTGGCCCTTATGTGCGGCACGCTCAGCTTCCACTGCTTGCGCCGATCCATGCCCTTGGATGTGGAGTTCCAGCGGATCGAACATGCCGCGCAGCACGGTCTGTCCCTCGAGCACATTGTGGAACGGCACGTCATTGCCGAGCACAGCTAACAACTTGGCGAGATCAATCTTCTCCCACCGCAGATCCGCCTGAATCGGCACCTCGTCGAAGGCAACGAGCTGCACCGCGCCATGAACACGGCCAACCTCGCCTTGCACATGCACGTCGTCGAAAGACAGCCGCGAGCGCGTGCGTACGAAGCGAGCCGCAAGGTCCCCGATCGGGCGTTCGGCGAAAGACGCCTTAGTGAGCGTGAGCTGGGCATCGACCTCAGGGTCGATGACGTCACCGGACACGGTGCCTTGCAGGTGGGCACTGCCACCAAGCAGCGCCAATTCATCGACAAACGCACCGAGGAGCGCCGGGTGGAACGTTGCTTCCGCCTTTTGCACATGGCGTGTTGTCGTCGCGTCGGCGCGGATGCGGAGGTCTGGGCCATCAATCGCGGTATGTTCCACCCACACTCCGTCTTTATCGACGCCACCCGCTGCAACAATCTGATCGACGGCGAATCCGAACTGCTTGCGGTGCCATTGAGCAGCCTTGACCTCCAGGCTGCCATCGAGGACGTAGCGGAGGAACGGACGCTGCGCCGAGACTTGCACCGATTCGGCAAGCACATCCACCGGATCCTCTTCGCCCATGCGGAAGCGCAGATGCAGATTGCTGACAAGTAACTTGGAGACACGCAGCGGCGGGATGGACGTAAAGGGATTCTCTGACACTGCCAGGGCTGGATTCGCCTCCAGACGACGAGCTTCTTCCGCTTCCTCTTCCTCCTCCTCGGCTTCGGAGATTTGTGTCAGATCAATCATCGGCGCGTCGATCGTCATCGCCAGCACCGGCCGGCCTTCGCGCAAGCTCGCCAAAGCCAGCAACCGCACTTGCAGGCTGGACACCTCGAACATCCCCCGCTCACCCACGAACAAATTGGTAGCTTCGACCGAGAAAGGAACGAGTCGTACCGTCAATGCGTCAAAGTGTAAGGACGTGCCGATGGCACTGCTTAGTAGCGCTTCAGCCGGAATACGGCGCGGCCCGGAGACCGATATCTCTCCGACCCAGGTTGCCAGTGCCGCTAGCATCACCAGGAGCAGCGACAGAAGAATCGCCAAACGCTTCATTTACACCCAAGCTCACCGGGAGGACGTTAGAACCGCACCACCGCCGTTGTCGATTTCGAAGTGCACCCCAATCTCGCAAGTTGGTTGGGTGTGCCAAAACCGGAGCCGCGGGGCAACCCATTGCCTGGTGAATGACAAATCACCTATGGCTCGGGGAGAGGAGAGCGAGGCCATGGTGGAGAAGACGATTGAGCTAACCGGCAGCTCGGCGAACAGCATCGAGGATGCCGTCAACATCGCCGTCGCGCGCGCCGCGGTTACCATCCAGAACCTGCGCAGCGTACACGTGAAGGACATCAGCGCCACCATTGAAGCCGGCGCTGTGGCCGTATGGCGGGTAAAGATCGACCTGTCGTTTGGCATCTCGGATCGACTTCATGAGTAGACCCATCAGCCTCGTGGCAGCGCCTTTTCGCACGCACGCTTATGTCTGATCCTAAGTGGCGAGAGGTCGCGCCGGGGATTTTCGTCGTGCATCTGCCCCTGCCGATGAAGCCTTCCATCGTCAACGTCACCCTCTTACACAGCCGCAACGAATGGGCGCTGGTGGACACCGGTATCAACACCGAGGAGAGCCTCGCCTGTCTGGGCAGCGTCCTCGAGCAACTCGGGACCAGCTTCGCAGGGCTGCGCAAGGTGATCGGAACCCATCATCATCCCGATCATTTCGGTGCCTCGGCAGCCTTGCGAGAGCGCAGCCCGGCGGAGTTTTACCTGAGCGAGCCGGAACACGAGGCAGCCAAGCACTACGCGCCAACGCATCGGAGCGAGGGCACCGTCGACTATTTTCGGCGCCACGGCATTCCCCTGGAACGTTTCGCGCTCATCCCATCTCCGGCACAGTTCTGGAAACACCTCTACGCGCCCACGGTCCCCGATCACTTCCTCCACGCTGGGGATGTCGTGAGGGTCGGCGATTTCGAAATCGAGATCATCACTACGCCCGGCCACACGGCGGGGCACTGCGTCCTCTACCTGCGGCGCCAGCAGGTGATGATTGCCGGAGACCACCTACTACCCAAGATTACCCCGCACGTCGGCGCCTTTCCCGGCGGACCGGAAAATCCGCTGGCAGACTTCCTCCGCTCGCAGAAGAAGATCCAGAAGTTCGACGTGAGCCTCGTGCTCCCAGCCCACGGCGGAGTATTTCAAGACCATCGTCACCGCGCCGAGCAAATCATCCAGCACCACCACTTCCGCATGCAGGAGATGCTTGACCTTGTGCGCCGCGCCCCACACACCGCCTACGAAGTTGCCAGTCTCGCTTGGGGCTTCGGCATCGACGCCTCGCTCACCGTGCAATTTCCGGCAACCTTCGAGGCAATTGCCCATCTGGAGTACATGCGCTGCCTCGGCATGGTGACACGCGAAGACAACGCGGTCGCACGCTATCGGGCGTACCCGGGAGCCTAAGCAAACCCAAGCCCCAAGCCGCGAGTCCCGAGCCCCGCAGACTAGGATTGAGCCAAGCTCATTCAACCACGAAGAATACGCAGCGATGAGGAACGATATCTGAGATTCCTGCCTCCGTGGCCGTGGTTCCCTCGCGCACAAGAACGCACAATCACGCCCGCAGTTCCGAGGTACAGTGCGGGCAGCGAGTCGCTTTGAGAGCAACGGCGGAGAAGCAATAAGGGCAATCTTTGGTTGCTGGCGCGGCTGCCGGTTCGGGCTTCTTGGCAAAGCGATTCACTTGTTTGATCAGCAAGAAGATCGCAAAGGCGACGATGACGAAGTCGATCGTGGTGTTGATGAACAAGCCATAGTTCAAAGTTGCCGCACCAGCCGCCTTGGCGGCGGCAAGACTCGGATGGCCGACACCGGAGAGGTCGATGAAAAGGCTGGAGAAGTCGACCTTGCCCATCAGCAGACCCAGCGGCGGCATCATGATGTCGGCAACGAACGAACTGACGATCTTGCCGAACGCACCACCAATGATGACGCCGATCGCCATGTCCAACACGTTCCCCTTCATCGCAAAGTCCCGAAACTCCTTGAGCATACCCTTCTCCTGTTCGTGGCGTCTGCGTATCGCAATCGAGCACAGCCGTCCAGACGGCGGATTCCCGGTGCGCCGGTGTGCCGATTACCTGCTTAGCCTTACCCACAAATCGGCCGGCTGGACACCGACAGCAGAATGGAAAGGCAGCAAGGATCGGTGTCCTCTCCCGTGCATCTCCTCAGCGCGGGAGAGGGGAGGGTGAGGGCCCAA
>CAZGSN010000363.1:0-6499 GCA_964528465.1 uncultured Binatia bacterium (SeqCode)
GCGTTCATGGCCGCTATGAGTTGTCGTCTTGCGCAATTGCGGTGAAATGCAAGTGCGGCCTCAGTTGCACCACATCGCTGTCGCCAATGACTTTGCTCGATCCGTTCGGCAATTCGAGTTGGAGTACGAAGCTCGGCTGAATTTGAACTCCTTGCTCGATGGCAGCCTGTTTGATTTGTTGGCCTGTTGCTTCGGAGCCTTTCATCGTTACAGGCTTGCTGTTGACGGAGATTTCAACCGTATGGTGCGGGGAGGGGCGGTGTGCTTGCTTTTCGTCCATTCAACGTTTTCCCATAGTGGTTGTGAGTTGCCAGTTAGCAACTCTTTGGGTAGAATAGCGAATGCTAGAGTGGCTGTCAATCCCTAAGTAGCAATTCGACGTGCACATGACCACAGAACGCAAAGGCTTTGATTTAAAAGCATTTTATAAGGCGCTCGCCGCCACTGCGGACGCTCGCGACCTGACTTGGAAGGAGGTCAGCAAGACAACCGGGGTGAGCCAGTCGACGCTTAGTCGCATGGCTACAGGGCGACACCCGGACGCTGCCAGTTTGACAGCGCTTGCCCACTGGGCCGGTCTCGACCCAACCGGCTTCTACCACGGACAGCGCGGACGGACCGAAACGCTTGCCTCGGTTACGCGGCTATTGCGGCAGGACCCGGCCCTTGATCACGAAGCAGCTGAGGCGATGGCCTCGATCTTCAAGGCTGCTTACGAGCGCTTTAAGGCGCCCGACAAGACCAAGAAGAGCTAGGCCCGCTTTTTCCTGCGAGCCAACGCCGCCGCGGCAGACCGAGCGCTTGCGGACTGAGACGGCGTTCGGTATCGAACGTCGGCGGCGAGTTCCTCGCGTCGTCTTGAAGCCTCGACCATCTTAGGGACAGCCTCGGTGCGCAGACGCTCAGCGAGCCTCTCCCACTTGCCCGACTCCATCAGCTTTCCACTCTTGAGGTTGGTGAAGCGGGACTTCGGTGCGCTCATGGCATCGCTTCCTGACCGTAGTGATGCTTTCTTCGAGCCTCGCGATTACTTGGCCCGAACGGGACGCAAGTTCCGTTCCATCCGCCCTAAAGGGACACCTGTGGGCTTCCAGGACAGTATCAAAGGGGGGGTGGCCTGTGAAGACCGGTCGAAGATTATAGCGCCCTCCGCATTGTGAGCGAACCAAACTGGCAACGGATCGTTCGGACTGGCTGATGCGTCGAGGATCGCTCGAGCCGCGATATGCCCCGCCTGCCACTGTGCTTTTGACGCGTACTCAACGACCCAAATGAATTGAGCAGTTCGAAGTTGCATCACAACTTGAAGCAAGTCCGCATCGAACTGCGAAGCGTTTCGCCGAACATAGTCACGCAGACCGGAGGCCGTAGTAATGAAATAGCGAGTGACAAGGTCCTCGCCAGACGGTAGTGCGAACTCTTGGGAGAGTGTTGTGTGAAAGTGCCCAACAAATTCATCGACCACTTCCGCCGAAAAGTGGACCTTCTCGGGCAGGGGAACGACGAAGCAGTCGAAGTCAGTAGCGCAATAGTCAGTTGGACTCGGCGCCTTAGCATTGGTGGGGATGGGAAGGTATGGCAGGTGATTGTCGTCAACGACGACGATTGCATCTGCCTGGTCGTACGCATGTTGCTCCCGCTTGATTTTTCGTGGCCCGTCGTCACGCCAGGCGTAGCCTATTGCGGCCACCGAATGCGTTCGAGCGGGGACCGCGACGAAAAGCGGAAACCCGGACTCGAGGTAAGCAATTAGCTGCCTATAGAACTTTTCCAGGTCCGCCGTATCTTGGGCGATAACGAGGGGGTAAGTCCCCGCGGCTTGAAATATCCGCTCCGCTTCAGCAACGACCAATCCATTCGCGGGCGCGACACCGCCAGGATCGAAATCCCGAGCCAAGGTCGTGATGTCGTGTAGCAGCAGTTCCTTGTGCTGGGGATAGCGCTCGCTGTAGTGTCGCATCACCGACCAACAGGCAACGTGCGCACACACCGAGATGTCGCTGTGCTGCTCCATGGACGGAAAGCCCGACACCTCAAGTCTGTGACCGAGTAGATGGACTTTGTACTTCGCGTGGATGATGCTTCCGCGGGCACCCCTTCTAATGTTCGGCGAAAGCAGCGAACGCCCAATGGTCGAATAATAGGTGGGGCGTACTACGATGTAGCCAAAATAGTGGTCTTCAAGACGTTCGTCCTTTGACCTAAGGTCTAACGTGGCCTCGTTGAACTCGATAGTTTCATCAAAGAAGTGCAGACGCACACAGTCCGCTCTATAGTTGCGCCCCTTCTTTGCATAGTAGTTGTAGTACGTGCTTCGATAGTCCTTGTCCGTGTAATCTGACTCAATGAGGACGCCTCTGACGGCGTCCGTCATAGTGTCGCGCAGCCTGCGAATTACTTGCGCCCCACCAAACTCTTCCGTCAAATAGCGCGCGAGTTTGTCGTAGTCCGACTCTTTGGTGATGGACAGCCAGTTGTACATGGGCTCACTCGCGCTTTGTTGTCGTCAATTCAATTGGGCCTCACACAGATGGCCGTCAACCTCCGCGCCGGCCTGAAACATGTGACGCCAAGCATTCGCTACTCAAGCTGTCGTCTTGCGAATGGGTTGCTTTTCGGCCAACAGCGACCCCGCGTCGGGCAGAAACTTGTCCGCCCAAGCTAGCCGTGCGCAGTCGCTTGTTCTAGCTGGCTCCAAGGGCCGAAGATCGGCACATAAGAACCTTCGCAACTTCCTGTTGGCACCAAGCAAGGTTAGTGCCGGCTATGGCACCCGGCACTATTGTGCCGATAGAACCTGCGCATTGGCGTCTCCTCATCCTGCGCCAGGCAGGCTAAGGAACCTTGCTATTCCGCGCGGCGGGCGCTTCGCCGGCCGAAAGCTCAGGTCAGCCAGAAGTATCGAGAGGCGCGAAGGGACGTCGGTACTTGAACGCCGTCGCCAAGGTAGTGACCGACTGGTCATCCCGGATAGGAGCTGGCGGTCCGCTCCGCCAGCCTGGGCCTAACGAGCGGCGTACCCCGCTGCTGCTACGAGGACGCGCTTCAGCATCCCGCGCCTGAGCGCCTCGAGCGGTGTTCGCTTCTGAAGCGAGAGCTTGGCAGTGGTCAAGAAGATGTACTTGTCCCATCCAGGGAGGTCTCCCAAGGCTCTCACGACCCTGCCAAGCTGAGTACGGTCAAGCGTAGGGTCAACGAAGAATCGGGGGTAAAGGGTCTTCCCTTCGAACTCAACCACAAATATCCGGTTGCTGTGGACCGCTTTGTTGAGCGCCTGACGGGTGATCCCGAGCCGCCCAACCATCTCACCGCTTGGCAGCACTTCCTTCCGCGCGATTGCACCAAGTCGAGCCAGCCTGGCTTGGCTCAACGCGCCATCGAGCGATGCGGTTGCGGTATTGAACTTGAGCACCGCTAATAGGCGAGCCAAGACTGCGGAAGCTGCAGACAACGTTCGCAACGAATTCGAACGTCGCCTTCCGCGTCGCGCATCGAGTAGGCAAGCAAGCTGCTTGTCTGTAAGAGACGACAACTCCGCGAGCGCTCGCGAATGTTCAAGTACCTGCTCGAATGCGCGCTGCTGCGCCGCATGCGACGGCAACTTGGGACCGACAACGCCAGACGGCAAGGGCGCTCCTTGGAATTACGGCCAAAGGATGCATCGCCGCGTCATCCATGTCAACCGCGTGGATTGCTCAGTGGGGGAACGACAAACGTAGTCTTCTGATGCCGAGTTCAAAGTCTTGTTGGTGCTGGGTATTGCTGATGGGGCCGCGGGCTACACGTCTGCAGGAGCCCCCGGAGCGGCTTGCCGTTGCCGACACTCTCAACAGAACGACAGCATTCGGCAAGCTAGTTCGACCGCATCCGCGAAGAGGATGGCTCGCCTGCGCCGTCCACTGGCTAGAACTAGCCACTTTGGTCGACCAGCCCCGCACGCGGACCAGCTCCATGGTCAAGTGAACAGCGCCGCTACCTCGCTCACGATTCTCCGGCTCTCCGCGCTACGGCCGATCGAGCGGCGCACGTTCAAAGAGACTATGTCGGCCCCCTTATAGAGTTGACGAATCTTAGGTAAGTCGTGATTCGTAACAAGCACGGGCACTCCGCTCCGGGCCAAGCTCCGGGCGCAGCTGGCCACGCGAATCTGGTCCTTCCAGGTGAAGGAATTGCCCGCGTATCCGACAAAGCATGCTGTCTCAGAGGCGTAAGGGGGGTCAAAAAAGACCACGTCGCCGCGCGTAGCCAAAGTAATCGCGGCTTCGAAATCGCCATTCAGTATTGCGGCTCTTTGAAGCTTGCCTGACCACTGCAGCATAGCCTCTAGCGGAAGCGTTGGAGTGCCTGCATGCCGGCCAATCGGTACGTTGAACAGTCCGCGTCGGTTGTAGCGGCAGAGCCCATTGAATCCGAAGCGGTTCAGGTAGACGAACAGTGCGGCCCGCTCTACACCGAAAGGAAGCGCATTGAACCGGTCCCTTCTCGTGTAGTAGACCTCGGGGAGCGCAGCTTCCGCATCGAACAGGCCGGTACAACAGCTCAGGAGTGCCGCCGGAGCGTCCCGCAAGATCTCGTACAAACTCGAGAGGTCTGGGTTGACGTCGGACACAACGTACGAGTTGAAGGCGCTTCGGGCGAAGAGCGCCCCCGCCCCAACAAATGGCTCGATGAGCCTGCGGCCGGACGGCAACAGGTCAATGATGGCGTCTGCTAGAAGGCGTTTGCCCCCCGGCCACTTGAGAAACGGCTCTGTGCGGACCGACTTCGCACGTCGCGCCGCTCTCTTCCTTGGATGCGTTTGCATCCAAGGTCTAGCCAATGAGTTTTAGCCCTCATTGGGCTAGGCCCCGCGCGACTACGCGACGTTTCGGTAAGTAGGTCCGCCGTAGCGACGTAGGCCACCCAGGCAACGTGGCTGGGGTTTCGCAATATCCGGAGGCGGTGCGGTCAGCACCTCCCTAGAGAACGAACTTCTCGCACTGAGCTCGAGCGGGGGCACGTTCCGACCGGCGCGTGTGCCTCTGGCCGTATGGCAGCGGCGGCGGGGAGCGTCACACAAGCTTGCCGCCTTGTCGCTACTCCCTGGGGTCGCGACAAACGCCGACGGGCACGAAGCGACCACCCCAATCGGGGTCGGATTCCGCTTCTTTGCGCGACTCCTCCAACTCGGCGTCCGTATACATGCAATAGGGCTTGTAGTTGATTTCGGCCCCTCCACAGACGCACTGAAGGATGGATATCGCGTCGTCGTCCAACCGGACCACGGCAAAGACGCATGAGGTTGAAGATGCGTACACGAAGAGCAACACGCCGACATCCCCGTATGGCACGTCGGAAACGCTGACAATGGCGTCCAACGGACGGTCCGTAGTCCCAAGCCTTGCCATCACTCTGCGGTGATACAGGTCTGGGTAGTGCACCAGGCACCACACGTGGAACGCGTCTAAGTCTGCCGCTCCCTTCTGCGCGAGGTCTTCATCGCTCCAATCTGGGACGCTTATCCACCAGACCGGGATGTAGCAGAACTCTCGCCCTAGCAGTGCTTCCACCTCGAGCTGAGAAAGGATAAGAACGCTAGGCCCAGAATGGCTGCTCTGCCAGGCGTTCATGCTCGCCATCAGCTTTGGCGCGGCCTTCTCCACCGCGCTCTTGGGCACGAGAGGCGCATTGAGCTTTTTTCGGTAGAGCGCAGTGCCAACCCGCTTCCTGTCCACCATGGCCTGGGCATCCGCCAATCTGGCGTAATACTGGTCATCTTGTTCGGGCGCTTTCATGCGAGTGCCGTCTGCTGGAAGAGGAATGCAGTGAAGCACCCGAATTTATATTCTGAACCACTAGTGTTCCCTCAAACCGTCACTGTTCATGCAGTCCATTGCAAGGCGTTGCAAGGCCTGCGGTCGCACGAATGTGGCGGTTGCTCTAGACGAGACTCTGTAATGAGTTTGTCTGCTGTTCCGAACCTCACTAGACCGGGGGCGACGGAATGGGGCCACGACAGCCTCGGTCAACTACGGTTCGAATCTCAGTCTCGCGATGATGCGTTAGGGAGCCATTGCGGTGCTCGCCCACTTCGACGTGGGTATCCGCAAGGCCAACGCAAGACTACGTCGACAACACCGCCGTAGTGGCCCCTTTTGGGCGCCAGAATGCAAGCGCCCAATACATGGGGGCGAGAGAATCACGCTGGACTGCGTTTGACTTGTAGCTCTTCGTGAACCGATACCTCGAGGCCGCTGGAACTTAGGACGCATAAGGCGGCTTTCTGCGAAGTGTTGACTCTTAGTCCTCAACGAAGATCAGCTCAAAGGCATCCGTTAGGCTATCCATGTCGAGAGACTCTAGGATGTTATCCAAGGGAATCTCGTATCCGATGCTTCGAAAATGGTCCGCATGAGCCTTTGGAATCTGCGTTCCGGAGGAGCCGTCGTGACCAGTTCCATCGACATTTACAGCGTACAGTTGTTTGCCCTTTCCATTGGGCTTCGCGTAGACATGCGAA
>CAZGSN010000364.1:0-1654 GCA_964528465.1 uncultured Binatia bacterium (SeqCode)
TCCCCTCGACCGCGGCTGACTAGCTCCCGAACAAAGTCTGTCACACGCGAGTTCACTGCCCGGGTAACGGTCCAGATGGAGTTCTCGACCATCTGCGCAGCTGCGCGGGCAAGCAGGCGCGTCGTCGGCTCCAGTTCAACCAGCCGAGCGGTCTCGCAGGCTGCGAGAGCACGGTCGAAATGAGAATCCAGAAGCTGTTGGACCTGATAGTTGCCATCCACAACGCCATCGGTAATGAAATGCGCGAGAACATCGGCTGCTTTGGCAAGGTGGTAGATGGCGATTAATTCGAGCGCGGAACGCTTGGCTGGTAATGGCTCGAAGGCTTGCAGGTAGTCACGCTCGAACTCTTGCTGGGCGTTTCGTAGAGCGGCTACGCGCTCTAGCACGATATCGTGATCGCTCCAGCCGCGTTTCCGCACCAGCCGCAGCCAAACATCAGTGATTGTCGCGCGGCAGCGCACGCCCCAGTCGGTTGAGTCGATTGGCAACGCCGGCCAGTTATCATCATCCTCCAGAGTGCGGAGCCACCGCGCCGCATCAGCACCGCGATCCCCAAGCACCGCCAAGGCGGACGCCCGCAACAAATGCGATCCGGCATCGGGAGTGCGTTCTGGTAATGGCAAGACTCGCAAGAGTCGGAATCCATCTGCTGCCGCCTGACGCGCCAGTGCGCGACGCTCTGTGTCTTCGGAAAGGCGGTCCATTTCCAAATCGAGAACCGCAATTTCCAACGCAGCAGCGATCCCCTTAATCGCCTCTGCGTCGAACGCGGGAACCGCCCCAGCCATCTCGCGATGGAACTGAACGCGGTCAGCCTCGGCGAGGGCTGCGCCTCGTTTGTCGGCAATGCTGTCGAGCAGCCAGTGACTCATGCCGCACCTCCCGCGTGAATGGCGGCGGGCAATTGGCTAATCGGCCACGGGAGGTAGAGGGCGATGAGACGGCAGATGGTTGGAGCCTGCAACCGGTCTCCCAAGCTCCGCCCTCTGGTACGCAAGTCATTCTCGCGCGCAGTCTGGTCGCGCACCAACACGCCGAACAATACCACGTCACGAAGCCCGGAGTTCAAGTATCGTGTGCAGGCCTGATTGAAAGCCGTTTCGTGCGCGGTCTTCTTGACGCGAGGCAGCAGCCATTTCAATAGTTGACAGATGATGCTGAGATTGCGGGCAAGGTCGTCAATCTGGTGACCGATGCCGCCGCTTCGTCCACTCATGACTTGCGGTGGCCACGCAGCTTCGCTTGAGCTTTTGACCTCGCCAAAGGCGAGGCGGTGGGAGCCTCCGTCACGTTGGAGGCCAACGACATCCGCGCCGGGCAGGGAAGCAAATGGGTTGCGCTTATCCCGTTCCGTGTTCCAAGGGAGAACGACGTCGTGTTGCTCCTCCAAGACGGCTTCCGCGAGGGCTTCGCCTGCCGCCCAGTCGCGTTCCTCAGGCACCTCGGCTGCCAGAACTTCTTCCAGAGCAGTCTGGCCCATGCCGGTGAGACCGAGACCCCGAAGATGGCCACGCATCTCGTCGCTAGCGGTCGAATCATCGAGCCGTGCAGCAACAGATCCCGACAGAAAGGCGCTCAACCCGTCGCCGCTCTGCGCAGTAAGCCCCTCCCACGACACACAGCCGTGGCTTGATTGGTAGGCTGTCTGGGA
>CAZGSN010000365.1:0-2189 GCA_964528465.1 uncultured Binatia bacterium (SeqCode)
TATGGATGCCCGGGCCTTTGGCGCGACGTTGACAGTGATCCCCCTTAGCCGCACCATGACACTTCATCTTGGCGCTGGGCTTGTGCATCGGACAGTCCGGCGGACAGCGCGCACAGGTCGAAGGCTTGAACGCGGCTACTGCGTGGGAAGCGTTGGCCGTGAACAACGCGACAAACAGTAAGGTGAACAGGCGCAACGATTTGCGACTTCGCAGCAGCACAGCGCGCACGATAGCAAGCTTGCGGCGGAAGCCAAGGCTTTGAATCTATGCGGGCCGCCGTATTCAGCCAGCCGTGCGGTATTGCTCGCGGTAAATACGAACGAAGGCTACGAGCACCGCGATCACCACCGGTGCAAGAAAGATTCCGAGCAGCCCATAGGCCTGCAAGCCACCGAAGATCCCAAAGAACAGCACCACGGTTGGGATCGCCGTGCGTCCGCCAATGATGAGCGGACGAATCACATTGTCGATGCCACCGACGGCGACAATTCCCCAAACGACCTGCATGACACAGCTCATCCAGCCGTCCGTGATCGCCAGGTAAGCCGCGGCACCACTCCAAATCAGAGGGGCGCCGCCCGGCAGAAGCGATACGAACCCCGTGGCGCAGCCGAGGACCAACGAAAAGGGCACACCAAGGACCCAGTAGCCAATGCCCGCAATCGTGCCCTGCGCCGTTGCCGTGGCCAGCGTTCCGAGAACGACCGCACTCAACGTCTCGTACAGCCGGGTCAGGATCGCCTCTTTGTGCTCCGGCTCCATCGGCAACAAGTCGCGCACCCCAAGCAGCATGCGTTCGCCGTCACGGAAGAAGAAAAACAGAGCAAAGGTCGAAAGAAAGAAATTCAGAACAAAAGATGCGACGTTCTTCAGAATGTCGGTGGCCTGCGACACCAAGAATCCGCTCACCGTATTGGTCACCTTCACCGCCGTCTCGCGCAAATCGATGTGCCAACTATCCACGAAACGGCTCCCCGCATCCCAAAGCCGCCCAGGCAACGAACCCTGCAAGTGTTCGATGAGTTGTGGCCACTCCGGCCCACCGAGAAACTCGACGCTGCGCTGATAGAACACCACCGATTCGTTGGCGAGCACCAACGTGAGCAGAACCGTCGGCACCATAACGATGAGGATTACCGCGGTAGAAAGGATGGCTGCAGCCAACCCTTCGCGGCCCTTCAAGAGTCCCGCCAACAGCTTCTGCACCGGGAAGAAGACGAAGGCCAACAGCCCTGCCCACGCCAGCGCCCCGGCAAAGCCGCTGAACATCAAATAGAACTGGTACAGAAGAAATAGAAAGACGGCGAAGAAGAAGGCAGCAAAAAGCTGCTGGCGGGTCATGCGCCTCGCCTATCAGCCCACCGCGTTTCCAGCAAGCTCAGCCACTCGGCCTCCACGATGGCAGGCGTGCGTCAGTTTTGTTGGCCTTCATCCGAGATCCACGGCCTCACGGCGCCTCACGGCCGCGGCTACTGTGTCTTCGCCGGCTCACCAATCGCCGCATCCGTCTCTGCAAAGGCGCATCCCCTCTCGCACGAGCCCATCCAAACTCTAACCAATAGGACAAACTTCTTTTAACCATTCGCTGTACCGGGCCCGGACCTCACATCGTGCGCAGTCCAAAGGTCCGCGTTGCGGCTCAGGCAACTCTCGTGATCACCGCCGACGCTGATGCCATCGTCGTCATCCAGGTGGATAAGAGCATCGCGGTGGGCAAAGGCGGCCAGGTGCAGATTGCCGGCGGCTTAAAGCCTGAGAATCTCCTCTGGGTGGGCCACGGCAAAGGATCTGCCAGCATCAACGGCTCTGCCGTCTTCAATGGCAACATCCTGGCCCCTGAGCGCAAGATCCGCATTGGTCAGAATGTCGTGATCGACGGAGCTCTCTTGGGTGACAAGGTGAAGATCCACGGCGGCGTGCTGCTGACGCACCGTCCGTTCACCGCATACCTGTAGCCTCAGCGACGCCCGGCGCGTCGACAGCAGGACCTTTGGACGAGGTGGTTGCGCGAGCAACCACCTCGTCTTCCTTGACCCTCCCGAACGAAATAGGTATTTCAGCCGCTCCCTGGAATTCCTCCCGTCAATCGCATGGTTGTGGAGTGGAGTTGGACCGGGTGGGCGGTCGAGGTACAGGCACGTAGCTCAGTGGGAGAGCACTTCCCTGACACGGAAGGGGTCGGCGGTTC
>CAZGSN010000366.1:0-1604 GCA_964528465.1 uncultured Binatia bacterium (SeqCode)
TGCGCACCGCTGGCCGAGCGGGCTGGCGCATCGCGCAAGTGCCAGGGATGCAGTCCCGCTGATCGATGGCATGATTCCCGGTACCGCGGCGCTCCCCGCTTCCCTTGTATGCTGCATTTTGTTGGGATCTACCCGGTTCCGGTGCGACAGCTCGTCGCTTCCCTGGGACTTCAAGCCCGTCAGAGAGCGTGGAGCGTCGCACCGGTTTGTCATGAAGAACCCGAACGGTTGCTGGGGCCTCGAGCCCGCATTTCTACAAGGAGGGGTGTCATGAGCGAAGACGACGGTGAGATCTATGTAGGTATCGATGTTGCCAAGGCCACGCTGGATGTTCATACGCAGCCCGGGAGCTTGGTCCTGCAGGTCACCAACGACGATACGGGCATTGGCATACTGAGCACCAAGCTGCAGGGGCTGCAACCACGGCTGATCGTAATGGAGGCAACGGGGGGCCTGGAGACGGCGCTAGCGGCGGAGTTGACCGCCAAAGGGTTGCCAGTGGCGGTGATTAACCCGCGCCAGGCACGTGACTTCGCCAAAGCGTCGGGGCAGCTGGCCAAGACCGATCAGGTCGATGCGGCGGTGCTGTGTGCCTTTGCCAAGGCGATACAGCCACAGGTACGCCTGCGCAAGGACCAGACCACCCGCGAGTTAGAGGCGCTGGTGACGCGCCGACATCAGTTGGTGGTCATGCGTACCCAGGAGCAGCAACGGATGCACGCAACGCTGTCCACGGCGATGCTCAAGCAAGTGCGTCGTCACATTGCCTGGCTGGACAAGCGGATCGCCGAAATCGAAGTAACGATCCGCGGTCGGCTCAGGGAGTCGGAAGTATGGAGGACAAAGGACGATCTGCTGCGCAGTGTGCCGGGGATCGGGGATACGCTCAGTTCGACGATGCTCTGCAAGTGCCCGGAAATCGGGCGACTGAGTCATCGTGAGCTCAGTAAGCTGGTGGGAGTGGCGCCGTTGGCCGATGACAGTGGCAAGCATCAGGGCAAGCGGCATATCTGGGGTGGTCGCGCCGAAGTGCGCAGCGTGCTGTACATGGCCACGCTGTCGTCCATGCGCTGCAACGCGGTGATCAAACGCTATGCCGAGCGGCTGAAGGAACGTGGCAAGCCGCCAAAAGTCGTGATCGTGGCATGCATGCGCAAATTGCTGACGATTATGAACGCGATGATCAAACATCAGACGCGGTGGACCCCGAATTTGGCTTGACTACGAACACGGTTGCTCTCCGACGGCTCAGCCCGAAACGACGCCGGTCTTCGTCGCCGTCTCGGCGCGGCCCTGATTGGGAATCAGGCGCCTCGATCAGCTCGGGAAAGAACTACGGTGCTGTCTCGGCGTGGCGTTCGATGCTTACGCCGACGCGGCTGGCGCCTTTCACGACACCAAGTTTGGAAACGGTTACCCGCGCCATCGGCGCTTTGAAATCGTCAAGGATGAGACGGGCGATGCGCTCGGCCAGCGTTTCGATGAGATTGAAGTGCTCGGCATCGAGCAGTGCGCGAAGGCGTTCGGCGACCTGGCTGTAATCGATCGTGTCGGCGACTCGTCCCGAACTGAACACTGCGGGTCCCGGCACCGCAAATTCGAGA
>CAZGSN010000367.1:0-12104 GCA_964528465.1 uncultured Binatia bacterium (SeqCode)
TGCTTCTCGAATCCCCGGCGAATCAACTCGGCAACGTCGGCAAACGACAGCTCGACCCCAAGCTCGCGGTGTAGAGACGTCACCGACTCGGCATCGATCATCGGCACAACCAAACAGCCACTCGCATCCGCACGATCCACCCAATGCGGCAGCACAACGAAGTCCTGCGTATTGGCGATCACCGCTTCGAGCAGCACCGCCCCTTGCTCGCTCTCTTCCATGGACAGACACGCAAACGGCAGACGCCGCAGGGTCACGGTATCCAGACCGGGATAGATGGGAGCAAGATTGGCCAAGCGGCACGCCTCGAGCAGACCACGCACGTAGCGGTTGAGAACCTGATACGCCTGCAACGTAGCCGCAGGCTGGCCGAGCAACGCTCCACGGTGCGGCAAGATTAGACTGATACCGACGAAGCCATCCCCGTGAGGCAACACCCGCCCACCGCTGAGGCGACGATGCAGGGTAGGCGAGCAACCTGGGGGCGGGTCGGGGGCAAGGTGGTAGCGTCCGAGAGACACCACCTCGCCGGCAAAGGCATACACGCGCAAGACCCCGAGAGCATCGAAATCCGCGCCCTCGCAACGCTGTAGCCAAGCCTGATCCGTGGCAAGGCTCGCGGCTGGCGCGATCTGCGGTTGCAGAACGAAATTGAGTGGCCGCTGTGGAGCCGGAGGATGCTCTACATTTGAAGAAGACACTGTCTCACCTTGGATCTGCGCGGGTGGAGCCCGCCAGTGCTTCGGCCAGATATGGCAGGGCTTCGTCGGTCAGCGATAGTTGCGGCGCGAGCCGCTTCCCCAAACCTTCCGCGGTCATCAGGGCCAGGTTGACCATCGTCATGTGGCTACGCGCGCGAATGTGATGCCGGCGCAGGATGTCGAAGATGCGACCAATCTCCAGAGACACCTGCAGATTACCCAGGCCACGTTGCTGCAGGGCACTCACCATCTCGACGATCTCGCGTTCGTAGGCCGCGTAGTCGCGCGTCGCCTTGTGTGGGGCATTGTCGTAGAACAAGCGGGCCACGGTTTTGCCGTCGCCCGTAGCAAAAGAGTACAGAGTCTGCGCTAGGGACAAACGATCCTCATCGAGCAACGAACCCACCAGGCCAAGGTCGAGCAGCACCACTCGGTGCGGAGCAAAGAAGCGCATGTTGCCTGGGTGCAGGTCGGCATGCACGAAGCCATGCGAGAAAATCATCCGGCACACGCAGCGCAGGCCGGCACGAGCCACGGCCAGCGGATCGACATTGGATGCTTCCAGTTCCGTTTCGCGGATGCCATCGATCAGCTCCATGGTCAGGACCGAGTCCGAACACGCCTCATCGATCAGCCTGGGGAAGTGAATGTCCTCGTCATCCGCAAAATTGGCGGCGAAGCGGCGATTGTGCTCGGCTTCGTTGGTGAGGTGGATTTGCTCTTCCACGGCCGCGCAGAAGTTGCGGATCGCGTCTTCGAGAGAGAGCAAGCGCACCGACGGGATCAACCGTTCGAGCACGCGAGCCGTGGCCAGCAGGATCGAGCGATCGAGGCGAATCTTGGCAAGGATATCGGGGCGGCGCACCTTGATCGCCACTGGCTCGCCGCTTTGCCGCCACACCGCTCGATGCACTTGCGCAACAGACGCTGCGGCAAGGGGCTGTGCCTCGAAGTCACCGAACAGCTCCTCCAACGGCCTTCCCAAATCCGCTTCGATGGTGCGACGCACCTCGGCAAAGGCAAAGGGCGGGACTTGATCCTGCAAACGCGCCAGCTCGAGCGCCAGGGGACGCGGCAGGATATCGCCACGCGTAGACGCAATCTGCCCGATCTTGATGAAGGTGGCACCGAGGTCCGTGCATGCCCGCACCAGACCGGCACCCACAGCCCGGGCCAATGCGTCGGGCGAGCCGCGCTGCGCCCGCCAACATCGAACAAACACGAACGCCCCGACCACAGCCGCACCTGCCATCTGCACCACGCGCACGGCAATGTGCCAAGCGTGGCGAGCACTGCCATCGCGCTGCCGGAGATTGGATTGCAAGGTAGCGTGCACTTCTCACTCGTGCCTTACTGCTGGCAACAAGCGTGCGCCAGTGCGCGCATTCCAGTGTGGGAGCTTCATGGTCATGCTCTTATCTCGGACCAGTGCTCGGGGCGAGGCCGAGCAGCCCGTGGAAGAAGCCCGATGTGCCCTTCGACCGGGCATAGCGCGGCCTCGTGGCCGCAACCAAGGTATTGAGGGATGGGGCCAATCTCTTTGTTCCTCCGACCTACAGCCTACGGTCTACAGCCTACAACCTGCGCGGCCCGCTCCGGCCCTTGAAGCTTTGGTTGCGGCCACGAGGCCGCGCTACGGAGCGCGTAGCCTGCCCCTCTGCCCCTTTGCCCCTCTACCCCTTTGCCCCTCTACCCCTTTGCCCCTCTACCCCTTTACCCGTCTGCCCCTTTACCCGTCTGCCCCTTTACCCGCCTGCCCCTCTGCCCTAGTCGCCAAGCAAAACGATCCAAGTTCAAGTCTGGCCGCTCGACGTATGCCGCCGAGTCCTCTATGAGCCGGCTCCTTTCGAGGTATGCAATGCGAAGTATGACCGGATATGGGCAAGCAAGTTGGCAGCGTGGAGGGCGTTCGCTCAGCGTCGAGATACGCGCCGTCAATCAACGCTTTCTAGAGGTGCGCTTCAACCTCCCCAAGGAATACGGACCGTGGGAAGCGGAGTTCCGCGGCATGGTGCAAGAGCACGTGGGGCGCGGGAAAGTAGACGTTGCCCTGTTTCGTGGCGGCAGCAATGGCAACACCGTCAGCGTCGAGGCCAACGCCGCGCTTGCCAAGGCATATGTGGAAGCCTGGCGCCAACTGCAGGGTGAGCTGCATCTCAAGAGCGAAGCCGATCTTACCGCCTTGCTCGGCCGACCGGAGATGTTTCGCGTCATTGAACAACGCGCCGATCCCGAAGGGGAGATCGAAACTGCCAAAGCGACCCTGTTGCGTGCGCTGCAAGCATTCAACCGCGATCGCGAGCGAGAAGGTAAGGCGCTCGCTGCCGACATCACCTCTCGTGCTCGCCGCTTGCTGCACCTACAGACGGCCATCGCCAAGCGCATCGTTATCCTCAAACCCGAGTATCTGGAGAAGCTACGCCAGCGTGTAGCCGTGGTGTTGCAAGGCAAAGAGGTCAGCGAGGAGCGGCTGCTGCAAGAGGTCACGCTGGTCGTCGAGCGCAGTGACATCACCGAAGAGCTGGTGCGTCTCGAAAGCCACCTCAAAGCTTTGGCGCAATTGCCACGCAGCAAGGACCCTATGGGCAAGCGCTTCGACTTCCTGCTGCAGGAGATCCATCGCGAGTTCAACACCATTGCCTCGAAGAGCGCCGACCTCGAAGTCACCAATCACACCATTGAGGCACGCGGTGAGATCGAGAAACTGCGCGAGCAAGTGCAAAACGTCGAGTAGCTCGGACGGAGGGGGGCGGTGGGAGCACCCTGCATCAATGTCGCGGAGCGATGTTCTACTATCTCCTGATTTTGCTGCGCCGCGCACAGATTCTCGATGCGACGCGTCATCGTGGCAGAGAAGTTTCAGACCTCCTGATCCCGAGGAATCTGCCGTGAGCCCAAAGCGTATTCACCATAGCAGGGCATGAAGGTCATGAAGTTAGGAAAAAGGGCGGCCAGCGGGCAATTCTTCTTCATGCGCTTCATGATCTTCATGGTTTGATTCTCCGTTCCGAATCAACCTCAGCCGTATCGGGATCATTACAGAATCTGCGTGCGGTCCGACGAATCGAGCTTTTCTCGGCACTTGCGCATCACGAGGTCAGGAGCTCTGAGTTTCTCCAACTCCCTTCTTCTCCGACTACAGCCTACGGTCTACAGCCTACAGTCTGCGCGGCCCGCATCCATCCCTCCACACTTTGGTTGCGGCCACGAGGCCGCGCTCTGGAAGGTTACGCGGACGGGATGATCAGCACCTGCCCGGCGCGCACACCCTTCTTGCCGATCTTGTTGCGTCGTTGAATCGCAGCCACGCTGGTTCCGTAGCGCCGCGCGATGGCGGCAAGGCTCTGGCCGCGTTGCACTTTGTGGCGCACCACTTTTGCAACCGGCAACTTGGCCAGTTTCTCGGAAGCGGGCAACGCGTCGTAGCGGGCTTGGAAGGCGCTTGCCGAGCCGCTGGGCAACTGCAGCGCATATCCTTTGGGAACACGCGCACGGCCTTGGATTACCTTCGGTGCCAGGGCTGGGTTTAGCTCCGCAAGTTGATCGACGCCAATGTCTGCGGCCTCGGCCAGGCTACGGAAGGATACGTAATGTGCCAGGGGCACCTTCTCGAGGCGCAACGGAGCCTCGACCTCGATTTCTCCGAAGTGATCGCGATAGCCCTTCTCCACCGCCACCGCCGCCAGAAACTCGGCGTAGAAGTTGCGCGACGCGAAGCCAAACGCGGGGCCGCGATAGCCGCGAACAATCGTCACCAGGTCGCTGCTGCCCATGCTTTCGACCGCGCGCTGCATCCCGGCACGGCCGTGATTGTAGGCCGTCAACGCCAGCGGCCAACTGCCGAGGGCTTCGTAATCGGCGCGCAGGTAGCGAGCCGCAGCTTCCGTTGCCCGCAGCGGATCGCGACGCTCATCGATACTGTCTCCCACCGTCATGTAGCGGCGTGCGGAGCCGGGCATGAATTGCCAAATGCCCGCGGCTCCTACCTTCGAATAGGCTTTGACGTTGAAGCAAGACTCCACAAACGGCAGACGCGTCAGCTCCAGGGGCAAGCCTTCGCGCCGAAAGATGCTTTCCATCTCCGGTAGGTAGCGACGCGAGACACGAATGGCCGTGGCGAAACGCTCGCGCAGGCCGCGCTGGCCGCGAATCCGTTCTTCATCGGCGGCCTCCAAGAACTTGTCTGCGGCCGTGTCTTTGTCGAACAACTTACGCAAACGCTGCTCTTCCTCGGTAAATGCGATGCTATCGCCGTCACTGCTAGCCGTGTGCAATTGCAGCAGGAGGCTACGGATGCGCTCCTTTTCCTCGCGTGCCTTATCATTCAGGTAGGAGCCAACCTCAGCGTCGCTCCAGCCCTCGTCTCGCAGGTATTGGAAGTCGAGAACACTGTACACGCGATCAAGATGACGGCTGTCGTGGATGACGATTTCGTAAACCGAGTATTTGGAGAAGACCTCCTTCCAAAACTGCACCTCGGTATCCAGGCCACTGAGATAGGGTACCGAATCGAACGTGCCTTGCGCGTACACAGCGGTGGGACTGGCCACCGTGATGATCGCAAGCCCAATGGCGTATGCACCAATGACGCGAGCCATCAACCGTGCAAAGATACGCAAACCGTGTCTCCGCGAAGAATCGAGAAGATTCCACCACCCACCATGACGCTGCCTTCCACCCTGCTCCATCGATTGCTCGGCCTACGTAGCAGACGATTCGAAAGGGCGTCAATTTTGACGCTGATCTACTATCTCCTGATTTCGTTGCGCCGCGCACAGATTCTCAATGCGATGCGTCAGCGTGGAGGAGTGGCTTCTCCAATCTCTTTGTTCCTCCGACCTACAGCCTATGGTCTACAGCCGACAGCCATCGCGGCCCGCTCCGGCCCTTCAAGCTTTGGTTGCGGCCACGAGGCCGCGCTACGATTGCGCGTCGCACTGTGCGGGGTCCTGCTTCTCCCTTTGCCGGGCTGTATGGGTGATTCGCCCCGCCCGCCCGGCTACGCCGTCGTGGGCCTCGACACAGCGCCGCTTACGCTCGATCCACGCTTCAGCACCGATGCCACGGCCGCACAGATCGAAGGGTTGTTGTTCGAAGGGCTCACCGATAGCGATGAGCGGCAACAGCGCCATGGGAATCTGGCGAGCGCCTGGGAGCAGCCGGATGACCGCACCTACATTTTCTTCCTGCGTTCTGGCCTGCGCTTCAGCGACGGCAGTGCGCTTGACGCCGCTGACGTCAAGGCGACATACGAGTCGGTTCTCAACCCCAGCACGCGTTCCCCGAAGCGCGACGCGCTGACTGTCATCGAACAGGTGGACGCCATGGATGCGCACACAGTTCGCTTTCGCTTGCTCCAGGCGCAGGCAGGGTTCTTGGCCAGCACCGGGCTTGGGATTCTCCCCTCCGAACAAGTTGGGACAGGCAGCGTGTCGCCGTTGGCAAAGCCCATTGGCTCAGGGCCGTTTCGGCTCGCCGATGCGCAGGCCACGGAGACCTTGGTTCTCTTGCCCAACCCGAACTACCCCGCGGCTAAGCCCCACCTGACCGGCATTGTGTTTCGGGTGATCCCGGATGCGATCACGCGTCTGCTCGAACTCAAGCGTGGAACCATCGATCTCGTGCAAAGCGGTATCGACCCTGACTCCATGGGGTGGCTGCGAACACAGAACCAGCTTGCCGCGTCGTGCATTCCCGCTACCGCCTTCCAGTATCTCGGGATGAATCTACGCGACCCACGCCTGGCCGACCGCCGTATCCGCCGCGCCATCGCCTATGCATTGGATCGCGATGCGATCACGGACTCGGTGCTCAACGGTCTGGCGCAGCCGGCCAATAGCTTGCTGCCTCCCGGCCACTGGGCGCACTACCCGCGTACTCCGCAATACAAGCACAACCCTGCTAAGGCGCGCCGACTCCTCGATCATGCCGGCTGGCCCGATCCGGATGGCAATGGCCCGATGCCCCGCTTCCGTTTGCGCTACACGACCACCAACGTGGAACTGCGCCGGCGGCTTGCGGAAGCCATGCAGGCACAACTGGCAGAGGTGGGCATCGAGCTGGAGATTCGGAGCTACGAGTGGGCCACCTTCTATCACGACGTTCGCCAAGGCAATTTCGAGATCTACTCTCTGGCTTGGATCGGCATTGAAGACCCCGACCTGTTCTTCCAGATATTCCATTCGCAGGAGCAACCCCCACGCGGAATGAATCGCGGGTTCTTTGCCGATGCGAGGATGGATCGCCTGACACTAGCGGCGCGTCAGAACCTCGACCCACAGCAGCGACGTGCCCTCTATGCCGCGGTGCAGATTCGCGCGGCACGGCAACTCCCCGTCATTCCGTTGTGGTGGCCGTCGCAGTGCGCCGTACACACGACACGTTTGCACGAGTATGTGCCATCACCAGACGGTAGCTACGCCAGCCTGAGTAATGCCTGGCTGGATCCAGCCGGGATTTAGCCTTAGCGCCAGACCAACGACCCTGGAGAAGAATCCTGGCAGAGTCCTGCCGGTTCGACACCGCCGGCACAGTCAGGAAACCCACCCGAGGAATCCACATGTGCACAATATCGGATCCCTACGAGCCGTTCTCCGATCTCGATCTCGCCCTGATTTCCGCGCAGCCACTGACGACACGCACACTAGCCCTGCTGGCGGATGCTCTTGAGGAATCCGATCTGCCCATTCGGGTCGACTTGATCGACTGGCACTCCGCTTCGCCGGAGTTCCGGGCACGTATCACAGCGCACCACGAGATACTCCTTAGAGCCGCAGAAGCTAGTTCAGCGGTTCAAAGCGCTTCGTCCCGCTAGAGAAAGCCCGCAAGCGGTTCCTCCTCACAGCCGCACTTCGTTGCGCAAGGCAGCGCCTTGGAACCAGCGCTCGAGGTTGTCGAAGAAGATCTCGGCCACGCGGTGGGAATGGCCGGTCGAGCTAGCAGAGTTGTGTGGTGACACGATCACGTTGGGGAGATCCCACAGTGGCGACGACGCGGGTAGGGGCTCTTCCTCGAACACGTCCAGGTAGGCACCACCCAGATGCTTGTTGCGCAAGAGGGAGATCAGCGCCGCTTCGTCGATCACCTGGCCACGGGCAACATTGATCACGCGCGCCCCGGCCGCTAGCGACGCTAGGATCCTCGCGTCGATCATGCCACGCGTTTCTTCGGTGAGCGGGCAAGCCAGAACCAACCAGTCGGCACGCGTCACGACGGATGGCAACGCTGTTGGCGGTACCAGCTCGTCAACGCGATCTTCCGCTTGGCGAGGGCTGCGACGGACGCCGACGACATTCAATCCCAAGACCTGTGCCAGGCGGGCAATCTCGTTGCCTATGGCCCCGAGCCCAACAACGACCATCGTCTGGCCGCGCAGATCTTGCGGTGGCTGCGCATGCGGTGCCCACTCATGGCGCTGCTGCGCTGCCCACCAAGCAGGAAAGCCCCGGGCAAGGGCGAGCACGCCGGCAATCGCCGTCTGCGCGATCGGCTCGGCAGAGGCGCCGGAGGAATTGGTCAGACGCACCCCTTGCTGCAGCAACTGCGTGAACACAGGATGATCGACGCCAACATTGGGCAAGTGCAGCCACTTTAGGTTGGGTGCGCGTAACGTGCTGCCGAGAAAGCGACGGGTGAAATCGAAATCAGCCTCCCACACACCAATGAAGCAAGCCATCTCGATGGCACGCAGCATTGGGTCGCCGAGACGATCCTCCGCGCCCGGTGGCAGCAGCAACATCTCGAGGCGCCGCCCGGCGCGGGTGCAGGCCGCCGTGAAACGTTGCCCGTAGCGCTGCACGAAGACATCGTGGGTCAGAAGATACGTGAGTTCTTGCCTCATCTGCGAATCCACCGTTGGCCGGAAACCTAGCAAGGCGACGTCTCTCCTGCCGCCATGCTCAGCCCAAGACTTTTCGAAATCCGGTCCTCGATGCGGCGCCAACACCGATTCGTGCTTGCGCATGACGGCCTGTCCAGAAGCCCGCACACCAGCACACCCGAACACCGGAGAACCGGCGCGCCGGGCACCTCCGGATCCGGCGCAAGCGCCGCAGGGCCACGGCAAAGTCGTCACCGGAGGCATTCCATCTGACGCGCCGCGGGGGCACGGCGTCTCCAGGGCTTGCCTTTCTTTGTTTTTGGAGACGGGCCGCCCTCGGCCCGCATCGGATGGAGCCCACTGTAAGGCCCTGTCAACGACTTTGCCGTGGCCCTGGCAAGCACCGGATCCGTTGTTGCCAATTCTCTCGTGTCGTGTCACTGCGGGGGTATGGAAGCTCTCTGCGAAACTCCGGACACCTTGGTGAACCGCGACTTCCACAGCGACCTTGACGGCCTCTATTTGCGCAACCACCGCGACCAGACCATGGCCAAGGTCTTGGAGCTGCGGCGCAAGTACGAGGCGCGATGCTTGGGCAAGGCGACAGTGTGGGATCGCTTGATGTCGCTACGCGACATCAACGACGAGTCGGATGCCGACCTCGAGGGCATGAGCCAACTCGGACACGCCTTGCAAACGGCGAACTCCATAGTCGATGCGGGTCTGGACGAAGATTGGATCTTGGCTGGACTCGTCCACGATCTCGGCAAGATCCTCATCGAGTGTGGCGAAGCCCAGGAGTTTGTGGTCGGCGACATCTTTCCCATCGGCTGCCGCTATTCCGAACGCATCATTCGCCACGAGTTCCTCAAGCTCAATCCCGATTGGCACAACCTGGACTACCAAACCGTCAACGGAATCTACGAGCCCGGCTGTGGCCTCGACCAGGTGGTCTTCAGCTACGGGCACGATGAGTACATGTACCAATTGCTCAAGGATCACTTGCCGCGGCCACAGGCCTGGATGATCCGCTACCACAGCTTTCAATCCATTGCCGGCGACTATCTGCATCTGTTCAGCGACGAAGACCTACGGCTGCGTGAGTCGCACATGAAGCCGTTTGCACGCCACGATCTCTACACCAAGAACCCGCATCAGGTCCTCGAGGCCCGCCTACCCGAGTATCAGCGCTTGGTCCAAACACGTTTTCCCGATGCCATGGAGTGGTGAGATGACCATGAGCAAGCTGGCCGCTCGTTCCTGTGTTCCGTGCAAAGGTGGCGTTCCGCCTCTGAATACCGAACAAATCTCCCCGTTGCTGGCAGAACTCGACGGCTGGGAGGTGGTGGATACGCATCACCTGGAGAAGCAATACAAGTGCAAGAACTTCGTCGAGGCCCTGGCGTTGGTGAATCGTATCGGCGCCATTGCCGAGGAGCAGAACCACCACCCGGACGTGTTTCTCGCTTGGGGCAAGGTGGGAGTGAAGATCTGGACGCACAAGATCAACGGTCTCACCGAGAGCGACTTCGTCTTTGCTGCCAAGTGCGACGTGGCGGCCATGGCCTGAGGCGTTCTGTCGCAGTGGCGCCGGCTCTACACTAAGCGGAAACCGAGGCCAGGAAGTCGAGGACGGTTCGGTTGAACAGGTCTGGTGTTTCGAAGTTGAAGCCGTGGCTCCCACCGGGGATCTTCACCAGTTGAGCGCCAGGAATGTTTTGGGCCAGGATGTCGGAGTTGGATGGTGGGACGAGGCGATCGGCATCGCCGGTGAGAACCAAGGTGGGAGCTTTTATCTGGTGTAGGCGGTCGGTGGCGTTGTGGCTCATCACCGCGGCAACTTGCCCAAGAATCGCTTCGAGGCTGAAGCCGTACTGGAGTCCTCCGGAGAACACTTGGATCAGCTTGGGCAGCTCGGCAGCAAGGAACGAGGGATTGAAGACATTCGGCAGCATTTGCTGGAAGAACATCATGGGGTTCACCGAGCTCAGATCGACTTGCACCTCGCCACCCGAGGTAACCTTGCCGCCAAACTGCTGGGCCGTGATCTGCAGGTGCTCTTCGATATCCCGACTAGGCTCCGGGTAGGTGCAGGCTAGCACCAGCCCCCGCACCCGGTCGGGGTGACGCAGCACCAGCTCCTGGGCGATCATGCCCCCCATCGACACGCCCACGACGTGAGCGCGCGCGACCCCTAGATGATCCAGAAGAGCCGCGGCCTCGTCGGCCATTTGATGAATTGTGTAGGGCCCGGCAGGCTTCGAGCTGCGACCGACGCCGCGGTTGTCGAAGCGAATGGTTCGATAGTGCTTGGCGAAATCCGGCACCTGAAAGAGCCAGGCGGTGGAGTCGGCCGCCAGACCCATGATCAGCAGCAGCGGATCACCGCTGCCCTGTTCTTCATAGTACAGCTCGATGGATCCGATTTTGGCGGTGGGCATTTGAATTCTCCTTGGTGGTTGGGGCGAAGAATGGAAACGATGTAGACTCAACGCCGATGCGACGTGGGCGTGGTAGTGCGAGCCGGAGGCTTGCGCGGCGCAGGCTTCGGTGCGCCGCGGCGTAGGCGGGCAACCTGTTCTTCGACACGGCGATCCACTTCGGCCAGAAGAGCTTTGTCGCCAGCATACTTTTCGACCATGTAGCTGAGGTCGGCTAGGTCGTGAATCAGCAACTGCATGGCGTGCTCGCGTTCCTTTTCCCCCTTGAGAGCCGCCAAGAGATCCAAAACCAAGTCTTCAATCTCCGAGCCTTCAATCGACAGGGCGATCTCGAAGGCTCGCTTCAGGGTGAGCCCCTTACCGGCTTCCGCCTCCGCCGCTGTAAGAACATTGCGCAGGGAAAGCACATGCTCGCGCTTGAGCAGGGGCGCGGCCGGCAACGAACGTTGCGGCATGCTGTCGAGCAAGCCGGCAACCAGTGCCAGGGCGCCAAAGTGACGCGACTCGTGCTGTGCCATGTCGAACCAAAAGATACGCACCTCGTCGGGCTTGGGGAACAAGCTTTCGAAACGGCAATAGAGCTGCATGGTGCGACGCTCCAAATCCATCGCCGCACCTATCAGCTTACGCAGCAATTCCGGTGAACGAACCTTGGCAGGCTTGGTAATTCTTGCGGGTCTGGGCTTGGCTAGCTTCACAGGCATGCGCCGCCTCTATCATATGGATTCCGACAACGGGAGGTCCCTTCGCGCAGCCGACAGGGCCACGCCAAAGTCGTCGACGGAGGCGTTTCGCCTGATGCGCCGCGAGGGCGCGGCGTCTCCATTGCTGATTTGCGTGAGCATTGGAGACGGGCTGCCCCCAGCCCGCGTCGGAAGGAACCCCATCAGGTCTTCCGGAGGCGACTTTGACGTGGCCCTGGCGCAACCCAGATCCGATGCTTACGCCGGATCCGGAGGTGCCCGGTGCGCCGGTGCGGGGTGCCGCGTTCCCGAAATCATACGCGATACCTTGTGGAGAACTGCCTTTCCCCGCCTAAGGAACCTCTGCACAAGTCCGTGCAAGTCGCCTCCCTTCGGGGTCGGGGTCGCTATCGGAATCGGCATCGGTCTCAGTTCACGCGGTATCTCCCCGCCTTTGTCG
>CAZGSN010000368.1:0-2039 GCA_964528465.1 uncultured Binatia bacterium (SeqCode)
CCCCCGACGAGTGGGACGCTCTGGCACTGACGTTTGCCGAGCCGGTTGTCGAGCGCAAACCGAAGCCAGCGGCACGAGCCTATGGCGGAGCAATGGGATGGGCGGGCTAGATGGCTGACGACGACGCCCTCAAAGACGGCAAGGCTAAGTTCTCCCTCGCCAGCGATGGTGAAGCCGACAACCGCTCGGCCTACGAAGACGACATCCGTTTTGCCCGGCATGAGGAACAGTGGCCCAGCGATATCCGCAAGCAGCGAGAGCTAGAGGGTCGCCCTGTCCTCACCATCTCCAAGCTCAATGCATTCTCGCGTCAGGTCGTGAACGACTTCCGTCAGAACAAGCCGGCGATCAAGGTCCATCCTGCGGATAGCGGGGCCGATCCTGACACGGCGGAAGTTATCAACGGGCTGATCCGCAACATCGAATATACGTCCAACGCCGACGTGGCCTATGACACCGCCGTTGACTGCGCGGTGAACGGCGGCTGGGGCTACATCCGCGTCGGGCTCGACTACGCCT
This sequence comes from uncultured Binatia bacterium (SeqCode), assembly GCA_964528465.1. Lineage (GTDB taxonomy): Bacteria > Desulfobacterota > Binatia > HRBIN30 > HRBIN30 > CAZGSN01. The sequence goes on from CAZGSN010000368.1 coordinate 520, forward strand.
ACCACGACATCTTCGACATGGAGCTGAGCATTCAGCGCGTCGCCAACCCGCTGTCGGTCTATGGCGACCCGAACAGCACGGCGGCAGACTCATCCGACTGGATGGATGCGTTCGTTGTCGATCGGCTGAGCAAGGAGCAGTTCCAGGCCCGCTACGGCAAGACCAAAACCATCTCCGACTGGGACGACGACTCCTGGTGGGACGAAGCATGGCGCGACGGCAACGATGCGCTTGTCGCGGAGTGGTGGAACCGCACCGAGGCCGAGGTCAAGATCGCCCAGTTCGCTGATCTCCGCGACGGGCAGGTTTACACCTACAGTCAACAGCAGATCGAGGAAGACCCCGACGTTCAGGCGCTATTGGCTGCCGGTGTTCTCGAAGCCCGGCGCGAGAGAGTGGGCAAGACCTACAAGGTCAAGCAGCGGTTCATGTCCGGTGCTGAGGTGCTGGACGAAACGGAATGGGCCGGGTGCTACATCCCGATCATTCCCGTTTACGGCGACGAGTACAACATCAAGGGCAAGCGCTACTTCCGCTCGCTGATCCACTCCGCCAAGGATGCGCAGCGGCAGTTCAACTACTGGCGCTCGACAGCGACCGAGCTTGTTGCGCTGGCGCCCAAATCGCCGTTCATCGGCCCCGAAGGCTTCGCCGACAACGACCCCAACTGGCAGACGGCCAACCGCATCAGTCACCCCTATCTCGAATACAAGGGCGTCATTCCTCCGCAGCGCCAACCTCTCGACAGCGGCCCCGCAGCCGGCGCTCTGCAAGAGGCGCTGAACGCCTCCGACGATATGAAGGCGGTTATCGGGCTCTACGACGCTTCGCTCGGTGCGCGGTCGAACGAAACCAGCGGCAAGGCCATCATGGCCCGCCAGCGGGAAGGGGACGTATCCACGTTCCACTTCATCGACAACATGGCCCGCGCCATTCGTCACACTGGACGTGTGCTGATCGACCTGATCCCGCACGTCTATACCGGCGAGCGCATTATTCGCGTGATGGGTGAGGACGGCAAGCCCAAGAACGTGCAGCTTGGCAAGCAGTATCCGAAGGTTGACGAGAAAACCGGCCAGCCGATGGTTGATGAGGTGGGGCAGGCCATCATGGCGCTGCACGACCTCTCCGCCGGCAAGTACGACCTGACGGTCACCACTGGCCCGAGCTTCACCAGCCGCCGCGAGGAAGCCGCCTACCAGATGACGGAGATGATGCGGGCCCTGCCGGCGTCCGCTCCGATCCTCGGCAAGCACCTCGCCAAGAACCTTGATTGGCCCGGCGCCGACGAAATCGCTGAAGAGTTGGAAGCCGCAGCCAGCGGACAGTTGCCGCCCGAGGTCCAGAAGCTTGTCGAGCAGGGCAAGCAGGAGATTGCGCGCCTCACCGAAGAGAACAACCAGCTCAAGTCTGATCGTTCGCTCGATGAAGCGCAGTTGGCGGCCGATATTCAGAAGGCCGACGTTGAAGCCGCGAACAAGGTCAAGATCGCCATGATCGACATCGAGGCCGAGAAGCAG
>CAZGSN010000369.1:0-42910 GCA_964528465.1 uncultured Binatia bacterium (SeqCode)
AAGCGGATCCCGTACATGTCGTAGGTCTCGCGCTCAAGCCAGTTGGCGCCGATCCACACGGGGACGACGCTGGCGACACCGGCTTCCGCGTCCGCCACGCGCGTCTTGATGCGCAAGCGATGGTGGTAGCGCGTCGAATACAGGTGGTAGACGAGTTCGAAGCGTTGCGCCTGGCCAATGTAATCGACGGCAGTAACGTCGAGCAGCAGGTCGAACGCCAACGACGCGTCCTGCTTGGCAAACTGGCAAACCTCGACAAGGTCTTGAGCGGCAAGGAGAATGCTCGCATCGCCGCGATATTCGTCGGCGCGCAGTACAGGGCCGGCAAAGCGTTCTTGCAAGCGGTTGAGGATACTCGTGGTGTCCATGGATTCTCGCGCGGTGTCCGAATGAAAGCCTTCAGCCTTGGCTCAGCGATCGTACCCGCGGCGCAAGTGGTACAGCCGCGTATCGCTGAGATCGCTCACAGGCGTGAGCAAGTCCTCTTTGTGCCACAATGTCCCCAAGCGCGAGAACGCCGCGATCTCGACGTTGCGGCTCATGACGATTGCTTCTTCCGGACATGCTTCCTCACACAAGCCGCAGAACATGCAGCGCGACATGTCGATGTCGAACACCTTGGGATAGCGCTCGATCTCATCCGCCGTCTCGGCCGGAAAGATGGTGATGCAATCGGTTGGGCACGCCCACTCGCACAGGCCGCAAGCAACGCAGCGCTCCTTGCCGTTGTCCATCTGCACCAACACCGGCATGCCCCGAAAGGCGTTGGGTTGGGTGATGCGTTCCTCCGGGAACTGCACCGTAAACACAGTAGGCCGGCGGCGAATCCAACCCCACAAGTTCACCGCGAAATGGCGCTGGGCGATCCACATACCTTTGAGGATCGCACGGGCCGAACGCCAGGCGCCGCCCCTCTTGGTCGACGGACGCGAGACAGCAATTGTGCGCGTCGCCATTAGCTACTTGCTCCCTGTGGAAGCTGCCAACCCAAGGCTCCGACAGCGGCAAAGCTGACTCCGGTATAGCTGGCGACGTTCTTGCCAATCTCGTCGAGCACCGCCAGGGCATCGAACGTCGACTGCGCCTCGGCAACCAGATTGATCAAGCGACTGAATATTTCCCCGTCGCTGAGCTGTCCCTCGGCTGGCCGAATGGCGCGATGGATTTGCTGGACACGCCCAGCGTGGTTGGTGAACGTGCCGATTTTCTCGGCAAAGGTGAGCGAGGGCAGCACGATGTGGGCACGCTCCACCAGCGCCGACGGCAGAGTGTCCTGCACGATCAAACAGCCGACGCGACTGAGAGCTGCTTCCAATTGCTGTGGATCCGCGACGGTAAGCAGGTCGGAGCCGCACACATAGAGCACCTGGATGTCGCCGTTGGCAGCGGCAGCCACAATCTGCGCCAGGGATGCGGCATTGCCAGCGAGCCCCATGTCTCGTGCCCCGCGGGCATTGGCTGCCTTTTCAGCCTTCACCAAGAGTTTATCCGCCTGGCCGACGACAACCGCCACGTCGACCTGGGTTACACCCAAGGCCTTGAGAAGCTCTGCAAAACGGTAACTCTCTTCGTTGGTAAGATGGGGAGAGGCCACCGCCGCGACCGTATTTGCTCCCTGCTGTGCGGCCTGGCGCAACTGCCGTGCCACTTCGCCAAGCGTCGTGTCCCAATCTGTGGCCGCAAGCTTGCCCTCGCGCCGCAGCAGCGGAGTGCGCAGGCGCTGGGCATCGTTGACGAACTCGTAGTTGAGACGGCCGTGATCACACATCCAGGTTTCGTTGACCGCGTCGTTGCGGCGCGGCATCAAGCGCCACACGCGATCGCGATAGTGGTGCACGGTGATGTTGCAGCCGTTGGAGCAGCTCCCGCACACGCTCGGCGTCTTCTTCAGGAACCACACGCGAACCTTGTGATGAAAATCTTTGCTCTCCAAGGCACCGACCGGACAGATATCGGCGGTATTGATGGAGTAGTCATTGGCCAAGGGCGCGTCGGGCAGAACATCGAGAACGCTTTGATCGCCGAGATTGAACACCCCGAGCTCATTGGTGCCGGTGATCTCGCGACAAAAGCGAACACAGCGCCGGCACAGGATGCAGCGCTCTTGATCGAGGATCATGCGCGGGCCGATTTCGCGGCGCTTCTCGAGCTTGCGACGTGGCTCCTGTGTGCGCGTCTCGCGGCTGCCGAAGGCATACGAGTAATCTTGCAGCAAGCACTCCCCGGCCTTGTCGCAAATCGGGCAGTCGGTGGGGTGGTTGACGAGCAACAGCTCCATCACGCCCTTGCGCGTGTTCTCGACCTTTGCCGACTTGGTGTGCACCACCATGCCGTCACGGACCGGAGTATTGCAGGCAATGACTAGCTTCGGGCTGCCTTCGACCTCGACTTGGCACATGCGGCAGCTCCCATCGATGGAAAGCTTGGGATGCCAGCAATAGTGAGGAATATGGACACCGTTTTCCAAGGCCACCGGCAGCAGCATGGCATTGGCCGGTGCTTCAATCGTTTGGCCGTCAATCGTGATCGTAGGCATAGCGGCTTCTTGTTTTGCAGCTTTCGTGGGTGAGGTTCGCCGGCGCCGAAGCTTTAGGCCGAGGGTGCCGGCAGGAGACGACCACTGCCGTGGTGCATCGGCAAAACTCGATCGCCGCGTTCGTTCTGCACGCGATCCTGAAGCTTGATCAGCGCGTCCAACACCGCCTCCGGGCGCGGCGGGCAACCAGGGATGTAGGCCGTCACCGGAATGATCGTGTCGATGCCTTGGACAACGGCGTAGTTGTTGTACGGTCCGCCCGACGACGTACATGCCCCGAAGGACACCACCCACTTGGGTTCGGCCATTTGGTCGTAAACGCGCCGCAGTACGGGAGCGATGCGGTGGGTAATCGTGCCCACCACCATCAAGAGATCGGCTTGGCGCGGTGTGAAGCGCGGCAGAGCTGCACCGAAGCGGTCGAGATCGAAGCGCGGCCCAGCCGCCGACATGAACTCCATGCCACAGCAGGCAGTAACGAAGGGATAGGGAAAGAAGGAGTACTTGCGGCCCCACTGCACGGCTTCGCTCAACTTGGTGAGTAGAAAGCTCTCGCCGAAGGCATCGGCAGAGGACAAGGGCTGCCCAGCCGCCGCACGGAGGCGTGCCATGAAACCCTGCTTCGTCGTTGCAGCCAGGCTGGACATACTGTTCCTTTCACCGAATCCCGAGATCGGCTCCCCCTAGCCAACCAATCTTTGGGGTACAACAGCGCCGAGCACGCAGGCTCGGCAGCCACGCAACTTGCCACTTGCCCAAGGACGGGGCAACGCCACCGCAGCCCACTTCGTCTAATTCAAAACAACAGGGAGGCTTCAGAGCGCGGCAACCTTGCGATGGCGGCGGAATGGCGCTGGGCATCGGCAAGCCAGCCCCATTCCGCCGCCGTCAATACGCAAAGCTCCTTACTCGAAAATCGCGATGCTCTTCGACTCCGTGTAGCTCGCGATACCTTCGGGGCCGAACTCGCGTCCGATTCCGGACGCCTTGTACCCGCCGAACGGCGCACAGAAGTCGACGATAAAACCATTTACGTTGTAGGTCCCGGCGCGGACCTTACGGGCAATATCCACACCGTGCTCGATGTCCGTCGTCCACACCGAACCGGAAAGGCCATAGTCGCTGTCGTTGGCCATGCGTATCGCCTCTTCCTCGTTGTCGTAGGGGATGGCGACCAACACCGGTCCAAAGATCTCCTCGCGCGCAATACGCATGTCGTTGGTGACGTTGGCAAACAACGTCGGCTCGACATACCAGCCCTTGGCCAGATTCCCGGGACGCCCGCCGCCAACCGCCACCTTGGCGCCTTCCGATTTTCCCACGCTGATGTATCCGGTGACGCGCTCGCGTTGCCGCTCCGCCACCAACGGCCCAGTCTGCGTGGACGGGTCCATGGGGTCGCCGCAAGCCATCATCCCGATCATCTCCGCAAGCGCTCCGACGTATTCGTCATAGCGCTTCTTGGGAAGGAGAATGCGTGTTTGTGCGGCGCAGGCTTGACCGCTGTTGAGCAAGCCGGCCTGCAACAGACCCGGTACCGTGGTTGCCGGATTCGCGTTGTCGAGCACAATCGCGGCGGACTTCCCTCCCAGCTCCAGCGAGTAGCGCTTGAGCTGTTGCCCGCACAGGCTGGCGATGTGGCGGCCGACCAGGCTGTTGCCGGTGAACGAAATCTTGTCGACCCCAGGGTGTCGCACCAACGCTTCGCTCTCCTCACGGTTGGCGGCGACAACGTTTATGACTCCCTTGGGGAAGCCGATTTCTTCACATGCCTCGGCCAGCAGGTAGGCATCGAGCGGCGTCTCCGGTGCTGCCTTGACCACGTTCGTGCACCCGGCGGCCAGCGCCGCACCTAGCTTGAAGGTGATGATGGAGAGCGGAAAGTTCCACGGCACGATCAACCCGCAAACGCCAACCGGCTCCTTGCGAACCAAAACCCGACCCAACAGCCCTTGCCGGGTTTCCTCGAAGGGAAAAGAAGCGGCGATCTCCGCGTACTTGTCCAAGACCATGATCGGTGGGAGTGCCTGCATCATCATGCTCGCCGTGATCGGGCAGCCCAGCTCTACGGTGACAGTAGTGGCAAGGTCGGCTTGGCGCGCGCTGAGTGCCTGCGACAGCTTGCGCATCCAGTCGACGCGTTCGGCTATCGGTAGATTCGGCCACGGACCCGTGTCAAACGCAGCCCGCGCCGCGGCGACCGCGCGATCGATGTCGGCAGACTTCGCCGCCGGGACATGCGCGCACACTTCCTCGGTTGCAGGGTTGACCACAGCAATGCGCTCCGCGCTGCTCGGAGTGACCCACTCGCCACCGATGTATATCCGCTCGTAACTCTTCACCATGTGCAATCGCTTCCTTTCACGCTCTCTGTTTGTTGATTCCCGGCCCCCGCCAAAGACCAGGGCAGCAACCCATTCCTGTATCCCCGCCAGTATCGAGTGGGCGAGCTTGGTGCAAGCGGTCTAGAGCCTCCCGCTGCGCCGGTTCGTCGGTGCAACCCACGCTAGGCACCGATTGATCAAGCGCGAGGTAGGTGGGCACGCATGCGACCAACGAGATTGGCGCCGTTCATGACCCGACACCCTTGCGCATGGTCTGCGCACATTGCCAGACGTTGCCTGGCTCGATTTGTCGGTTAACATCGGCCACCTATGGGAAAAGGTATCATCGAGCAATCCGTCACGCAGATCCTCGAATCTCTCGGCGAAGACCCGACACGCGAAGGCTTGGAGAAAACTCCGGCACGCGTAGCGCGCTCCCTGGAGTATCTCACCAAGGGCTACAACGAAGATCCGAAAGTCGTGATCAACGGAGCCCTCTTCGTCGAAGACTACTCCGAAATGATCGTCCTCAAGGATCTCGACTTCTTTTCACTGTGCGAGCACCACATGCTGCCCTTCTTCGGCAAGGCGAGCGTGGCCTACATCCCACAGGGCCGCATCGTCGGCATCAGCAAGCTGGCGCGTTTGGTTGATATCTATGCCCGCCGTCTACAGGTGCAGGAGAGACTGACCACGCAGATTGCCGGTTTACTAATGGAGGAACTCAACCCGGCCGGCGTCGGTGTCGTCGTGCGTGCCGAGCACCTGTGCATGCGCATGCGCGGCGTGGAGAAGCAGAACTCGGTGGTCGTCACTAGCGCCATGATGGGCATCTTCCGCAGTCGCCAGGAAACACGCCAGGAGTTCATGAACCTGGTCAACAGCAACAACTCCCGCTGAGCAAAACCTACTGAGCGAGACGGCCTAAGATGTCCATCCAAGAGGTAGTGAAGGCGCACCGAACCGAGATTCTTGCGATTGCGGAACGCCACGGTGCACGCAACGTCCGCGTCTTCGGATCGGTGGCGCGAGGTCAAGCAGATGGGCGTAGTGATGTGGACTTCCTCGTAGAGATGGAACCTGGTCGGAGCCTCTTTGATGTTGGAGGCCTACTGATGGAGCTACAAGGCCTGCTGCACCGACCGGTAGACGTCGTGACCGTTAACGGGCTGAGGCCGCGCATCCGTGATCGCGTGCTACGCGAAGCACGTCCCGTATGAGGGATCCAGAGCAACGACTGGCGGACATTCTTGACGCGATCGAGCATATCGAGCGCTACGCGACTCGAGGCCGATCCGCCTTTGAGGATGACGAGCTGATCCAAAGCTGGTTCATCCGATTTCTTCAGGTGATCGGTGAGGCCGCCCGCGCCCTACCACAAGAAATACGTGAGAAGGCCCCGGGGGTTGATTGGTCCGAGATCATCGGCATGCGTCATGTCCTGGTTCACGATTACTTTGGTATCGACACAGAGGTGGTGTGGAACGCAGTGGAGGAGGACCTTCCGCGCTTGAAGGCTGAGGTGATAGCTTTGATCAGGTCGTTAGGGCTCCCCGACGAGACGGCCTAAGGGCGGAATAGGGCTGACTGAAAAGTGCCGGCATGAGTGGCGGCTGGAAATGCGCACGAACGTGGAGCCGGACCAAGCCTGGCCAGCAAGCGCGTTGACTGACTTGGTGGGATTGGCTACTGCGGGCCGCTGACATTGTTGGCAGCACAACTGGCGAGTAGCGTGGAATCAACCACGGGGAAGTGCTGACTTCAGCGGGCCGAACGCCTGGGCCTCTGAGAAGTAGAGGTTCAGGCATTTTTTTGCTCGGAGGAGTCCCGTGATCAAGAATTATCTCATTGCCCCAGGCCCGACACCGGTGCCGTCTCGTGTCCTGCTGGCCATGGCCCAGCCGGTCGTCCACCACCGTACCCCGCAGTTCAGCCGCGTCTTTGCCGACGCCAAGGAAAGCCTCAAGCAGATCTTCCAAACCAAGGAAGACGTCTTGATCCTGGCGGCGTCGGGGACCGGGGCAATGGAAAGCGCGGTCACCAACCTGTTCTCCCCGGGAGATGAGGTGTTGGTCGTCAACGGCGGTAAGTTCGGCGAGCGCTGGCTCAAGATCGCTGCCGCCTATGGCGTCAAGGCCATCGAACTCAAGGTGGAGTGGGGTGACAGTGCTCGCGTCGAAGATGTGCGTGCTCTTCTGGATGCGCATCCGGGCATTCGCGCCGTGCTCCTGCAAGCTAGCGAGACCTCAACCGGAGCGCTGCATCCCACCGAGGAAATCGCGGCTCTCACGCGCAAGCGCGACGTGCTGCTGGTGGTCGACGCCATTACGGCTCTCGGCGTATTCGACGTGCCTATGGACAAGTGGGGAATCGACGTGCTGATCACCGGTTCGCAGAAGGCATTGATGTTGCCGCCGGGGCTGGCGTTTCTTGCGCTTAGCGAACGCGCCTGGCAACGCACCAAGCAGGCCAAGATCCCGCGCTTTTACTTCGATCTGGCGCGTGAACGCAGCAACCTCGCCAATGACACCACGGCCTGGACTCCGGCCATCTCCTTGATCACCGGCTTGAGAGAATCCTTGGCGATGATGCTGGAAGAAGGGTTGCCCAACGTGTTTGCGCGCCACGCGCGCATGGCGGCAGCCACGCAAGCTGCCGCTGCGGCACTTGGGCTGAAGCTGGTGGCCAGCGCGGCTCCCAGTCCGGCGCTTACCGCCATCTACACGCCGAGCGATGTCGAAGGCGGCAAGCTGGTCTCTTACCTGCGCGACAAGATGGGGGTGACCTTCATGGGCGGGCAAGACCAGCTCAAGGGCAAGATCGTGCGCATTGGGCACCTGGGTCATACCGGCGCCTTCGATATCGTCACGGCAATTGCTGCCCTCGAGATGGCGCTGAGCCACTTTGGTCACCAGCTTACTTTGGGCACTGGCGTGGCCGCGGCACAGAAGGTGCTGATGAGTGCCTTGCCGCCGCGGTAACGAGACCATTCGAGTCGAGTTCTAGAGAACCGAGGTAGCGATGTATCGAGTTCTGGTTGCTGACAAGCTGGCGCCTGCGGGCATGGAAATCCTGCGCGCCGCGCCCGAGTTGCAAGTCGAAGAGGCCATTGGCCTCAAACCCGCCGAGTTGGCCGCCAAGATCGGCCCCTACCACGGATTGATCGTGCGCAGCGGTTGCACGGTTACCGCCGAGGTAATCGCCGCCGCCGACAATCTGCGCGTCATTGGACGTGCCGGCATTGGCGTCGACAACATCGACGTTGCGGCAGCAACGCAGCGCGGGATCGTGGTGATGAACACCCCCGGGGGCAACAACGTGACTACCGCCGAGCACGCGATCAGCATGATGCTGTCGCTGGCGCGCTCGATCCCACAAGCCACCAGTTCGATGAAGAGCGGCAAGTGGGAGAAGGGCAAGTTCACTGGCTCCGAGGTGCTCAACAAGAATCTCGGGGTGGTCGGCTTAGGGAACATCGGCCGCATCGTTGCCGATCGTGCCCTGGGTTTGAAGATGAAGGTGCTCGCCTACGATCCGTTCATCTCGGAAGACGGCGCCAAACGCCTCGGTGTCGAGCTTGCCACCCTCGACGAACTGTTCCGCCGTAGCGATTTCATCACTGTGCACACGCCGCTAACCGCAGAAACACGCGGCCTAGTGGGGGCCGAGGCTTTCGCCAAGATGAAGAAGGGTGTGCGCATCATCAATTGTGCACGCGGCGGTATCGTCGATGAGATGGCTCTCGCCGAGGCGATTGGCACCGGCAAGGTCGCAGGGGCCGCGCTCGACGTGTTCGTCGAAGAGCCACCCCCTGCCGATCATCCCTTGCTCAAGCTCGATCAGGTCATCTGCACGCCGCACCTCGGCGCGTCGACCGACGAAGCCCAGCTCAACGTCGCCGTGGCCATCGCCGAGCAGGTAGCCAACTACTTGACCAAGGACGTGATCCAAGACGCAGTCAACGTGCCCTCGATCAGCCCGGAGCTGCGCAAGGTCTTGAGCCCCTATCTGACTCTCGCGGAAAAGCTCGGAAGCCTGCAGGCACAATTCCTCGGTGCGGCGCCCATCGAGGTGGCCATCGAATACGCCGGCGACGTGGCTACCTACGATACGAAGTCCGTCACTCTCGGAATTCTGCGCGGCCTACTCTCGCACGCCATGGAGTCGAGCACGGTCAATTACGTCAATGCGCCTACCATCGCCCGCGAGCGCGGCATCAAGGTCGTGGAGTCCAAAACCAGCCAGACCAAGGGCTTCTCCAACCTGGTGACGGTGACTGTGCAGACCGGCAAAGGCAGCAGCTTGGTTGCCGGTGCCGTGTTCGGGCAACGCGTCATCCGCTTGGTGCGCATCAATGCCTTCTTCCTGGATGCCGATCCGACCGGCTACATCCTGATGCTGCACAACCGCGATGTTCCTGGCGTCGTGGGCAATGTCGGCATGACCCTGGGCGAGGCCAAGATCAACATTGCCGGCCTCGAGCTTGGACGTGAGGGTGTCGGCGGCATGGCGATTTCGTTGTTCCATATCGACGACGCCATCCCCGATGCGGTTATGCAGAAGCTGCGCACGCTGCCGAACATCGTCTCGGCACAGCTCATTCGTTTGTAGGCCCGGGTTCAGGAGACGTGGCATGCCGGCAGTCGTAGTCGTTGGTACGCAGTGGGGTGACGAGGGTAAGGGGAAGGTCGTGGACATCCTTGCCCAGCACGCGGACATCGTCGTTCGTTACCAGGGCGGCAACAACGCCGGCCATACGTTGGTGGTCGATGGCCGTAAGACCGTGCTGCACCTCATCCCCTCGGGAGTTCTACACGACAACAAGACTTGCGTGATTGGCAACGGTGTCGTCGTCGACCCGGCGGTGTTGCTCGAAGAGATCGCCGATCTACGCAAGAACGGCCATCTGCGAAACGACGCTTGCTTGAAGATCAGCGACCGGGCCCACGTCATCATGCCCTACCACCGTGCCATCGACCTGGCGCGCGAACGCCTGCGCGGTGAGGGACGCATCGGCACTACTGGGCGCGGCATTGGCCCAACCTATGAAGACAAGATGGCGCGCATCGGCATCCGCTTCGCCGACTTTCTCGACGACGAATCGTTCTCGGACGTGTTGCAGAAGACAATCGAGGAAAAGAACTCGTACTTGAACACGATGCTGAAAGAGGACTCTCTCGATTTCGATGCCATCCACGGCCAGTACCTGCGCTTTCGCGACAGTGTTGCGCCGTACGTCACCGATACGGCCGTGTACTTGTCGGACTCCCTACGCCAAGCCAAACGGGTCCTCCTCGAAGGTGGCCAGGGCACGTTGCTCGATGTCGACCACGGCACCTATCCGTACGTGACCTCGTCGAATACCGTCTCCGGTGCCGCTTGCACGGGCACCGGTATCGCGCCACAGCAGATCTCTTTCGTCGTCGGCATCGTGAAGGCCTACACCACCCGCGTCGGCAGCGGGCCGTTTCCCACCGAGCTCTTGGATGAACTCGGCACCCGCTTACGCCAGGATGGGGATGAGTTCGGCGCCACCACGGGACGCCCGCGGCGCTGCGGTTGGTTCGACGCGGTCGTGGTACGTCACGCGGTGCGCCTCAACGGCATGGAAGGCTTGGCGCTCACGAAGCTGGACGTGTTGACCGGCATGGACCCAATTCGCGTGTGTGTAGCCTACGAACTCAACGGCAAACGCTTGGAGAATTTCCCGGCGAGCAGCTCTGTCTTGCGCGGGCTGCGTCCCATCTATGAGGAAATGCCCGGCTGGCGCGAGCCCATTCGCACGGCGCGCTCGCTGGCGGATCTGCCTGCTAACGCCCGTGCCTACATCCAACGACTCGAGCAGCTTTCGGGAGCGCCCATGATCATGGTCTCCGTCGGTGCTGGGCGCGACGAGACCATCTTGTTGCGCAACCCTTTCGAAAGCTGAGGCAAGGGTGCATGGAATCGAGCGAACAACTAGCCCCGAGCCAAAGAAGATGAACCACCGAGGCACCGAGAACACCGCGTGGTTTGCGAGGCCGATGACAACCGGTCTCTGTGATCTCGGTGCCCCTGTGATGAAATTCTTTTTCTCAAGTCGTCGCTGATCCAAACAACGAGGGTGTAGGGCATGACGAACCTCTCTCACATTGCGTCGATTCTCTTCGATGTCGGCAACACCCTGCATCACCTGGACCTCGAGTACATCGCCGCCACGGTGTCGCGCTTGCATCACCCGGTCGAGGTACGGCAGGTCGCGGTTGCCGAGTACGCAGCGAAGCGTGCCATCGACGAGATGTTTCGCGCTCGTGCCGGCGGGGACGACGGCAGCCGCCAGCTTTCTTATTACGAGTCGATCTTGGCGGCGCTGGGTGTTGCCAGCGAGAAGTGGGAAGAGATCCTCGCCGCCCTGAAGGCAGAGAATCAGCGTGCTTCCTTGTGGCGTGTCATGCACCCCGCCACGCCCGCGGTCTTGCAGTGCCTACGACAGCGTGGATTTACGCTCGCGGTCGTCTCCAACGCCGACGGCCGCGTCGCTGCAGCCATCGCCGAGAAGGGTACCGCGCATCACTTTCAGGCCATCATCGATTCGCACGTGGTGGGGGTGGAGAAGCCGGACCCACGTATCTTCCAACTGGCAATGGACGCTTGCGGCATGGCGGCGGCGAGTACCCTCTACGTCGGCGACATCTACGAGATCGACGTGCGTGGCGCCCGAGCCGCCGGCCTCACTCCCGTCCTCCTGGATACGCTCGATCTCTACGGCCCGCTCGACTGTCTGAAAATCCAAACCCTGGAGGAACTCCTGCCCTTGCTGAAGGAGAGTTAGCGCCTGCTTCCCTCTGAAGAGTCATTCTTCGTGACCTTCGTGCCTTCGTGGTTCAATACGAAGGTCACGTTGATGTTTGCCCCCTCCGCGGCGAGCAGTCGGGGGGCGCTATCGGAGTCGGCATCGATCCCGTTGCACGCGGTGTCTGCCAACCCACGTCGCGGCCGATTCCGACAGCGATCCCAATCTGGTTGCAGGGTTGTGCAGAGGTTCCTTAGCGAGTGTCAGGGTTCGTGGAGATCCATGGCTGTAGCAAGGCGATCCCCACCGGGTTGAATCGGCTCTGTCTCCGACCAGTAGACCAAGCGCCTTTCCTTCTCAGGCTCCACCACCCAAATCTCAGCGCGCAAATCGCCGAGTTCCTGCATGGAGAGGCGCAGCTCGGAACCTGGCGCGACGGGAAACGCAGTGGCAGTGCCCGGCTTGGCGACTTTGCGGACGCCATCGATAGTGGCCGCCAAATCCCCCGGCCCGGGCGCTGTTACCTCGATCGTCGCCGGAGCACCGACCCAGCGGGCGTCCCAGTGGAATATGCGCTGCTTGGGCTCCGGGCAGGGAGTCGTGTCGCGAAAGGTGTAGGCGTGGAATGAAGTTGGCACGATGCCGGAGTCGACCAGGTCGTCGTCACAGTGAATGGTGTAATGCCAACCGTGCTTGCGCTCACCCCATACCCCAGCCGGCAGATAAGCGCGGAAGCAGTAGCCGTAGTCGACGATGTTTCCGGCCCCGACTAGATCGAGGTAAAAAGACAGCGGGGCTTTGGCGATGCACACGACATGATAAACGTCGTCGCGCATGAGATTGCTGAGCATGAGCGGTCGTACGCGATCCGAACCCAGATCGAGTCGTCGAGGTTCCGCAAAAGCACGCATGTCGGTGTAGAAGATGGGCTTGTCGCTTGGGAAGTCGCGAGCGACTCTTGTTCGCACCGGGTCGTACCACTGGGCCATCTCCTGTTGGTAAGTACCAAAATACAGTCCCAGAGCTTGATACGCAGCAACGGTGAGCGTTCCCACGGCCAGAAAAAGATGCGCGCGCGGAAACCGTCGGAACAAGTCGAGCCCGAGCGCCGCGGCAACCGGAAGGATGGCATACGCCAGAGTCAGGCGATGCGTGCTGGTTCCTTCGCCGTAGCCGAAGACAGCCGGTGTAAGGCCAGCCACCAAGACGGCAGCCATGAATAGGCTCGCACGCAGTCCGCTCCACAAACCCCCAATGGCGAGGAGCAAGACAACCACAGGGTGCATTCCGCCGCTTGCCGTGCTGAGCCAATGGCTATTCCCGGTTGCGGCCCAGGTGCTGCTCAATGCAGCGTCGAATCGCAGCACGAGCGGCCAGTAGCGATCCTGCGTGGCGTCCGTCGCCTCAGTGGCGAGGGCTCCGAACCACTTCAAACCTGTCCAACGAAGCTCGTTCTCGCTCAGGAACAAAGGCAACGCCCCCGCAAAGCCGAGGGCCAAGACGAGGAGACACGCCGCCCGGTTCCGCCATCCGCGAGCGAGAACGAAGGCGACAAGCGGCACCAGTGTCATCGAACGGGAGGAGAAGTACGTATAGAAGCCCAGGCAACACACCACCGCCCCGATCCACAGATCGACGGGCCTCACCTGCCGCCAAATCGCCGTGGCGAGGACAGTCAACAGAAGGAGCTGATTCAACAACAGCTCGCCACCTTGATAAAGGCGAGCGTGGAAGATGTTGCCGGGAATGATCGCCAGGATCGCTGCCCCCCACAGCCCGGCGACGACAGTGCCACCCATGATGCGGATCAGCGCGAAGATAACGGCGAGCGAGGCGGCTGTTCCTAGGAACGAGTAGGCGCGGATTGCGACCACGCCGGGACCGAACACATGCACCAAAGGCAACTCGAAGAGCATGTGGATCAAGCTCGGCAGCTTGTTGCAGTTGTCGTCGAACAGCCGGCCGGCCTCGTAGTCGTCCGCCGAACACTCCAGCGTCAGCCCCTCGTCTGCATGCAGTGGGGGGAAGTCGTAGGCCCATAGCGCAGACGCAAGCGACACCACCAACAGCAGGACAAGAAGCACAGAATGTGATTCGTTGCGCAGCAGCCGCCACAAAGCCACGATGTAGGTAAGAATAATCGCAAGCGACAGCAACAGAACGTACGGGGGTGGATAGCTGAGCACGAGGCGGCGAGAGATAGCACTACAGCGGCGGGGGCGCATTCAAAACGAACCGCAGCCATCGTCGCCGGTCGCCCGTCGGACCTTGCCAAGCCGACGGCGAAGTCTGCTGGAAAACTTGCGAATGAATCCTGCGAGCCTTCAGCGAGGTGGCAATCTGTCGGCGGCTTGCAGCATGCAGCCCGCTAGCGGTCGAGTCCGTGCTTTGCGACGATGGGCGTTGCATGCCAGCGCGACGGTCCAATCTCCTTACCTTCCTCACCTGTTGTCTGCTTGTGTTGCTCGTTCTGTCCGGGTACGCGCCGTTCGATCGCGCCACGTGGTTGATGGAGGTTGCCCCGGTGATCCTTGCGCTTCCTGTGCTGTGGCTAACCTCGCACCGGTATCCGCTGACGACCTTGCTCTACGTTTGCATCTTTCTGCACGCCTTGGTGCTCATTCTTGGTGGGGCCTACTCCTACGCTCGGGTGCCGCTGGGCTTTTGGATACAGAATGTGTTCGCTCTCGATCGTAATCCCTATGACAAGATCGGGCATTTCTTTCAGGGTTTTGTGCCGGCGCTGCTTGCGCGCGAGATCCTTCTGCGCGGCAATTACGTCCGCCGCGGCCGCATGCTGATCTTCTTGATTGCTTGCGTGGTGCTGGCCGTTAGCGCGACCTACGAACTCATCGAGTGGGCCGCCGCATTGTCTCTCGGCCAGGGTGCCGACGAGTTTCTCGCTACCCAGGGCGATCCCTGGGACACACAGTCCGACATGCTCCTAGCCCTGATCGGTGCCACGACCGCTCTGCTCTGCCTCTCCCGTACCCACGACAGACTGATTGCCGCACTGAGCCTGCCGCAATCGCGAGATGTTTAGCCTCAAGCCCGGTAGGAATGGAAGCGGCGCGCGGCGCGGCGCTGACCTTCGAAAAGAGAGCCCTGTCGACGTTCTACGAGGCTAGAGGGTTCTCCCAACCCAGGGGCTTGAAGCGAGCGAAGTCGCCATCGCTACTGCACAAGATGAGCCCATGGCCAACCGCAATCGCGGCGAGATGGGCGTCGGCAACCAGCTTGGAGGAGCTGGCATTGCCGGCAAGAAACGACTCGAGTAGCTCCTGGTGTCGGTCGCTCGGCTCCGGTACCCAAACGTTGTCGAGTGCAAGCCAGATTGCGACCCGATCCCATGCCTCTTTCATCGAGAGGGGCCTTGGAAATACCCTTGGGTTCGTGCAGATGCGCAGAAACGCGAGAAGCGAAGGCCACGGCATTCCAACTCGGATGGACGCGTTGAGCCGCCCGTCGAGCCAGGCGTTTGCCGCCTGGTGCTGTGCAAAGTCAGAAACAGTCGCGTAGAGGAGAAGATTCGCATCGATCAGGATCACCGGTGGTCCTCGCCTTCCGCAAAGGCCAGCACCTCGGAGATGTCGTCCAGATTGCTGAGGCGAGGCTTGCCAAGTGATACGGGGGTGGTTGCGTGTGGCGTCGAACCGCGCGTCCGCCTCCGGCGCATGCTCGTCAGCCCCGCCCGCAAGACCGCGTTCAGCGTCTGCTTGAAAGATTCGGTCCGCCCCTTCCGTACCTTGTTGAGTTCCGCAACTACGTCGTCTTCGAGGGTAATGGTGGTTCTCATGCATCGCCGCATATGTCTCTGATGATTTGATGTCAATTCCAGGGAGATGCGCCCGGATGCCTGTCGCGGGAGCCCGTTACCATCCAGAGAATCCAGAGCCGTACAACTACTCCACCGGCACCATAACCAGAGGCTGGTTGGCAAGGGCACGCTACTGGCGCAGCTCCGGCACTCGCCCGTGATCTGCGGTTGCTTGGTTTGCTGGTACGGGTGTGTCGTTGTCCTTCGCTTCTCTGTGCGAACAGCGTTGCTTGGCCGCGTGCACTCAGGCACGTTGCACGGTTCATGGCCGTGTCTGAATTGAGCCCGTTTACGGTGTCGCTGCTGTCTCCCGACCAGCTTGCGACATTGCTTGGGGCGCTGGCGGAGTTTCCGCCACAGGTGCGCCAGCAGGGTCAGGAGTGCGCTGCTTCCGGCCGTGTCGGCGTCATCGACTACGACGGCAGCACCGCGGCTGCACGCGTGCGCGGAGTCTTGGACTACTTTGCGCAGTGGGAATGGGTGGGCGAGGATTGGCGACCCTTGTGCTCCTGCACCGACGGGCCCGCCTGTGCTCATACCTATGCCCTCGGTCGAACCATGCTCGGCAGCACGCGCCCGGCGCATGCTGCTGCGGCTGCTACCCCTGAACCGGCGCCGCGGGCGGCGCCGCGCCGACAGCGCGACACACTCCGTGCAGCAGCGCAGTCGGCGTTGCCTGAGGACCCACTGGAGCGCTTGCGCCAAAGCCGCGACCTCAGGCTGCGCCAGGATCTCCTTGCACGTCTCCTGCAAGGCGGCCCGCGTGTGGGTAACTCCGCCTATCAGCCGGAGTTCGAGAACATCTTGCGCGAAGCCGACCCGGATCTGCTGTGTTGGCGTCTCGCACAAGAACTATCGAATCGAAGCGGTGGGTGGGTGCCTCCGGCGTTGCGTGGCTTCGTGCATCGAGAGGACTTGGCACATCGCTACATCCTGCGGCTGCGCTCGGCTCTCGCCCGTGACCTCTCCGGTTGGGGCGAGCAGCGCCAGGAGCTTGTCAAGCGTAGCCTACGCGTGTTCTTGCGCTTGACGCGCGGCGACGGCCAGCGTGCCGTCATTCAGGTCGACGCCCGCATGAGCACAGCGAAGCTGAACGAGGTGCCGCGCACCCTCGGCCAGCTCACGCAACTGCGTAGCGACGTGCGCCGCGGCAACGTTAGCCTGCCCGCCGACCAATCCGTCTTGCTGGAATGGCTCGTCGATGCCCAGGCGGGTGGCACCGACTCCGCGACCCAACCCGCTTTTGGCGTCGATCCACGTCACGGCTTGTTCGGCAAGCGTTTGCTCGGTCTGCTCTCGCGCGCTGCGGGCAGCACTGCCGCCTGCTGGTCGCCAAATTGCGATCCACAGCTTGCCGCCTTGGCTGGTGTCACGCCGGGGGCGCCGATCCGATTGGATCAAACACCAGTGCGTCTGCTGCCCGCTTGTCTTCCTGCCGAGGATGGCCTGGTTGTCGATCTAGCCTTTCATTGGCCGGACGGGCGCACGTGCCCATTGTCGCAAGCCGTGTATATCGATGTTCCCGCCGTGTACGGGGAGATAGATGTTGCCTTCGTGTTGGCAGAGGGTGCTTTCTTCAAACTCGCCGAGCAACCACCGGCTCCCTTGATCGAGAACTTCGTGCGCACCGGCGGCTTGCCAGTTGCCGACGAAGAGAGGGCTGAGGTTCTCGGGGAGCTGGGTGGCCGCTTCCCGCACATGCAAACTACGATCGTCGAGCACACCCGCTTCTACGACGTGCGTATGCTCGTGGCCGTTGATCTGCGCGAAGACGACTGGATGCAAGTGCGTCTATTCGCCGTTTCGGGTTCAGAGACCTGGGCGCCGGGCCAGCCGCTCCCCGACGGCTCGCTGTGTTTCGAGTACGGACCGGATGCCACCTGGGCACTCCTGAAAGTGGGCAAGGTGCAGGAGGGTAGCCCCGAACCTAGCTCCCAGGATCCTTTGCAGGATTCTTTGCAGGATCCATTGTATGAGGCGCTACCGTCGGCTGAAGCGAACTCCGCGGCGGCACCTGAGGCGAGTCCCGGCCTCGATGCTGGAGATACCGCTAGTCCTGCCGATCCTGTGGATGTCTGGTTCGTTGCTCCGCAGCCGCAGTGTGTGGAGGCCTCTGTGCAATGGTTGCGTCTGCTCGGTGCCGTGCCTGGAAACCGGCGCACCAAAAGCGGCACGGCACCGCCGTGGGCGGATCATGAAGTGGGTTGGTGGCTCAATGCCGGGCGCCGGCGGCTGGAAGACTTCGCTGCTGCATGGGAAGCCCGGCCAGCGGAGATTTCGTTCTTTGGAACTGCGCGCATGCGGCGTCTGCTCACCACCGACCTGCACATTGCACCGCGTCTGCGCATTCAGGCCAGTGGTATGGACTGGTTTTCCATATCCGCCGAATGGGAGGCTGAAGGGCTGACGTTGACTGAGGACGATCTGGCTTTGCTGCGCGGAGCAAGCACGCGCTTCGTGAAACTTTCCGCGGGTTGGATCGACCGTGAGCTTGTGCATGTGCGTGAGGAGTCCACCCAGATACTGGCGGATCTCGGCCTCGAGGTTGGCGAGCAAGATCAGCGCGTCACCTTGTGGCAGTTGGCAGGAGCACAGCCGCAAAGCCTGGAAGCTTTGGAACGGCTGGGAGCAGACTCGACTACCGTTGAGGCAGCACGCCAGTTGCGCCAGCGAGTAGCGGATTTTTCCGGGCTCGCCGAGGTCGGCGTGCCGGCTACATTGCAGGCCGACTTGCGCCCCTACCAGAAGCGAGGCTTGGACTTTCTGGCCTACATGACCGGCCTTGGAATCGGGGCCGTGTTGGCCGACGACATGGGGCTGGGAAAAACGATCCAAGCCTTGGCATGGCTACTGTATTTGAAAGAGACGGAGCCAACGGGGGGGCCGAGCTTGGTCGTGTGCCCCGCTTCGGTTGTCCACAACTGGGAACGTGAGGCCGAACGCTTCGCCCCATCGCTGCGGGTTTTGTCCTTGGGTAGCGGGCAACTGCGCCACGAATCACGCCGGCACATCGCCGACTTCGATCTGGTGATCACCAACTACGCCTTGCTGCGTCTCGATGCCGAGGCGTGGCGTGAAGTTGAACTCCGGGCTGCGATCTTGGACGAGGCACAGAACATCAAGAATCCGGATGCTGCGGTCACGCAAGCCGCGCACACCTTGCGTGCCAAGCATCGGCTGGCACTGACAGGCACGCCGCTCGAGAACCGAGCCTTGGATCTGTGGAGTATCAGTAACTTCGTCAACCCGAGCTACCTGGGGTTGCGCTCGCGCTTTCAGGCCCGCTTCGATCACCCAGACGCCCCACCCTATCTACGCACCTTGTTGGCGGCAAAGTTACGGCCGGTGATGCTTCGGCGCACCAAACGCCAAGTGGCAACCGACCTGCCCGAGCGCATCGAGGAGCGCCATGATTGCGACCTCACCAAGGAGCAGCGGCAACTGTATTTGGCCGAGTTGCGCCGCAGCCGAGAGCTGGTCGATCGCTTGAGCCACGAGCCCGGGGGCATCGCGCAGAACAAGATTCACATCTTGGCGGCGCTGACACGACTACGGCAGATCTGTTGCCATCCTGCTTTGGCGGGCGCGACCGGTGATCTCGGGTCGGGAAAATTCGAAGCCTTGTTCGAACTACTGGAGCCGCTCTTGGCCGAAGGGCACAAGGTGCTGGTGTTCTCGCAGTTCGTGGAATGCCTCAACCTGTTGCGCCAAGAGTTGGACACGCGCGGGGTGGGCCACCATCTGCTCACCGGCCAAAGCACCAGACGCGAACACATCGTCGATGCCTTTCAGAATGACCCGAACCCGTGCGTATTCTTGGTATCGCTCAAGGCCGGGGGAACCGGACTCAATCTTACCGCGGCTAGCTACGTAATCTTGTTTGATCCGTGGTGGAACCCGGCCGTGGAGGCGCAAGCCATCGACCGCGCGCACCGCATCGGTCAAGACCGAACGGTGATCGCCTATCGCATGATTGCGACGGGCACCATTGAAGAAAAGATCTTCCAACTCCAGCAGCGTAAGGCCGAGCTTGTGCGTGACATCCTCGGCGAGGACGGCTTCGCGCGCGCCCTCGACCGTGACGCCCTCGACTTCTTGCTGCAGGACGCGTGAGGTGCACCGGTTCGCCGGTAAGTCCGGCTTTGCACGCCAAATCGCTTGGGCGGGCAATCCGGCTCATGCGCCGCGGGGGCGCGCCTGTCCCGAGCCCAGTCGAGGGGGCGTCTCCATTGTTTGTAGACATTGATGGATTGAGTTGGAGACGGGCCGCCCTCGGCCCGCGTCTGGTGGAGGAACGATTTGGCGGGCAAAGCCCCCGTCGGCCGCTTAGCCCGTACGTGCCTGTGTTCGGCGAACGGGGAGGCGATCTCCGGAAGCAGCGTTTCAAAGCATCCAGGACTTGTGCAGGGGTTCCTTAACTGACGGACATTGCCGCTAGCCCAGCAATTGCAGGATCCACCAGAGGTAGATGAGCATTTGAGCAAAGAAGAAGACGGCGCGAGTGAGTACCGCGGCCGAAGTAGTGGAGACGATGTGTGTCGTCGACTGGGCAATGCGCAGCAGCAGCACCCACATGGCCAGCGGATCGGTGACCGACAGCCGACCGGCAGAACTTGCTGCCCACGCAATCGCCACGAACACGGGTAGTGTTTCAAAGCAGTTGTCGCGCGCACGCGTCAGCCGCCGTCCGAAGCCATCGAGATCCGAGCCGTCGGGAGCGAAGCCATTTACGGCCTTGCTGCCGGTTGCGATGAGCATGCTGCGATAGATGGCCATGCCGAGTGTGAGCAAGACAAACCAACCGGCAAAGCCAAGGAGAGCGGTAGCGGTCGACGACATGGGGACCTCCCTTGCGAATCAGACATGGATTGTTGCGAACCTTGTCCCTGTGCCCTGAGGCAGCGGGCAATGCAAGCGGACGGCCTACTCCCCGGATCCGGCGCTAGCGCCGGATCCGCAGGTGCACGGTGCGCCGGTTCGCCGGTGCGGGGCACAGCGGTCTTCGAGAAGCTGATCCACCAGACGCCCGTGATTCAAGCAAAGAAAGCACATCCCCCCGCGTCTTCCAGCGCCTTCCTGTTGCGCACTAGCGCCGGGCTCCAGCGGGAAGTATGTCGCCGGGGAAGATGGAGTTCTCGGATCGCATCCTGACTTTCTCCGAGTACGCGGCTGTTCGCCATGGCACGCCGCACATCGTAGATGTTGCCAGTGGGAAGATGCGGCTGGTGCTGTTCGGCTCGTGGCACAGCTCGGATCCGAGCCATCCCATGTTCGATCAAATCGAAAGCGTCTGCTTGCGTCTGTCGCCGGCCTTCGCCTTGCACGAGGGAACGACGCCAAGCCTCGAGGCAGAGCGCGAAATATCCATTCGCCGCCACGGGGAGGCTGGGTTGGTCCTGCATCTCGCCAATCGCCTCGGCATCGAAGTCGCAAGCATGGACATTTCGCTGGAGGACGAGGCGCGGCATCTGCGCGAAGTTCTATCGCTGGGTGAGGCTCTCGTATTTCTCGTCGTGCGTCAGTTGGCCTCCTTCAATCGCAAGACGGCACGCATGGATTTTGATGGCTACTTCCACGACTTCTTCGAGCGCATTGCGGGTCCTCTCGGATTACCGGCAATCCATTGGCCTCTGGTCGAGCGCGAGCACCGGCGGGTTCTTGGTTACCCGCTGGCGTACAGGAGCATCACCGGAGTGCACACGGATCCGATGCGCTCGGAGCTGCTCACGCAACGCATCGCCAGACTGTCGAACCGGCGCCGCGATGAGCACATGCTGCGGCAGTTACTCGCCGCCGGGAGTATCTACGGGCGCGTGTTTGCCACGGTTGGCGTCACCCACGCCGTCATGCTCGAACCGGCACTGCGAGCCGCGGCTGCAGCGATGTTCGATAGGCAGTGCTGAAGTGCTGGAGTGCTGCGGTTCGCGGAGTTGCGAGGCGCTGGCAGAGCGGCGGCGCGCCGCTCTGCCAGTGCTAGCGCCTTACCGTAATGACTCAGCGTTGCCGCCGGCGCTTGGCGGTGGTGGATTGTCGATGCTGGCGCGCGTAGTCGGTGGGAGACACTCCTGTCCAGCGCTTGAAAGCGCGCGAAAACGCGCTGAGGTCGGCGAAGCCGACGACAAAGGCGATCTCCGAAAGTGGCGAGCGGCCTTCCTCGACGTAGTTGCAGGCAAGGCGAAGGCGCGCATCATTGAGCAGTTCTTTGAAGGATGTCTGCTCCGCGGCCAGATGGCGCTGTAGGTTGCGTGGGCTCATGCCGAGAGTGCGCGCAATCCGCTGCTTGCTTGGGGCACCGTTGGGTAGGGCGTCGAGGACCGCTTGTTGGACACGCGGAGTCACGCCGCTCTTCTCAAGTCGTGCCAGATACCGAATCACGGCCTCATCATTCTGACGCGCTAGCTCAGCGTTGGCGGCAGGAAGTGGATGTTCGATATCGGCAAGGTGCAGCTCGATGAAGTTGCGCGGCTGTGCGAACAACAGCGGTGCACGGAACGCTTGGCGATACGGTTCCAAGTCGTGCGGCTGCGGGCGTTGCAGGGATACCAGGATAGGACTGAAGGATCGGTCGCCACGCAGCAAGCGCGCCTGGCGCACGAGGATCACCGTCAAGGCATCGATAGCTTCTGGGGGAACGGCACCCGGGATGCTCGACACATCGATGACGAAGCGTGCATGTCCGCCGTCTTCCTCGAGGCTGAGGCGAACGACATCTCCGATCATGCGGCGGTAACGGACGATACGTTCCATCGCTTCGCGCAGGGTACTGCTGGCCAAGGCGGCATACCCCAGGGCGTGGAAGCTGGTCGGCGCGGCGAAGCTGGCGGCGGTAAGGCCAAAGCTTTCGCTTCCGGTTGCCTGCACGGCGAGCTGCCAAAGTCGCGTCAGCGCCTCACGTGCGACCCGGGCTTCGGGGTTGTGCAGGATCTGCGGGTCGATACCGGCGTTTTCTGCCAGTGCCGTGCCGTCGATTCCGTTCGCCTCCAAGGCGCGGACGATCGTCCCGGCCCAGGTACCCATGGCAGAGTGAGCGGTGCGTGAGTTCTTCGGCAGCCGCATCTTGTCTAGCTCGGCAATCAGATTCGTCTCCTTGGGCAAAGCAGGTACAATCGACGCGTCCTATAGTCCGCGTCGTCGGCACTGCCAATCGATTTGATAGGAGAAGAACATGTCCAAACCGATCCTTAAGGTGAGCGATATCGCCTTCCCGCGTTTCCGCGCCCCCGATCTCGATCGTATGGAGGCCTTTCTTGTCGCCTTCGGCATGCACCGTGCGGCGCGTACGGAACAGGCCTTGTACATGCGTGGCCATTCCGCGGCGCATCACGTGCACGTAACCCATCAAGGGGAGCCGGGTTTCCTCGGGTTGGCCTTCTGGGCGGTCAGCGCCGGAGATCTGCAGACACTTGCCGCCGCTACCGGCAACAAGGTGGAAGATCTCGACGAACCAGGCGGCGGCTCGGTAGTGCGCCTGAACGATCCGGATGGGCGGCAGATCGATGTGGTGCACGGCATTGCCTCGCTGGAGTCGATCCCGGTGCAAGGCCATCCACCGTTGAACACGGGCCAGGCGCAGCCGCGCGTGGGAACCCTGCAGCGGGTTCCGAACGGGCCTTCGCAGGTCAAACGCTGCGGCCACGCGGCGCTGAAGACCACGGACCTCAACGGCGTTGCCAACTGGTACCAAGAGACCCTCGGCATGTTGGTCTCGGATGATTTCTACATGGAGAGCCCAGACAAGCCGATGGGTCGCTTCCTGCGCTGCGATCGCGGCGATCAACCCGCCGATCATCACACCTTGCTGATCCTCGAGACTCCGGAAGTGAAGCTCGGCCATGTGTCGTGGGAGGTGGCGGATTTCGACGACTTGATGAGCGGCCGCGATCATCTGGAGCGTCAGGGCGATGGCCGTCCCTACTGGGGTGTAGGCCGCCACATCCTCGGCGGGCAGATCTTCGATTATTGGAAGGATCCGAACGGGTTCACATTGGAGCACTGGACCGACAGCGACTTGTTGCGCGCCGACACTCCAGCCGGTACGCACCACATCCTCAACGCATTGAATCAGTGGGGCCCGATGCCGCCACCGGATCTCGATTTCTGAAGAGGGGGGTCCGAGCGGAGGGAGAGGAGAATAAATGGATCTGGGAATTCGCGGCCGACGAGCGATTGTGTGCGCGGCAAGCAAGGGTCTGGGGAAGGCCTGTGCCGAGGCACTTGCCAATGAAGGTGTCGCGATCACCATCAATGCACGCAACGCAGAGGTACTTGCCGCGACCGCCGCGGAGATTCGTGAGAGCACTGGCGTCGAGGTCAAAGAGGTGGTGGGCGACATCACCTTGGAAGCCACACGGCAGGCCTTGCTGGAGGCGTGTCCGGCGCCCGACATCCTCATCAACAACAACGGCGGGCCTTTGCCCGGGCGCTTTCAAGATTGGGATCATGACGCGTGGATCGCCGCGTTGGAGGCCAACATGCTCGCGCCGATTCTCCTGCTACGGGGGGTCCTCGACGGCATGGTCGAGCGGCGCTTTGGGCGGATCGTCAACATCACCTCGGCCATGGTGAAGGCACCGCTTGCGCCGATGGGATTATCGACCGGGGCAAGGGCTGGTCTTACCTCTTTGTGCAAGGCCATCTCCCGCGAGGTCGCACCCTTCAACGTGACCATCAACAACATCTTACCGGAGCGCATCGATACCGAACGCCAACAATTCATGGCCCAGCTCACCGCAGCCTTCAACGGCTACAGCGTGGAGGAGGCGTACACGCGCATGCGCGATTCCATTGCCGCCAAGCGTTTGGGACGGCCCGAGGAAGTCGGTGCCGCGTGCGCGTTCCTGTGCAGCGCGCAGGCGGGCTTTCTCTCGGGTCAGAATCTGCAACTCGACGGTGGTACCTACCCCGGATTGTTTTGAACCAATGCCAAAGCCGACCAGGCAACCCAGTCCTTCGCCGAGGTGCCCCGGACCCCTCGTTCCCAGGCTCTGCCTGGGAACGCAGTTCCCTGAGGCTCCGCCTCGCATATTGTCAGATTGTGCCATTCGCAACATGGCTCAGAATGAGCGCACTAGCCGGCGCTACCCACGATGGCTGAAGCATGCTCCTCCCAGCCCCTACGACACGGCGATGAACACATCCTGCCCCGCCAGGAGCAACGAGCCTGGCAAGAACCCGCTGCCGCTTCTTGGAACCCACCCACTGACGCCACTCGAGTGCCCACAGCTATTCGAGCATGCCGGGCCACCTCAAAGTAGAGATGGCTTGGCGCTAGCCGCACAAGGCAGAGCCTCGAAGACCTGGCGTTCCCAGGCAGAGCCTGGGAACGAGGTAAGAACGGCAAAATTCGGAAACTCCGCCCGGCGCACTGGCGAACCGGGCACTTCTAGGTCCGACGCTTAGCGCCGGATCTAGGCTTAACGAAAGGAACCACTACATGCCCCTATCTAACGTAGACACCCAAGTCTTGATCGTGGGCGGCGGTCCGACAGGGTTGACGGCCGGGCTGCTGCTGTCGCGTCTAGGGATCGACTACCACCTAGTGGAGAAGCGCAGCGGGCCGCAGCGGGCCCCGGCCGCACACGTGGTTAACGCTCGTAGCTTCGAGGTGTGGCGGCAAGCAGGGGTCGATACGGAAAAGGTTCTCGCACTCGCCAAAGATCCGCGTGATGCGGGGTGGGTGTACTGGGTAACGCGGCTCGGCGGCGACAGCCTCGGCCAGCTTCCCTTCGAGAGGCAAGGCGAAGAGGTGCTCGCCTTCACACCGACGCCGTTGCGCAACTTGTCGCAGCATCGTTTGGAGCCGCTGCTGTTGGAGGAGCTGTCGCGTATGGGGAAAGGCCCCTGCTACCAGCACCGTTGGCAGGCGTCGCGACAAGATGCGGATGGCGTGACGACTACCGTGCACGCCACCGACAGCAACGAAACCTACGAGGTGCGCAGCC
This sequence comes from uncultured Binatia bacterium (SeqCode), assembly GCA_964528465.1. Lineage (GTDB taxonomy): Bacteria > Desulfobacterota > Binatia > HRBIN30 > HRBIN30 > CAZGSN01. The sequence continues at coordinate 25,391 of CAZGSN010000369.1, forward strand.
GTTTTGTCATTGCCGCGGATGGAGCTGGAAGCCCGGTGCGCAAATCGCTCGGCATTGCGCCGGTGGGACCAGACCGTCTGCAGAGCTTTTTGATGATTCACTTCGAGGCCAACCTGCGTTCCGTGGTGGGTGAGAATCCAGGCGTTCTCTACTGGGTCACCGACCCCTCATGCAGTGGTGTCTTCATTGCCCACGACATCGATCATGAATGGGTGTTCATGCACACCTTCGATGCAGACCGTGAATCCGTCGCCGACTACGACCCGGCGCGCTGCGAGGCCTTGGTGCGGCGCGCCATGGTGCGTCAGGACATCCCGCTGACGATCCGCACGGTAGCCCCGTGGATGATGACGTCGCAGGTCGCCGAGCGTTATCGCGAAGGTCGCATTTTCCTGGCTGGAGATTCCGCACACCGCTTTCCCCCCACGGGCGGTCTTGGTCTCAACACGGGAGTGCAGGATGTTCACAATCTCGCGTGGAAGATCGCCGCGGTCGAGCGTGGTTGGGGGGCGCCGCCGCTTCTCGATACCTATGAGGGCGAGCGCCGTCCCATCGCCCAGTACAACACTGAGCAGAGCCTCCAGAACGCCGCGCGTCTTTTCGAGGTGACACAAGCGATCGGAGTCTTCGCAGAGGGCGAGGAAGCCCAGCGACGATTCGCCGAGATGTTGGCCGACCCGCAGCGCCGTGGCGAAGTGGCATCCGCTGTTGCCAATCAAGCCGAGCACTTCGACATGCTGGGCTTGCAGCTTGGCTACGCCTACGAGGCAGGGGCGCTGGTGCCCGACGGCAGCGAGCGGCTGCTGCCGGCGAATCCGGTGCGCGAATTCGTACCCAGCAGCCGCCCCGGATCACGTCTCCCCCACGGCTGGGTCCAAGCCAACGGCAAACGCATATCGACGTTGGACCTGATTCCCGCCGACCGCATCACGCTCTTGCTCGGACCACAGGCAAGCGCTTGGCGCGCTGCGGCGGCGAATCTGGCTACACCACTGTGTATCAAGCAAGCCGGTGTCGAGTTTGCCGACCCTGACAATTGGTGGAGCACAACCGCGGGGTTGCGCAGCGGCGCCGCGCTATTGGTCCGCCCCGATCAACACGTGGCGCTCCGCGCACAACAACCGACCGGCGACCCTCAAACCGTGCTGCAAAGGGGAGTGCGCGCATGTTGCGGTGAGGAGAGAGCCGTTTACTGAGTCGTCGAGTAGGTATGGACCACCCTTAGGGGAACCTCTGCGCGAGTAGCCCTGTAACCAGATCGGGGTCGGAATCGGACGCGACACAGGTGGGGAGATACCACGTGAGATGAGATCGATACCGATTCCCACAGCGACCCCGAACCCGCAGGAAGGCGACTTGCACTGCCTTTTGCAGAGGTTCCTTGGGGCGTTGCCCTCTGGGAGGTAGCTACGGACGGGAAGTGACGTGACCCGTCCTGAAGCCGCCGGAAACCGTTGTCGTCGTTCCGAATCCGAGCGAGGGAAAAGATTGACGAGATGGTCTGCTTCGGGTTCATTGCACAGCTCATCGAGCAATGGATCGCAAATGACAAAGACGAGACGGCCTGCCTCGAAGAACAGCATCAGCAACGGCGATAGTGCGATCGCAACGGCCTACAGCCTGACCGCAGAGATTTTGCCCGACCTTTGGAACAACTTCGCCAGCGCCGAAATCGAGTCTCTGCTTTCTTGCCTTGGAATCGAGCGGTCCGCGGGATCAGTCCAAGTAATCGATGTGGGCTGCGGCACGGGGCGCCATGGAATCGAGCTTGCCACCAGAGGGTTTCGCGTCCGGGCCTTTGATTTCGCTGAGGGTTGTGTCCGCCGTGCCCGGTGTGAAGCAGACGCTCGTAAGAGTCAGATCGAAGCTTCCGGTGGGTCCTTCGATATCGAGGTTGGTCTTGCCCAAGATCCTAAACCTCAGGAAATGGCTGACCTGGTAATCTGCCTTTACGATGTCGTAGGTACCAATCCCCAGATGGCGGTGGCCCAGGCGATCTTGGATGGCCTTTTCCGTCTCTGCCGCCCCGGGGGATCGGTCGTCGTTGGGTGCCTCAACGGGTTGCAGGCACTCCAGCATATCGCAAGTCTCAGAATGGTATCTGGGAAACCGGAAGCGGAGACGCTTCCGCCGATCAGCATCACCATGCGATGTAGAGAGGCATTCGAATTCCAGAAGCTTGCCTACGACCCGGAATCGGCAACACTGTATCATCGCGAACGCATTGAGAACGAGGGCAAGGTTGCCCTCGACGCCGTGGTGGGAGAGAGGCGATACACCCCAGTAGAGATGCTCGAGATGCTCCGAGGGGTTGGATTTGTGGACACGAGTTTTTTTTCGGTGCGAGCCGGGAGGTGGGACTTCTCTTTGCCGTTCGACCCGATCGCTCCTGAGATTCTCTACTTGGCGAAGCGGCCTGAGGCACTTCTGATCATTCACCGCGATTCAAGAGCGCTAGTAGGCGACTAAGATCTGCTCCACGTGAATCTGGAGGAATCGATGCGGCGATGGCTTGGGGTTGTGATTTTGCTGGTACTTGCCGCTGGTTCGGCAACGGCACAATGCTGTGGTGACTGTGACGGTGTGAGCGGTGTGACGATCGACGAGTTGGTCGGTGCGGTGAACAACGCCCTTGCGGCTTGTGGTGCGGCGACGGCTACCAGTAGCCCGACCGCTTCGCACACTCCCACTCCCGAGAACACGCCGACGCCTACGCGGGTGCCGACACGCACGCCAACCTCCCCGCCCCGCTGTCGCTCTAGTTTTACGAGCAGCGGGACGAATCTTTGCACCTTTCGCGGTCGCTTCAATTTGGGTTGCGGCAACAGCCTGTTCGGCGCCTTCAGCAGCGATGGGCGAACTTTGATCGTGCAGATCGACACCATGCTGGCGAGCCCGCCCCGCGTGCACTTCAGCGCCCGAGTCGACAGCGCCACCAGCGCTACTCTGACGGCTTGGTCGAGTGATGATTTTCAAACCATGCGCCCGACGGCAGGGAGTATCCAGCTCGCCAACAACGGACAGCAACTCATCCTCTTTCCCAACAATCCGCCGTTCATGATCCAGAGCTGCAACTTCGTGCAGTACAACGGTGCTTTTGTCAGCGGCGCGGCCAGCTCTGCCAGAGGAGTTCTCCAATCAGAAAGAGAGAACACCGCGCGCTTCCAGCGCCTGCTCACCTGGCAGAGCCTACCACCACCCGAGCTAGCCGATTGAATTCCGCCTCGGGCGTAGCCGGCTAAGCCCGAGCGTCTTTGCGGAGTCGGGAGTCGCTATCGGAGTCGGTATTGATCCCATTGCACGCTGTGTCTCCCAACCTGTGCCGCGGCCGATTCCGATCCGTTTGCAAGCCTACTTGTGCAAAGGCTCGTAAGCTGAGGCCGGGCTCAATGACGATCGTCAGTCTTTGTCCTGGACAAAGGTTGACACCGCATCGAGGCAGGCGTATAGGGGGCGGCATGGTCGCGAACCGGGCTCCCGTGGCAAGGGCAATCGCCCCACACGACGCCTACCCCGTACGTTTGGTAGCCAAGCTGACGGGCTTATCCGCCGACATCATCCGGGCTTGGGAGAAACGGTACGCCGTCGTCGAGCCGGTGCGTGGGCCGCGTGGCGCCCGTCTCTATTCGACCTCCGATATCGATCGCCTGCGGGCGTTGGCCGCGGCGGTAGCCACGGGGCGTTCGATCGGTGATGTAGCGCATCTTGGAAGTGCGGAACTCCTCGCTCTCGCTCCAGCTCCGGTCCCTGCTCAGGTAGCTCCGGCGCGCCATAGGGCCGGTAGCAATCGTGTCGTCACCGCTACGTTGGCGTGTCTGCGCGCCCATGACGTTGTTGGAATTGAAATACACCTTGCCGATGCCCTGGTTGCTCTGGGCAGCCAGATATTCCTGCACGAAGTGGTGGTGCCGCTGCTGCACGAAGTCGGGGATGGTTGGGCGCGCGGCGAGCTGTCCATCGCCCAAGAGCACTTGCTCTCCGGGATTCTCCGCAATCTTCTCAGCGGAATGCTGCGCTCGCGTCCCCGAGCCCCACAGTCGAGCCTCTTGCTTGCTACACCACCGGGAGAGCGCCACGAGTTTGGTCTCCTGCTCGCCGCGCTGGTGGCGAGCGACCAAGGGGTCGGCAGCAACTACATCGGCATCGACCTTCCGGCCGCGGAAATCGTCGATGCAGCGTTACGTTCCTCGTGCTCGGTGGTTGCGATCAGCGCCGTGGCTCCGGACAACCGGCGCAACGCCGTAGCCACGGTGCGTGAGTTGGAAGCCCGGCTACCGGCCCTTGTGGAGTTGTGGATTGGTGGTGCCGACGCCCCTAGCGTGCACCGCCAGGCCCATAGCCGGCGGGCGCGTCTGATCACCGACCTGAATGACCTCATGGGTTACCTCGAGCGCCTTGTACCCAAGACAACACAACCGCATCGCCAAGCGATGCCAAAGGAAATGGAGTGATCCATGGCGTCTTGTTTGATGAACTCGGATGTGGCCGTGATCTCGCACCTACTGGCGGGTGGAGAAATCGTTGCGGCACAGCTTCCCACGCCATCGCAATGGAGCGCAGAGAAGAAGCTTGCGGCTGCGGTCCTGGCCGGGGCACTGGTGGAAGTGCGGGATCGCCACGATCAGCCGCACTATGATCGGCGCATCCAAGAAGACCTCAAGTGGATATATTCCGACGATGCGACCTGGCCTTTTTCCTTCGTGCGCTTGTGTCAACTCTTTGGCCTCGAACCCGAGTATGTGCGCGTCGTGGTCCAACGTTGGATGGCCGGCACCACGTGTCCACGACAAGTGTCGCTCCACCGTCACGCAGCGTGAGCTAGAGCTATGAGAGTCCTAATAACCGGCGCGACCGGCTTTGTCGGTCGGCCCTTGGTGCACCGACTCCTGGAACGAGGCCATGAAGTGGTCGTTCTCAGCCGCGACGCCAGCCGGGCCATGACCAGCCTACCGGTACGTTGCGAGTGTCGCACCTGGGACCCGGAGTCCGGCCGCATCAGCGCCGGCGCTGTTCAGGGCTGCAATGCGATCGTGCATTTGGCGGGTGAAGGGGTGGCAGACAAGTCTTGGAGCCCCGAGCGCAAGAAGGAAATCCTGGACTCGCGTGTCCAATCCACGCGTGCCTTGCTCTCTGCCCTGCGCGCCCTGCCCCCCTCATCGCGGCCACAGGCCTTGGTGGCGGCCTCGGCCATTGGTTTCTACGGGGATCGCGGTGACGAAGAGTTGGACGAGACCTCGCTAGCCGGCGCGGGCTTCCTCGCGGATGTCTGCAAAGCATGGGAAACGGAAAGCCGCGGTGCGGAAGAGCTCGGCTTGCGCACGGCCATCGTTCGTATTGGCATCGTTCTCGGCAAAGACGGCGGGGCTCTGTCCAAAATGCTGCCACCGTTTCAGCTCGGCGTCGGCGGTCGCCTCGGCGATGGCAAGGCGTGGATGAGCTGGATCCACATCCAAGACCTCGTCGATCTTTTCGTACACGCTGTCGAGAACCAAGAGATCAACGGGGTAGTCAATGGCGTCGCACCGCAACCGCTAACCAACGCGGCCTTCACCAAATCTCTAGGCCGAGCCTTGCATCGCCCGACGTTGCTTCCCGTGCCGCGATTGGCGCTACAAGCAGTGCTTGGCGAGATGGCGTCGCTTCTATTCGCCAGTCAGCGTGTGTTTCCGCGCATGGCGCAGCGATCCAGTTTCCAGTTCCGTTATGCGGACATTGACCAGGCCCTGGCCTCCCTGGTGGATGGCGAGCACGAGATCCTTGCGGAACAGTGGGTGCGACGCCCGCTTCCCGAGGTGTTCGCCTTCTTCTCCAACGCTCACAATCTGGAACAACTGACACCTGCCTTCCTGAAGTTTCGAGTGCTCGGCACCAGCACCCCCGCCCTTCAGGAGGGCACGCTCATCGACTACAAGCTGTCGCTGCACGGTATCCCGATGAAATGGCAGAGTCGCATAGAGGTATGGCAACCCGGAAAGCAGTTCGTCGACACACAAGTCCGCGGCCCTTACCAACTGTGGCATCACACCCACGAGTTTGAAGAGTACCAAGACGGCACCATCCTTCGCGATCGCGTCCGCTACCGCATGCCCTTGGGCGGGTTTGGCGATGCCTTGGCCACACCTCTGGTGCAACGCGACTTGAAGACAATCTTCGATTTCCGGCGCCAGCGCGCGCAGGAGCTGTTTGGCGCATGAGCCGGGGCGACAGAAAGACAGAGAAAAGCATGCCGCAACCTTTCGAGACGAGCACTGCAAGCGGAGCCAGAGGCACAAGACGCCCTTCTGTAGCTGTTGGCAGCCTGGCCGCAGCGCTGCTGCTGCTAGTCAACACGGCAAGGGCCTCGACGATCGAAGGCGTACAATTTGCCGACACCTTGCGTCAGGATGGCGTGCCAATGCGCGTCCACTGCCTCGGGCTGCTGCGCTACATGGTGCTCATCAAAGGCTACGTGGCTGCCCTCTATCTTGGGGAAGGCGCCTCTGTCGCTGATGTGTTGCAGGACGTGCCCAAGCGGCTCGAACTCAACTACTTCTATGCCATCAAGGGCAGCGACTTCGGCAAGGCTGCCGACCACATCCTCGCAAACAACCTGGGGACAGAAGCCTTGCAGCGCTTGCGCTCGCGTCTCGATCGCCTGCACGCACTCTACGAAGACGTGCAGCCGGGCAGCCGCTACTCACTCACCTACATCCCAGGAAAGGGCACCGAGCTAGCGCTGGACAATGTCCGCAAAGGCACCATTGAAGGTGCCGACTTTGCCGCTGCCTACTTCTCGATTTGGCTTGGCGACAAGCCGATCGACACGAGCTTACGCGATCAGCTTCTACGTTGCTCCTGACCGCTAGGCCATCGCCGTGCGACTCATTCCGCTACTGAGCAACTATTTCGCCTTCTATGCCGGTTGGCTTGCCTGTGTATTCGGGGCCGCGTGGGGGCAACCGCTGTTGGGCACGGCAGTTGCGGCAGCTTGCATCCTCCTGCACGTAGCGTGCTCCGCGGATCGCGGTCGTGAGATGGCCTTGGTGATAACCGTTGGCGGCTTGGGCTTTCTTGTCGACACAGCCCAAGCGTTGGGAGGCGTCCTCCAGTTTGGCAGCAGTGGGATCTCCGCCTGGCTGTGTCCGCCATGGCTCGTGGCAATCTGGATGCTGTTTGCCACCACTCTGAACGGCTCCATGCAATGGCTCGCCGGCCGCTACTTGCTGGCCGCCGCACTCGGCGCCGTGTGCGGCCCCCTCTCCTACATCTACGGAGCCCGTCTCGGCGCTCTGACGGCCGTCTCCGACAACGCGATCGGAGTACTCGCGGTAGTTTGGGCCATCCTCATGCCGGCGCTGCTCGTTCTCAATTCCCGCTTTGGCGGCGGGCAATCCAACATGGCGAGCCGCCCAGATCAGCGTCTGGCGGCAAGCTCCTGAAGAAAGCGGTCGACGCGCGCCACCGCCTCGCCCATGGAGGCCCTACTGAGGGGGGCGGTACCGCGCATCGGCCGCATGGCCCGACCGCGTGTCCGCGTCGCTTCCAAATACTCGCTAAACAAAAGGAGGCCTTCCTGATTCTCGTTGAGCCTGCGGGGTCCGCGGCCTCCACGGACTGTAGCCGCGCGCGTGCGACTGACGGATAGCGCACTTGGAATATCGCGGCGGGGGTTGCCGGTACGACGAATCGCTGAGCCGATACTCTGCGCCGCGGCCGTGCGATTGCCGAGTGGACCCAGCCCCCACTTGTCGATAGCGTACCGAAGGATGCTGGTGTGGTCGAACGGCGTCGACGATACGTTGGCGTCGACCCAGGGCGATACGAGGACAGCCGGGACACGCACGCCGAATCGCTTGAAGTCGTACTCGTAGGTGTACTGGTCGGGAGGAACCGCCGCCGGTGGGGCTACGTGATCGTAGAAACCACCGTGCTCATCGTAGGTCACGACCAAGAGAGTCGAGCGGAACAACTCCTCGTTCTTGCGCAAGGTGTTGTACACGCTGGCAATCAGACGTTGCCCTCGCATCACGTCGTGCGGTGGATGGTCGTCATTGGCGTCTTCGCCCATGTAGCTTGGCTCGATGAACACAAACGCTGGAAACTCAGCGGCTGGGCCCGCTGCATCTTTCGTAAAGTTCGAGAAGCGCGAATAGCGCCAAGCGTTGCTCGGCTTGAGCTGATGGGTGAGCAGCAACGAGTGGGGAATATCGCCGTAGTAGATCCGCCAGGGAATGTCCTTTTCATTCAGGCGATCGTAGATGGTGTCTTGGTTGTAGAGATGCAAGTTGGGCTCGAAGACACCTTTGGGCATCTCGACACGGCCGAGTGAAGTGCCGCTGTGGGCGAAGAAGCGATTCGTCCACGTAGGCCCAGGTACCGACGAGTACCAGCGATCACACACCGTGAAGCTTGTGGCCAGCGTATGCAGTGCCGGCAGCGCGCCTGCGGCATGGTAATTCATGATCAGCTCGCGCTGGAGACGCGCAGACTTTGGATAGGTTAATGCGTAGTCGAGGACGAAGTAGGCATTGGGACCACCTAGTTGCAGCTTCACATTGCTCGCCTCGTGCATGGGATCGGGCATCGATAACGACGCCTGCATGTGCGGTGGGGTTAGTACCCGCTGCTCGAACGGCGGGCCGGCTTGGACGAAATTACGGCGCGGTGGCTGGCTTGGGTCGATACCATCCATCGCAATGCCTTTAGCTGCGAAGTGCGGCTGCAATGCACCAAGGCTGTGATCGAAAGATCGGTTCTCCAGCATGAGAACGACGATGTGCTCAATAGGGTCACCGTCAGCGCGCAACGCCCTGGTGGGTCTAGGTGCGGGCTTGACGCCACGTGAACGTCGTCCGCGTGTAGCGGTGGTCGGCGAGATGCTCTCTTCAGGGCTTACCGGCGCCGACTTCGTTACCCCCGCTTGTAGCTTCTTGCGAACCTTTGCTGCCGCTTCGGCCTTGGTGATCAGACCGTTGAGGTCGGCATCTAGACCTGCATTCTGCGTGTACGCCTTCGTGCCCTGACGAAACAACACGTAGTCGTTCGGCTTGCCGATCGCCTTCGGCCACAGCACCGCCATGTACGTGTCTTCCAGGGTCTGCAGTTTGCCACGGTAGGAGCTGAGGTAGGCCTCAACGAAGTTGAGCTGCTCTTCGGCTGTCATCGCCGCCAGAGCAGAAAGGGAGGTGCCGAGAGAAGCCGCGGTGCTCGGCATGAACTGAATCAGCCCGGTAGCCCCACTGTGCTTGTTCTTGATCGACGGGCTGAAGGATTCGCCGCTCTCGAAAGCCATTACCGCCATGAGGTAGTTGGGGTCGACGCCTAGCCGCGTGGCCAGCGCAACAACCTTGCGACGAAACGTCAGGCTGACCACGGCGCCAAAGATAAGCTCGACACTACCGTGGGGTGGGGGCAGGGCCGACGATCCGCCGCCCGCACCGTGCGGAATATCGATTTGCTGCCCCATCGAAATCTGATTCGGATTGCTGATCTGCGGGTTCTCGGCCAACAGATCGGCCAAGGTGATGTGAAAGCGCTTGGCAATCGCCGAGAGGCTATCGCCCTTCTTCACTGTGTACTTCATGGTCCCTCCCCAAGCCGCCTCAGTAGTTGCGCACGTTGCCGCGTTAGCCGTGTCGAGGCGACCACGCGGCTAGCGTCTACGAAGTCTGGTCGTCAGATGGTGAACGGGATCTGGCGCTCGAACCCAGCGTCGGCCATCCCGGTGCGGAAAAGATTCGGGCTTTGCCAAGGTGGCATGAGACGTTGAATGTCGCGGTGAAATTTGGCGTAGCTTCCCTTGAAGGCGCCACTCTTCCACACGGTCTTTAGTGTGCCGGTAAACAAACCGTTGCTGTCGCCATCGGACGAGAGCTGGTTGTCCTGGCAGCCGGAAATCAGCAGCACGCTGGCACCCACGGCGACGCGCTCTCCCGACGGATGGGCAGCTTGGATGCCGTCGTACAGCTTCTTGTTGCGGTTGTAAGTTCGCGTCTCGATCTCTTTCGGCATGGCGCGAAAGCGTGGCTCGCCGGCGGCGCTTGGTGCGATGCTGCGATACACCGCACCCCGCGCCTGGCTGCCACTGTGGCAGCTATCGGACACCATGCAGATACGCACGCCGCGCTCGAACCTCCCCCACAGGGCGTACAACTCGTCGTCGACAAGTTCGCGATCAAAAAGCACGCAGGTTTCGTCCAGTCCATCTTCTCGTTCATCGCCGTTGCGATCTGGCACCTGACCACCATGCCCGGCGTACGTCAGCAAGAAGATATCACCGGAGCGCAGTTGCTTCGCGGCGGTAGTGATCGCATCGATCACTTTCTTCGATGTGGCTTGCTTGGTCAGAAGCCGGGTCGGCTTGAAACCGCACCTCTTGGCGATCGCCATCATGTCGTTGGCGTCACTCTCGCATGCGACCAAGGCTCCGTCCCAGCCGTCGTAGTGTTTCGGGTCGACACGATTCAACCCGATGTGCAACGATATCCCTTTGGCCATTGGCTCCCCCTTTCCTAGTAGCGCACCGGCGCCATACACGGGGCTTGTCTGTACCCACCCACAACTGCGAACTGAGAAGCTGTCTATTGCAACTTGCCTGCCGATGTCAAATGGCTTGAACGCTTAGCAAGTACCTGGTGCGCCAGTTCGCCGACAGAGTTTCCGAATCTGGCCGCTCGTGCTTCCGAGGAAACCCACCGGGTTCCAAAATCGTCGCACCTGCCAGACGAATGGCGGCCTTAGCGCCGTACAGACGCGGCATATGGCGCCACAAAGCTCGGAAGCTTCCCACTCAGAACAGTGACAACTGCGCTGACGGTGTGGCGATGGCGGCAAAGCTCTTGCCGAGAAACCGTAGGATAGCGTCGGCGACGGGAGCGATTTGGTGCTGGATGTAGTGCTCGTAGTCCGGCCTTGCCGTGAGGTTGTCGAGCGGTTCTGGTCCGTTGTGCGTGACGATGTAGGCAACGATGCGCCCGCCCGGCTGCGGCTGCTTGCGCGCGGCTTTGACGTGAGCCGGCGTGGTTTTGGTGTAGGCTCGCAGATCCTTACGTACCGCCTTCTTGTAAACCAGTTGCGCGTCGAAACGGCCGGCGCGTAGGTCGCGCACAAAGTCGTGGATGAACTCATCGACAGGCTCGTCATGGAAGACTCGCTGCAGCAAGCCGTGCTGGAATTGCTTGCTCACCTCGCTCCAATCGCGACGCACCGACTCTAGCCCGACGAACTCGATTTCCTCGCGCCCGGCTTTGACGAGCAAGCCGGCGTAGCGCTTCTTGCTGCCGGTCCGGCCGCTACGCACCTCGGGAAGAAAGAAGCGTTGGTAGAGCTTCTCGAATTCGAGTTCGAGAACGCTGTCGCAGTCGAACTCGCGGCGAATCATGCGGGCGACATCCGCCCCGATCTCCTCCGCGAGCCGCTCGCCTAAGGCAAGCGCGGCGTCTGCCTCACCCACCTGCGACAGGAGAAACAGCGAGTCGGTATCGCCGTACAGCACCTCGAAGCCACGTTGGCGCGCAAAGTCCGCCGTCTGCTGGATCAGGTATTGGCCAAAGCTGGTGATGGCATTGGCGACATCCGGAGAGAACAATCGCGACGCAGCGGCGCCAAGCACACCGTAGAACGAGTTCATCAAGATCTTGATGGCGTTGGCCTTGACCGTGTTGCCGAGGTACTTGGCTTGCTGGCGCTCGTCGGCCAACTGCGTCAGCAGTTGCGGCAGGATGCCGGGGCGATCACGTCGAAAGCAGGCGCCGTTGGGCGCCCGGATAGCCCCGGCTTCCGGCTTGGCCGACAGCGTGAGCGGGTCCAAGTTGAAGGTGCGGATGATACTCGGATACAGGCTCTTGAAATCGAAGACGAGAACGTTCTCGTAAAGCCCGGGCTTCGAATCCATTACGTAGCCACCACCGAGATGCACAGTCGGCACTTGGGAATGCACCGACGGAGCAACGAAGCCGCGGTGGCGCAGGCTGCTCAGGTACAACGAATCGACGGAGGCGATGGCCGCGCCGACGCGATCGAGCTGCATACCGGTCAGCAGGCTGCGCTCCACAGCCAAGTCGACGAGGCCAACCTTGTCCAAGATCTCGAGCACCAGCCTGGCGTCTTGCAGGTTGTAGTCGATGAGATGCTGCGGATTGCTGCGATAGAGTTCGTCGATCTGCTCGGCCCGGTGGTCGCCGGCGAGAAGCTTCCCCTTGCCCAAGAAGGTGCGTGCCGCTGTTTCCAGCTTGTAATCGTCGAGACGTAGGAAGGCGCCGCGCAACATGGCGAGGCCGTCGAGCACCTGCCGTCCACATACGACGGCTCGTGACTCACGCGTGAAGGAAGCATCCTTGCGCAAGTCGAGTACATCGTCGCTACGTCCGATGGCGAAACGCAATCCATAGCGCTGAGCGATGCGGGCCAGGCAAGCAAGATCGAAGTCGACGACGTTCCAGCCGGTGATCACGTCGGGATTGATTGCCTGCACGTACTCCAGGAAGCGGCGAATGGCCGCCTTTTCGGAAGATACACGATCAGCGTGCTCGAAGTGGTCTTGATGCACGAGGATGGCCCGCTCGAAATCCGCCGTGCACAGGGCAATGGAATACAGATGCTCGGCCTTGGGATCGATCTCGATGTCGATCGACAACACCTTCAGGTGCGGCACCCAGTGACACGGGCGCAAGACCGGATTGCGATACACGCGCCCCAGTCGTGCATGGGAGTGCGATGCCCCCTCGACCTCGAAACCGCCACGGATGCCCAGATCGATCAAATAGCGATAGGCGAAGCGCAGGTCGGCTTCGAAACAGCTCACGCCGCGAGCCTCGATGTGCTGGCGTAGCCGCGGCGCGTGGGCAGGACTGCGGAGGATCACTCGCGACACCGGCGTGTCGTCCAGGCCGCGCAAATCCGTAGGCTCGATGGTGGCGTCGGCAACACGCGAACGAATCTCGGCGACGCGAGCGGTAGGAACAAAGAAGTACGGGTGGAAGCGATCGTCGATGACGAGGCAAGGCTCGCCACCTTCGAGCACGCCGTAGAGGTGAACTTCCGGCACCCCGTCTACGATCCGGTATGTAGGGGTAAGTAGAAAACCGCGCTCACTCGGGCGAAAGGATTCGGTGGTCACGGTTACCAGGGTGGCTCACCCACCCAGCTAGGTGTTCGTGGAGGTGGGTAGGATATCGCGCAGGATCGGGGATGGGGTGGCCACGCTGGTAAGCCACAGTTGGTGCACGGCACGGGTTGCCCCCACATGCAACAAACGCCGCGCCGTCGGCGTATCGGGGAAGCTCGCGGCGCTGACCTCGACGAGCACAACGTAATCGAACTCCAGGCCCTTCACCTGCTCCATTTCCGTAACTTCGATTCCAGGGGCAAAGGTGAAATCCTGATTCTCGACCCGACGCAGTTTGTCCACCTCGCAGTTGCTGAGACCGCGATGATAGAGCCCACTAAGTTCGCGTGACGGTGTCAGCAGCGCCACCGAGGCCATTGGCTCCTTGCGGGTCAGCTCCTTCAAGGCGTCGGCAAGAAAGGCAACGCAAGCGCCGTGGTCGGTAAAGCGAAAGAACTCCACCGGAGGCCCGGAGCGGGTGGTAACCGGCGGGGTCGAATCCTCACGCAGGTCCCCCAGCAAGGCCACGGCGAATGTCGCGATCTCGTGTGAGCAGCGATAGCTGATGACGAGCGTGTCGACGGCTGTGCCCGCCAGACCCAGATTGGTGAAGAAGCTGGCCCACGAGGTAAAGCCGCCGTCCTTGACCACGTGCTGTTGGGTGTCGCCGGCGAGGGTGATGCTCTGGCGCTCGTCCAAGCAACCGAGCAGCACCTGCACTTCGATAGGTGAAAAGTCTTGCACCTCGTCGATGGCGATGTGGCGATAGCGCAGCGGCCGCTGTGGAGCGGCGGGCAGTGGTCCCATACGCATCTGCCAAGCACGCAACAACAACGTGTCATCTTCGGGATCCAACTCCGCGTGCGACGACACGTCTCCTTCACTCCAAGCGACGACCTCGTGGCAACGTTCGCGATTCCAACTCGCGGCGCGCACCAACTCATCCGTGGTGAAGGCGTCTGGGGCTACCTGCGCGAAGACTTCTTCCAGCAAGGGCGCTTGGCTGAGCACGCTGGCCCAGTCGTCGATGACCTGCTCCACCGTCGGCAGGCCCGGGTTGCGGGCAATCTGCCGCTCCAGCGCGGCAATGAGACCCGAGTGCAGCTTCAAGCGATGCACGACGGCGGGCGGATTGTCGCGCATCTTGCGCGGCAACTTAGGGAAGAGGCGGCGAACCTGCTCGGCAGCCCACTCCTGAAAGGTGCGCACTTGCACCTTGTGCACACCCAACGCCGGCAATACGTGGCTCACATAGTCGCGCAAAGCACGCGAGAACACCACCACGAGAGTCTGATTCGAATCGATTTGCGCATCATCGTAAGCCAGGTAGGCAATGCGGTGCAGGGCCACGGTGGTCTTGCCCGAGCCAGCGGTGCCGCGAATCACCACAAAACCGGCCGACGGGCGGGTAATGAGATCGAACTGTGTGGAGTCAATCAGGCCGGCGATGTCGGGAAGGTGCTTGTCCGAACGCTGGCTAGCGCCGCGGAGATCGGTGCCAAGGCGGCGATGATCCCCTTCACTTTCCGCATACGAACGCATGGCGGCACCTTCGCCACCCATGAGTTGCGGCGGCTGGCGCTGCAACTCGGCCCAACCATCGTCGGTAGTCTGATCGGCCCGAAACAAACCCTCCGGGGCGTCGATGCGTTGTAGGCGGCGACTGCGAATGGTCACCGTACGGCGCGCCACCACTTCTCCGCTCAGAGTGCGGCCGGCGATCTCCTCTTCATATTCGTCACCCTGCTGATAGCGGTAGAAGATGCGCGAGATGGGCGCGTTGCGCCAATCGACGATGCGCACGCCGCGTTGCAGGCGAGTTGCCTTGCCGAGTAGGACGTCACGCTCGACGCCGTTTTCCTTCAGACGCAGGTGCGCAAAGTAGGGAGAATCCGGATTCACCTGCGGAGCTTGGCGCGCCGCGCGCAACTGCTCGAGCAAGGCCACTTGGCGGTTCCACTGCTGCAGCAAGGCGGGTTGGTCCTCGGTCTTGGCCCCCTGCATCATCTCCCGTAGGCGCGTCAGCTCCTCCACGAGCGAGGATTCCGACGGCGCCGATGAGGTCGGCGCTTCGGTCAGCAGCGTGTTCACCTGCTCCAGGAGAAGCAGCTCGTCTGCAACAATTGGATGTGGCACAGGGCGGCTATCCTAACGAGTTGCGCGTGCCAGGTATAGATACGTTTGCCAAATCCGAGGGTTCCCGGTACGCCGGTGCTTTGCTCGCCGATTCGAGGCGACGCCCCTTGGCGACGCCGCCAGAGTCCTTCGATACACCTCCCTACGCGACGATACCGAAGGAAAACGTCCGCAAGAGGTACTAAGCGCGTTGCTTGCGACTCCCCTTACCCAAACGCCTTAGCTGGCTATCTCGGTGGCGAACCCGGCTTCGGTCCATTCTCGCCAGCCGCCGTCCATCGACACCACGTTGGTGTACCCCATCTGCTGCAGGTTGTCGGCGGCGAGGGCGGAACGAAAGCCGCCGCCGCAGTACAAGACCAGAGGCGTGTTCGGGTCGGGGAAGACGGCTTCGACATCGCGTTCGAGGATGCCCTTGGACAAATGCCGCGCCCCAGGTAGCCGACCGCGCGCGAATTCACTCTCTTCGCGCACATCCACGAGCGCCAAGCGGTCGCCGCGATCGAGCATCGCCTTGACGTCGTGGATGGTAACTTCACGGATGCGTTGCTTGGCGTCGTCGACGATCTTCAGAAATCCTGGCGCGTGCTTCATGCGATCAACTCCACGGGTAGACTGGTGACACCACGAAAAATAAAGCTGGGATGGATGGGCAACGGCGCGGTGTCGGAGCGGCGGAAATCCTTGGTTCGCCGCAACAGCTCACGCACCGCCACCAAGCCTTCGAGTCGCGCCAGGTTGGCGCCAAGACAGTAATGCGGACCGAAGCCGAATGAGATGTGACGGATGTCCTCACGATGGATGTTGAAGGACTCGCCATTGGGAAAGAAATGCTCGTCGCGATTGGCAGAGCCGAGCCACAGCAACGCAAACGAGCCTTTGGGAATCACCTGATCACACATTGTGGTTTCCTGGGTGAGGTAGCGGACGTCAGCCTGCACCGGGGATGCGAAACGCAAGATCTCTTCCATGGCGTTGGGGAGGAGCTCCGGCCGCGCGCGCAGCTCGGCCGCGGCAGCAGGATGGTCCATGAGCACCTGGGCTGCATTGCCAATCAGGTTGGTGGTGGTCTCATTGCCGGCCACTAACAGCAGGATGAGCATTTGCAGCATCTCGTCGAAGGTGAGGCGGGAGCCTTCTAACTCGGCAGCGACAAGGCCCGACAGCAAGTCCTCGCGCGGCTCGTATCGGCGTTGCTCTGCCAGCGGGGTGAAATATTCGCGCATGGCCTCGATGATGCGCACCTGCTTCGCCATTCGTTCCTGCGAAGGTGGTTCGAGAATGCCACCGCCCAGGTCGGCGACCAAAGCATCCGACCATTCCTTGAATTGCGGCAAGTCGTCGGTGGGCACGCCGATCATCTCGGCAATCACAATCACCGGCAACGGATAGGTGAGAACCTCTACCAAGTCGACGTGCCCCTTTGCCAAGGCTTTATCCATGAGGTCGCGGGCGATTTCTTCCATGCGCGGCTCGAGGCGGCGAATGACCCGTGGCGTGAAGGCCTGGCTAACCAAGCCGCGCAAGCGCGTGTGCTCGGGAGCATCCACCATGATCATGCTCGGCGGCAGATGCTGCGGCCGCTCCATGCCCGGCGGCATGGGAAAAGAACTCGACCACAGAGACGCATCTTTCAAAACCGACAGAATCGCCTCGTAACGAAACACCGATACCACCGGCAGCCCTGGATGCTGATACACCGGATACTCCCGCCGGGCGCGTGCATAGAGTTCGTAGGGAGCACGGCGTGTGTCGATATCGAATGGGTTGAAAGCAAAAGGCTTCGGCATGCGCGAACAGTGGCACAGCCGAGTTTGTCGGTCCAGACGGGATGGGCTGCCCGGTGCACCGCAACACCGGGCGGACGTGCCGTTGGCGAGCACAAACGCACCGAAACGTGCTGAATTGGGGCGCCTCGTCGATTGCAGGTTCCTATGTGAGTTGTTGTAGAAGCCCCGGCGGCTGTGTAGAGGCTCCAAGCATGCTCGCTCTTCCGGTCGTGATTCGATTTGCTCCCTGCCCTGTCAGAGTCGGGCTGCTTCTGCTCCTAATTCTACTCGCGGTAGGGTGCCATGGTTCGTGTGCTCCCGAGGATCCAAATCTTCCCGCAAGTGTTCCCGAGTCGGTGCGGCGCCTGGCCATGGCACCCGAGAGTCTTGGGGGAGAGGCGGAGGGCGAAGAGCAGCGCGAACTCGAAGATGAGTTGCGCGAGCGTCAAAAGGCCTTGGCCGCACTGCAAGCCTACAAGACTGAATCGTGTGCTGCGGCTACCGCCAAGATGGAAGCGGCGTTGCACAGGG
>CAZGSN010000370.1:0-5175 GCA_964528465.1 uncultured Binatia bacterium (SeqCode)
GAAGGCGGGGGGATTGGGCAGAGCGTATGGGGGAAATTGGCCGTAGGGCGAGATCCCTTGCGTTGGTGAGCATGCCGGGAGGGCGGCAAGCCGCAGGTGATGCTGTGTCGTGGGGAGGATTTTGGCGCGCATGGGTGGCGCTTCGGGGCAGAGTCGACGCGAATTGTCGCCAGCAGACAGGGCGGGAGCGTAGCACGGCGACTTCGCCGGCGGCGGTACTTCGAGGGTCGTGCTGGGTGATGTGAGGTTGGGCGGCATTTGGTTATGGGTCACGATGTGTCGGGCGGTGGCCGCTCTACAAGGCGCAGTCGACGCATGGTCAATGGAAGGAGCCTGCCGCCACAGTGCGGGCATTTGGGAGCGCTACAGTCGACGGCGTTACGGTCGTTGCTGGCCTCGATTGTAGCGACGTACATCCTCGGCACCGAGTTGGTCGGGTGGCACCTGGTGGTGCGCCAGAAAGTGCCTGAGGCGACGCCGGTACTCGATGCATGTCACCTTCGAAAAGCCGCGTAGCCGCAGGTCACCATCCAGCCGATCCTCGATTGTTCCCATGGTACACCTCCTGTGTGGTTACCGGCGCCGGGAGATCCGGCGCGGGGGGAGGTGCGATGGTGACGCGAATGGCAGCCGCACGCATCTGTTGACGGCAGCCACCGCTCGGGTGCACAATCCCGCTTACTGCCACATGGACACGATGCAACGTTGCAATCGAACGGCTCCAAAAGCTGCCGCGGAGCGGCTTAGTTCAACAAGTTGCTCCACCCGACGCGCGAAAAGACGCGCGCGGGTGAGCATCAGCGTTCGGCTGTCTGAGCCACATCATGTTGTGGAGTAAGCGGAGTGGCGTGAGAGCTAAGGTGTACGTCGAGACCACAATTGTGAGCTACCTGACTGCACGAAAGACGGCTGACGCTGTCGGTGTCGCGCACCAAACGCTCACGCGCAGATGGTGGAAGCGACGGAAGCGGTTTGATTTGTACTGTTCACAGAGTGTGGTCGGCGAGGCCAGCGCAGGCGACGCAACTGCGGCGCAACGGCGCTTGAATGCATTGAAGGGGCTTCCCCTGCTTGATGTCAATGATGGCGTGAGAGATCTGGCCGCGGCGATTGCGACGGCAGCCGCCCTACCGCCGCGGGCGAACGAAGATGCTCTCCACATCGCTCTCGCGACAGTACACGGCATGGATTACTTGCTTACCTGGAATTGCAAGCACATCGCGAATGCGGCGATTCGAAACCTTGTCGCGGCAGTTGCCTACGACCACGGATACGGAGTCCCGGTCATCTGCACGCCCGAGGAGTTGATGGGAGACTGAAGCCATGAAGGATCCTATTGTCGAAGAGGTACGACGTGTGCGCGAACGGCATGCGGCGAAGTACGACTACGATTTGGATGCGATCTGCGAAGCACTCAAAAGAGATCAAGAAGCGAGTGGACGTAAGGTTGTGTCTCTACCGCCCAAGAAGCCACAGCGGTGGGCAAAAGCAGGATGAAACGCGGTTGAACTAAGCCGCGGAGCGAACCGGGAGGGTGCGTGTGGCGGCGCAGGGATCGGGCAGGGCGTATGGGGGAAATTGGCCGTAGGGCGAGATCCCCTGTGCTGGTGAGCATACCGGGAGGGCGGCAAGTAGCCGATAATCCTGTGTCGCGGGGAGGATTTTGGCGTGTATGGGTGGCGCTTCGGCTTCGGGGCAGAGTCGACGCGAATTGTCGCCGGCAGACACGACGGGAGTGTAGCACGGCGACTTCGCCGGCGGCGGTACTTCGAGAGTCGTATTGGGTGATGTGAGGTTGGGCGGCATTTGGCTGTGGGGCACGATGTGTCGGGGGGTGGCAGCTCTACCAAGGTGCAAGCCACCGACCGCATCCGTAGCAACTCCCTCGAACCCTCTTCCTTTCGCCTTGTTCTGGCAGGGCGCGACAACGCGTGGTACGGTGGACAACAGTCGAGGCAAGAGCATGAAGGTATTGATTGAACTCTCTCCTGCGGACACGAAACGGCTACAAGACAAGGCGAACCGGTTGGGTGTCAGCCCCGAACGCCTAGCGCATGCAGCGATCTCGGATCTTCTGGCCCGCGAGCGCGACGACTTCGAGGCTGCTGCTAGGCGGGTGCTGGAGAAGAACCGGGATCTCTACCAGCGCCTGGCTTGAATGCGCCACCTCTCGCTCGCGGAAATCATGGAGCTGCATGAGATGGTCATCGAACAGGCAGGCGGGATGCCTGGGCTTCGTGATCTTGGAGCCCTCGAATCAGCCGTTGCTCAACCGCGGATGACCTTCGGTGGCACCGACCTCTACCCCTCGTTGGTCGAGAAGTTCAGACAGCCATTTAGAACTTGGGGTTCCCGACTTTCCCCGCAATCATGTCCCAGATCGGGCGCTAACACCCGCCTTGCCTTCGCTGGACGGATTATCCGGAAACCCGCACGGTTACCCATGAGCTGGCGCATCTGACTTCGGGAACGCTGCACGCCGCACCGGCGAACCGGCACACCGGGCACCCCGAGATCCGGCGCGAGCGCCGGATCTCGGCATGTCGCCCCCCCTTGGCGGCATCGGCTCGCGTTGTTGCCGCAGTGCAGCGTGCATGTTAGCCGCCTAGGCGCATGGCGGACCTAAACGATCTGATGGAGCTGTTTGCGACGCAAGGCGGCTCGTCCTACATCGGCGAGCCGATCACGCAGCTCCAACATGCCTTGCAGGCGGCAACCCTGGCACGCAACGAAGGGGCTACCCCGGCATTGGTCGTCGCGGCTCTCTTGCACGATGTTGGGCACTTGTTGCTGAGCGATGCAACAGCCACTCGACGCGGCGTCGATACGCGCCACGAGGACATGGGTTCACGCTATCTGCAGCGCTGGTTTGGAGGCGAAGTCACCGAGCCCATTCGCTTGCATGTCGCCGCCAAGCGCTACCTGGTACGCGATCCAGCCTATGCCCAAACCTTGTCGGAAGAATCGCAACGCTCGTTGGTCGTACAGGGTGGACCGATGACGAATGCCGAGGTGGGCCGTTTCGAAGCCGAGTCTGCTCATGCCGCTGCTTTACGGCTGCGGCGCTGGGATGATGCGGCAAAGGTTGTGGGATGGTGTGGACCCGACCTCGCATCGTTTCGCGCCGTGATGGAAGAGGTGCAAATTCGCAATGAGTAACGAACAGCAACCACAGCAAATTCTGCTCACCCCGGGTCCGCTCACCACCGCCCGCTCGACACGTGAAGCGATGCTGCGCGACTGGGGGTCGCGGGATCCGGCCTTCCTCGAACTCAACGCACGCGTCCGCGAGCAGGTGTTGGTCATCGCCGATGCCGCCGATAGCCACGTGTGCGTGCCTGTGCAGGGCAGCGGCACTTTCGCCGTCGAGGCCACTCTTGGCACCTTGGTGCCACGCGACGGCAAGGTGCTGGTCCTCATCAACGGCGCCTACGGCCAACGCATGGTGAAGATCTGCCAAGTGGCCGGCATCACCTGCGTGGCGCACGAGTGGAACGAACTCGAGCCGGTGGATGCTACGGTGACCGCAAGCCTTCTCGATGCCGACACTAGCATTACACATGTCGCCGTCGTGCACTGCGAAACCACGACCGGAATTCTCAATCCGATCGCAGCCGTCGCAGCGGTCGTGGCCGAGCGTAATCGCAGCCTGATCGTCGACGCCATGAGTGCGTTTGGGGCTCTGGAGCTGAGTGCGCGCCGTGTGCCGTACGACGCGCTAGTAGCCTCGAGTAACAAGTGCATCGAAGGAGCGCCGGGGATGGGCTTTGCGGTAATTCGCAGGGCCGCACTGGAGAAATGCGAAGGGAATGCGCGCTCCTTGAGCCTCGACCTCTATGACCAATGGCGCGGCTTGGAGAAGACCAAGCAGTGGCGCTTTACGCCACCGACCCATGTGCTGGCAGCGTTTGATCGCGCCTTGCGCAGTCACGCGGAAGAAGGGGGAGTGAGCGGCCGCGGTGCGCGCTACCGGGACAATTGCAAGGTGCTGGTCGATGGCATGCGCGCGATGGGCTTTCACACCGCGCTCCCCGACGACCTGCAAGCGCCGATCATCATCACCTTCTTGCTTCCCAAAGATCCGCGTTTCGCCTTCGAGACCTTCTATCAAGGGTTGGCGCGCCGC
The DNA here is from genome assembly GCA_964528465.1 of uncultured Binatia bacterium (SeqCode). Lineage (GTDB taxonomy): Bacteria > Desulfobacterota > Binatia > HRBIN30 > HRBIN30 > CAZGSN01. The sequence goes on from CAZGSN010000370.1 coordinate 4,127, forward strand.
GGTTTTCTGATCTACCCGGGCAAGCTTACCAAGGCCGACACCTTTCGCATGGGTTGCATCGGTCATGTGCAACCCGACGACATGCGCCGCGCTCTTGCCGCCGTGCGCGCAACGCTCGACGAGATGGGCGTAAAGGAGTGTGCCCCATGAGTTTCCAGTATCGCCGCACCTACACCGGCCCCATCCAGGCCGTAATCTTCGATTGGGCGGGAACTACCGTAGACCACGGTAGTTGTGCTCCGGCCGGCGTGTTCGTGCAGGCGTTTGCCAAGCATGGACTCGCGGTTAGCCAGGAGCAGGCACGTGGCCCGATGGGTATTCACAAACGCGAGCACGTGCGCACCTTGCTCGATCTCGATTCGGTGCGCGAGCAATTCGCAAAGCAGCATGGACGCAACGCCGGCGAGGCCGACATCGACAAGATCTACGCCGAGGCAACACGCTTGCAGATTGACTGCTTGAAGGATTACGCGGATCCGATTCCAGGCGTGCTCGACACCCTGGGGCAGTTGCGCCAGCGTGGCATCAAGATCGGTTCCTGCACTGGTTATGTGCAGGAGATGATGGATGTGCTGGTTCCTGCCGCGGCGGCCAAGGGATTTGTGCCCGATGCCTGGGTTTGTGCCAGTGATGTTCCCTATGCACGACCGTCCGCACTGATGGCGTTGCTCAACCTGGTGCGGTTGAACGTCAGCCCCGTGCACGCCTGCATCAAGGTTGGCGACACCGTGGCCGACGTGGAGGAAGGCCTCAACGCCGGGATGTGGTCGGTAGCGGTAACCCTCACCGGCAACGAAGTTGGCCTCAACCAAAGCCAGATGGCGCAACTCGATGCCGGCGAGCGCGAACGGCGCCGCAGCCGCGCCGCCGACAAACTAGCCCGTGCCGGTGCCCACTACGTAATCGACGCCGTCGCCGACTTGCTCCCCGTCATCACCGCCATTGAAGCCCGGCTGGCATGCGGGGAGAAGCCGTAAAGAACTCCTGCAAGAGTCCGGGCAAGTCGCCTCCCTGCGAGGTCGGGGTTGCTATCGGAGTCGGTATCGATC
>CAZGSN010000371.1:0-12183 GCA_964528465.1 uncultured Binatia bacterium (SeqCode)
TTTGCTGGCTTTCATCCGAGATCCACGGCCTCACGGCCGCGGCTACTGTGTCTTCGCCGGCTCCGTGTAGCCGCGCGCGTGAGCGCGTGGATGACGGAAGCCTGTCTCCCAACAAATTTGTCGCACACCATTGAGAGAATACATCGGTTGCGGAGGTGGGTTTATCTCTCAGGGTGTAGCGAAGACGCGTCGAGTCGCGTTCTCGATATCGATCTCCACTCCAACTCCATCCTTCTCCAGCCGGGTCGTACGCGTGTTGAACGGCGTCTGCGACCACGGATTGCTGTAGCGCGGATATCCGGTGATCGGCACTTCGGCTCCGTTCACAGTCAAAGGGTTCTGCCAACCAAAGGTGAGGCGCCCTTGGCTGGGCGAGTCGTACTCCACTTCGTAGACGTTGGAAAACGAGCCTCGCTCCCGTTCGATGATTTGCACGCGGCTGGCGGCAATGGCGGCACGGAATTGCGCAAATGACCCGAACGACTTCTTATTGCCGCATTCGACGATCCACACGTTGTCGGCCCCGCCGTCCGCCTTGAGATCGAACGGCTTGCTCATGCCATTGGTGGCATACTGGGTGGGATCGTAGACAACCCACGTCGCCGGGCGGTGCGAGTACAGCGCTACGTAGCCGTCACGGAAGCGCCCCAGTGTCCACGCTCCATCCTGCACCACCTCATCAAAATGATCCTGTGGGAAGTAGGCATGCGTGTACGGCTCGTAACGGAAGAACGTAAACGGCTCCTGATTAGCCTGGCGATACTGCGGCGCATAAATGTGGATGGCGACGTTCTCGTGCTGCGCCGAGCGCGGCATGGAAGCTTCGCCGGTCCAGTAGCTGCCGGTTTCTACATCCTCGTACCAATTCGTGGTCTTGAGAGGCGGACGCGGAGGATGCGTCGTAAATACGATGGCGTTCGGATCCAGCGTCGCCTGCCAGGAATGCGCCTGCCACTGGAACGATCCGGCCCGATAGTCGAGGGCGCTCGACAGCATGTAGTCGGCGGTGCGGTAGGTTTGCGTGTTCACCTCCTTGAGCACGGAGAAGGCAAAGAAACGGGCGTTGCGCTGCGCAAGCTGTTGCGCAAACACGGGGCTTGCCGCCACGCCCCGCAAGCCCGAGAAGGCGGAGAAGTTAGTGGTGTCCCAAAGGTTGTACTGCGCCATGGTATCGAGAGTGAGAGGGATGACCTGCCAGGCAGTCAAGGCACTCATGCTCCACCACAGGTCCACGTCACGTACGTCCGTGAATGAGAATTCGTACGGTGCCACCGGATCGGTCGTATACGGGGCGAGTTCGTCGATGGCGATGCCCATGCGCTCGCGATCGACAAAGGCTTCCTGGGTGGTGGCGGCGCGATACACGATCTCCGGCAACTGATAGCGCCGCATGCGCGCAAACATTCCGGCGACATCGCCCTGCGATCGGTATGGATACTCCGATGTACCGAAGAGCAGCTTGACCATTCCGAACGTGTCATCATCGAGAGACGACATCTTGTCCTTCTTGTAGGAGCGCCCGTGGGTGGTTCCAAAGGCCCCGCGTAGCGTGTGCATGCCGATATCGAACAGCAAGAGATCGAGAATCCCCGCCGCCCGCGAACGAATCTCTTCCTCTTCGGAAAATTCTACCAGCGTCAGCAGGGGCGTCGCATCCTTTTGGTAGTACACGTTGGAATGCCACTCGAAGAAGCCGAAGCGGGCGCGCAGGTCGAACCAGCGCAAGATACGCTCGCGAGCTTCCTGCCAATGCTCGCGCCCGGTGCGACCATCATTGGTGAAGATGCGGTCGGGGTAGGTCTGGCCCATCAGGTATTCGAGCGTGTGGTAGATGATCTCGTGGTTCTCAGTCCAATAGTAGGAGTTGTCGACCAGGCCGGTCGCGGTGGGCTCGGTGTACCAGTACTTGAACGATAGGAACGCCGCCTCCACCTTTTGCAAGAGTTGCGCATCGAGCACCGGACTCTGGCGATAGCCGAGAAATGCATTGAGGACGTACAGAGCGTCGAAGTCGCGCGTATCCTCCAGGCTGGCCATCTTGCGGAAAATGGCATCCCAAGCATCGGCGGGAACACGCACCGAGTCCACGCTGTACGAGGGATCGATGCGAGCCCGCTCCATATGGGCGATCAGGTTGAGAGGGCTGCCGGGAAAAACCTGCTGGGTGGCATAACGCAGGTAGTCGAGTTGGCGCGCACGCATGGCAGCGGCATCGGCGAAGCCGCGTGCTTGGGGCGACGCTGAGGGCCGCCCCGAATCATCGTCACCGCAGCCACTGATTCCAGTAGCCAGTGCTTGCAACAGCAGCCCCGCCACGACGCTGCGACCTCTTCGTGCGCTCATTCAAACCTCCACCAGATAAGGTACGACACGTTCACGGTAGGCCTGCTCCGGATCTTCAAGCAACCCCAGTCTGCGCGCACAGTCGAACAATAGAATCCGCTCCGATGCCGGCCGTCGCGGAGCACGCGGGTGGATGTGATCCGCGCCGAGCTGGCCGACGATGTGCAAGAACTGTGCGGCGGCATGCTTGTAGGCTGGCACCGGAGCGCGAAAGCCGACGTTGCCGAGATGTTGCAAGGCATCGTTGCGCTCCAGAAAGCTGATGTCGCCGGTGGCCAGCGCTTGGTCGCGAGCCGCAAAAGCATGCGGCGCAAAGGTCGACAGACCCAGCAGATAGTCGCTGCCGTAGGCGATCATGTCGATGGCAAGATCGTTACCGGTGTAGATCTTGAACTGCGGCCGTAGCCGATCGCGGGCTAGCAAACGCCGCAGCTCGATGTCGCGATGCAAGGAGGAATGCTTGGCACCGATGATTTGCGGGATCTCGAGAATGCGCGCGAACGATTCGTCGTCCCAGATTTCGCCGTGTGGGGCGAACACAGGGCTTAGCTCGAAGCCCAACACTTCGTCGGCCGCCGCACAGACGCGGCGATAGTGGTCGGCCTTTTCCCGCGGGCTCATCGCGTGCATCACCCTCGACTGGACGATAACGGGGATGGCAGTGCGCTTCGCGATGGCGCGAATGGCCGTGTGGTAACTAGCAACGTCCCCCGCGGCGTCTGGGAAGGCGCCGGCATAGAAGCGGACACCGACACCCAACGCGTCTTGTGTGGCATCGAGCACGGCCTCACGCTCGGCCGCTGTCAGCAAGTCGCCGAAACCCGTGTCCATGTTCACCGCCACATCGAGACCACTGCTCTTGGTGTGCAGAACCAAGCGCAGAAAGGCCTGCCAATCGATCTGCTGCGTCGCGGTAAACGGCAGTAGGACGGCAGAGATGCCGTGCGGGCGACGCAGTTGCAGGCGAGCAAAGACGTCAGCGAGCATGGCGGGCCACCGGGTCCGTGCAGACACAAACGGGAGAGGAAGGTACGGCGAGCGCCATGGTCGCCTCCTAGCACGGTAGTCCGTGGCGAGTCATCAGGCGCGGCGCGGTGCGCAGGTTCGGCAGTGGTTACACGGACAAATCCGTACTTGTCCTAAGTGCAGGTTCGAACACTATGGCGGTACGGAGCCCGCAACCTAGCCACCGTCACTCTTGCGCTCGATGCACTTAGGGGAAATCCGTTTGGGAACGAGACTTGCACACCTCGGCCCCTCAATGATTCGGGTGTTGGTGGCAGACGACCACGCCATGTTCCGAGAGATGCTGACGCTGGCCCTGCCGCGGCTTGGCGATTTCGAGGTCGTGGGCGAGGCAGACAATGGGCGCGACCTAGGCGAAGCCGTATATCGCTGCCGTCCTGACGTCTTGTTGCTCGACTACAAGATGCCTTACGTAGAAGACTTTGCTGCCTTGGTCGCCGACCTGTTGCAGCGCCAGCCGAACATGCACGTGGTGGTGCTGACAGGGTTTGCCAGCGTCGACATCGCCACCCGCGCCGCCACTGGGGGAGCCCGCGGGTACATTCTCAAGTCGACGCGTTTGTACGCCGTTGCGGATGCCATGCGCACGGTGATCAACGGTGGAATCTGGATCGACGGCAACCTGCCGAGGCAAGTATTCGACATCTTCCAGCGCCATTCGCTACCCGCCGATGCGCCGCAGAATCGCCTCCACGACCTTTCCCGGCGCGAGCACGAGGTGCTGGGCTGCGTCGCCCTCGGCATGGGTAATCGCGCCATCGCCAGCAAGCTGTCGATCAGCGAGTTCACGGTGAAGACACATCTGACCCGCATCTTTGCGAAGCTTGACGTTAAGAACCGCGTCGGTGCCGCTCTGCTCTTCCAAAGCGTCGACCGTAACCCCGCCGCTCAAGTGGTAAGCGGCGAGACCATGCCCCGTCCTCTGCACAGCTACCTGCCACGCGGCAACTTGGACAGCGGTTAGCGCGCCTACACTTCCTGCCGCAGTGAATTCGAATACGCCGGCGCACGGGGGAATCTCCCCTGCCCCGCGCTTGGGAACTTCGCACAAGTCCGCGCCTGTCCCGACGGGGGTCGGCGTCGGTATCGTTCCCATTGCACGCGGTACCTCCCAGCGAATGTCGCGACCGATGCCGATACCGATTCTGACCCCGATTTGATTGCAGGGCTTGTGTTGAGATTCCCCCAGATCCCTGCGGGGTCGGGGTCGCTATCGGAATCGGTATCGATCTCATTTCACGCGACATCTCCACCCTTGTCGTGGCCGATTCCGACCCCGATGCCGATTCCGACCCCGATCTGGATAACAAGGCTACTTGTGCAGAGATTCCTTGGAGCAGCCTGGGTCAGGTGACATTGCGGTGGCCTTTGGTACTGTCGCCAGCATGGTGGAGCAGCAATGGAATCATGCTTTCGGCCCGGCGCTACGCGGTGGAATGCGCCCGCGCCTCTCCGAGATCCTGCCTGAACTCCTAGTCGGCGAGTATCCCTTGCCCAGCGATGCCTCGTGGTTGAAAGAGGAGCACCGCATCACCGCCGTGATCAGCCTGCAAGATGACGCGGATTTATCGAGTAAGGGGCTACGCCACGCGGATCTTGAGTTGGCCTTTACGCAGGTAGGGCTTCGCTTCCAGCGCACCCCCATTACCGATGGCGACAGCGCGATGCTGTCGTTTCGCTTGGATGAGATCGTCCAGCATATTCACGACCTGGCCCAAGGCGGCCGCGTCTATTTGCACTGCAACGCTGGGATGAACCGTGCCCCCACGGCGGCGATTGCCTACGTCCACGTGTGGCACCAACTGCCGCTGGCCAAGGCATGCGAGTTCGTACGCCAGCGCCGCTTCTGCGTGCCGTACCTGAGCGTCCTTGAGGCTCGCTACCGCTGACCCGTCATCGCGCCCCTAATCGCGCCACGTGGCGCTGCTTGCTAGGACGCAGGCATGCCGGAATACAGTGAGCGTTTCTTTCGCAGTGGCACCCTACGCATTCATTTTCGCGATTGGACAGGCGAAGGTCCGCCACTGATCTTGGTGCATGGGTTGCGCGACCACTCGCACTCGTTCGACGATCTCGCCCGCGGCCTCGCCGATCGCTTTCACGTAATGGCCATCGACTTGCGCGGACACGGCGACAGCGAGACGACGCCGTACTATGCCTTCGGGCACTTTGTTCTCGACGTGCACAACATGATCCGTGCCTTGCGCCTGCAAAAGCCCATCCTGGTTGGGCATTCGATGGGTGGCGAGATCGTTGCCAACTACGCCGGATGTTTTCCGGAGATTCCCGAGCGCATCGTCGTCATTGAAGGGCTGGGGCCGCCGCTGCCTGGCATGGATGCGGAAGTGCAGTGGACCATCGACGGCTTCAAGCGCATCGACCGCGCCTTCTCAGGCCATCCGGGCCTTGCCGATCTAGCAGCAGCTTCCAAGCGCCTGCGGGAACGTAACCCGCGGCTTGATGAAACGCAGGCGCAGCGCTTGGCCCTGCTCGGCACGCGAGCTCGCGAGGACGGGACCTTCGAATGGAAGTTCGACGCCATGCTGAGCACCATGTCGATTACGGGACCCTACGACCTCGCCTACAACATGACTCTATGGCGCCGCATTACCGTGCCGACACTTCTGGTCCACGGGGCCGAGTCGGGAGAATTCTGGCGCTCCCAGCCCGGTACCGTTTATCTCGACCCCGACGACCTTGCACAACGCCGCGCCTGCTTTCGCAGTCACCAACTCGTCGACATACCCGGGGCCGGCCACATGATTCACTTTGACCAGCCGCAGGCGCTGTTGCAGCAGATCCGCCAGTTCTTGTGCTGATCGGTTTCCAGCACCAACGCCGAAGCTTCGCGGCAGCTTTGCGACAGCCATGGTACGCTGGCGGCGGTTGTTTCCGATTGCCGATGCAAGTGATACGAGTTCCGCGATGAGGAGACTGGCATGCGTCGACTGATACGCTGGGTGGTGCTTGTGGTGGCCGTGCTTGCGGTGGCCGCGGTATTGTTGTCGCGAATTCCAAGCGTGCAGGACGCCGTCTTGCAGCGCGTGGTGGCACGGGCCGTTGGGCGATCGGCGGTGGCGTTGTTCCAAGACGATGCCTTGCGCGTGTTCCTCTGCGGCACCTCATCGCCCTTGCCGCATCGCACGCGGGCGCGACCGTGCGTCGGGGTGATCGCCGGCGGCAAGCTTTACGTCGTCGATACCGGCACAGGCTCCTGGAACAACATGGCGTTGTGGCAGATTCCGGGAGAGCGGATTGGCGCTGTTCTACTGACGCACTTTCACTCCGACCACATTGGTGAACTCGGGGAGTTCAACATGCAGACCTGGGTGTCCGGGCGTCCCGGTCCGCTGCCTGTGTACGGCCCACTCGGCGTCGAGCGTGTCGTCGCCGGCTTCTCCGAGGCTTATACTCTCGACATTGGCTACCGCGTTGCCCACCACGGCGCGGAGTTCCTTGCTCCGGACAAGGGTCAGATGCAGCCCATGCCGATCGCGTTTGTGGGAACGGACACCACTACCGCGCTTTCCGCGGGAGACCTGAAGGTGACGGCATTCCTCGTCAATCATGCTCCGATCGAGCCAGCCGTTGGCTACCGCTTCGACTATCGCGGCCGTTCGGTTGTGATCAGTGGCGACACCGTCAAGAACGCGACCCTGATTCGCGTGGCCAAGGGGGCCGACGTGCTGGTGCACGAAGCGCAGGCCAACCACATCGTGTCGATGATCCAGACCGCCGCCAAAAATGCGGGCCGCGATCTTCTCGCCAAGCTCTTGAGCGATATTCCCAGCTACCACACCTCTCCCGTCGAAGCCGCACAAGTCGCCAACGAAGCCGGAGTAAACACGCTGGTCCTCTATCACCTCACCCCACCACCACCGAATCGCATTGCCGAGAGTGTATTCCTACGGGGTGTCGCTGAGGTTCGCGAAGGGGTCATCGTCGCCCACGACGGCTTGCTGCTGGAGCTGCCGCTGAATTCCAAAGAAGTGCGGACCAGCGCCATACGTTGAAGGAACGTTGCGAGCCCGCGAGAACATCGAGAAGCATGGCGTTGCATTCGAAGAAGCGGTGGAAGCGTTCTTCGATCCCTTCTATCAGGGTGGTGATGCCACTGTGGACCGCGAGCAGCATCGCTTCATTATCGGGTATTCGCTGTCCCAGCGCTTGCTGCTGGTAGTGCACATGGAACGTAAGGAACGGACCCGCATCATCTCAGCACGGCCGGCAACCCGAGCCGAAAGGAAACTGGTATGAAGAGACGTGAGCCAGAAATGAAGCTGCGCATCCAGAAGCGACCTGTGGAGACCATCTCCATCGATATCCCTAAGGACACGCTTGAAGCGCTGGGGCGGATTGCATCCGGTCGTGATATGCCAGCCGAAGCTCTTGTGAAGTTGTACATTGGACAGGGGCTTCGTCAGGACCTCGCGAAACATCTTGCCGACCGAGTCCTGGAGAACACCGCTACCGTGCTGGCAAAGCACATCCGGTCGAAGCAGGAACTCTCCGCCATCATCAAGGAGATCCGTGGCGCGTCCGCGACATCGTTGCTGTAACCAACCCTGACGTTCCGGCCTTCCAAGCTCGCCTCCATTGACCGATGCTTGGCTAACATCCCTTTTGTCACCAAGAGGGGTCCGGAATCGCTGGATCAAATCCATATCCAGGACATCGATGTCTTCAGTCTTCAGCTCGCAATCCAGGCAGCAGTCGACCGCAGTCGACCTTGCCGCACATCTCATCTCCGAACAGCAGTGGGGCCTGCCGGACTCGCTATAGGCACACTTCACGATTCCCGCGGACCATGGGGCCATCAGCCGCGAACTGTGGTGCCAGCGGTCACCGGGCGTCTTCGATGGCAGGCAATATGAGGAACCCTTGCTCGATGAGAATGTCGAGGCTCTTCTCCGCCATTTGATTACTGAGCGATTCTCTCTGCTCTGGCGAAAGGTGTGGCGGTGCAGTCACCCGAATGTGCGCGTCTTCGTCCTCGTAGCGTGCGAATGAAGCATCCACTTCCGCAGTGGGACACTCGGTGCGAATCCACAACGTAAACGCAGTGACGGCAGCGTCTAATGCCGAGCGCTCGTCCCGGCCTTGATCGGCGGTGCTAGCCATGGCTCCGCGTACCTTGCTCAACGGCACTGAGGAACTCCTCTGCCCAACGTACGGCTGCGCTAGCGCGACTGCGACTGACACCTGGCTCGTGATAGTCGGCATCAAGACGCATCTGGAGGGCTCGATTCAGTTGCTGGCCGAGGATCGCCGGATAGGTTTTACGTCGACGAATCAGCTCGGTTACGAACGATGCTTGCAGCGCCGGATGGCTCCATTCGGAACGACGGATGCCGATCGACGAGAGAGCAAGCTGCGCCGCCCAAAACATCCCGTAGTACGCCCGGCTGGTTGCAGAGTGTGCCAGGCCTTCTCGCAAGCACAGTCGTGCAGCCTCAACAGCTTCTTGCGCGCGCTCCAGCAGCATGCTCGCCACTCTATACGGTGGAGCGGATCTTGTTCAACTGCCAGGTGCACACGGCGTGATCGGAAGCGAGAGGGTCATGCAGACGACTGCAATTGGTCCCAGTGCAACCCGGCTCGAAGGCCTGATGTTAAGGCGCTACGTCAACTTCCCAGCAAATACGGGCTATCCACCGGAGTGCGCGGGCTATTCCCAGCCGATGGTTTCGTAGCCGCGTTCACCTAGACAACGGGTTACGAAGTTAGCGTAGGTTGGGTCGGGTTGGCGGCTGCGCATGGAGCCGAACAGGGAGCCCATGAGGCCGGCTGTGGCGCCGGTAGCGGCACCGACCGTGGCACCGCGACCAGCATCGCCGGCGACGGCACCGCCGACCGCGCCGATGGCGGCTCCCGTAGCCCCGCCAACGGCGGTGTCGGTGGCAATGTCGGAAGCGTCACCCAGGCGGCGACCACGGGTGAGGTACTGATCGGCAAGGCGCATACAGCGATCGATATCGCGCTCCGCCGCGGCCATGCCCACACGCTGCACCTTCTCGTTGGGATACAATAGTGGCCGTCTCGACTGACAACCCACGAGCAGCAGGGGGATCAGCAGGAACCCAAAACGTGTTGGCTGCGTCATTGGTCGGCTCCTTCCGCAATCTTGGTGGGTATGCCGTGCTCGGTAAGCCGCCGATACAATGTCGCACGACTGATGCCGAGCAGGCGCGCCGCTTCCACGCGACTGCCGCGACTACGATCGAGGGCGCTGAGCAGCCGTTCCCGCTCATCCTCGACAGCGTGCAAGGTGGGTAAGGACTGGGTTGCTGCCTTTTCCAGGACCTCGGGCGGCAGGTCTCCCACCTCGATCAGGGCTCCGCGGCAATGAATGATGGCAAACTCGATGGCGGCTCGCAGTTCGCGGACATTCCCCGGCCACCCGTATTCCATCAGGCGGCGCATGGCATCGTTGCTGACGCTATCGACCATCTTCCGCGACGCGGTGCGGAACTGGGCCAGGAACGAACTGACCAAGTACGGAATGTCCTCGCGCCGTTCCGCCAGCGGCGGCAACTGGATACGGGCAATGCGAATGCGGTACAGGAGGTCGGCGCGAAAGGTACCTTTGGCGACGTCGTCGGCCAGGTCGTGATGCGTGGCGGCAACCACGCGTACGTCGATGCGGCGTGGGGTCGATTCGCCAAGGCGCACGATCTCGCGCTCCTGCAACACCCGCAGGAGGCTCGTCTGCACGTTCATCGGGATGTCCCCGATCTCATCGAGGAAAAGAGTGCCGCCGTCGGCGGCTTCAAACACGCCTTTGTGGTCTTCGATGGCGCCGGTGAAGGCGCCGCGTTTGTGACCAAACAGTTGGCTACCCAAGAGAGAGTCGGTCAGTCCGGCACAGTTCATGGCAATGAATGGCTTACTGCTGCGATGGCTAGTGGTGTGGATGGCGCGTGCCACAAGCTCTTTCCCAGTTCCCGTATCGCCCTCGATCAAGACCGTGGAGTCAAAGGCGCTGACGTCACGAATCTGCTGGTAGACGCGCAGCATCACCTCGCTCTTGCCGATGAGGTCCTCGAAGTGGGCGCGATCCCCGAGCAGGCGGCGCAAGTCATGCACTTCGGTCATGTCGTAAAGAAGGAAGATCTTGCGCACTGGATCGCGGGGGTCGTCTTTCACTTCGACATCCATCCAGTACCGCTGCCCGCCGGAGGTCTCCACTTGCGTGTTGACCTTGAAGCGCGCCGCAGGCGAGGTTTCGAACAAGGTGTTCAGCTCCATCTTGGTCTGGGCGTCGAACGGTAATACCTCGTCCCAAGGTAGGTTGGTGAAGGCAACCGGATCCTTGCCGAGAAGCATGTGGCCGGTGCGGCTGAGAAACGTAATGTGTCCTTCGGCATCGGTGATGGCCGTTCCGATGCGCAATTCATTGAGGATCGACAGAAGGTCGTCACGGCTATGCTGCAGCTCCGTCATCACCGCCGCGACTTTGGCTTCTGCATCCTTACGCGCCTGCAACAGACCTACCTGGCGCTCCGCAATGGCAAGCCGCACGTTGAGTCGGGAGGCATCGATCGGCTTGGTGAGATAATCGTCGGCGCCGGCATCGAGTACGTGCTGCAGGTCCTCGTGCTGATCACGGCCGGTGAGAACGACAACGACGCTGCGATCGCCGCTGGGAAGCGCGCGGATTTGCCGGCATAGCTGTAGTCCATCCATGCCGGGCAACAGCCAATCGAGGACGATCAGCGGGTAAACCGTGTCGCGGCAGCTCGACCATGCTGTTTCCGCATCAGAGAAGGCGGCCACTTCGTGACCGCGATCCCGCAGAATGCGCTGGACTAGGTGGCGCGTGACAACATCGTCTTCGACAAGCAGAGCCCGCATTGGACGCCCCTCATAGTGTGTTGCCCGACATGTGCCAAGAGATGGGGCCGGTGGCCGGTGTACTCGGTGCGGGAGTGCGGAGGTTCTGGAGTGCTGAGGTGCTGGGGTACAAGGGTTCGGTAGCCCAGTACTCCAGCACCCCGGCACCCCAGCACTTCCGCACCCGGTGCGGAGGTCTTGAAGCTTTGGGGTGGCGAAGGAGACGATTGCCAGGAATAAGGGGAGGCCATGACGCCGAATACTTCGGAGAGTTCGTTGTCTGGCCGCCATGGACAAGCCACTGCTGTCTTCGATCCGGCGGCCTTGGTGCAGCGTTGTGCGGGAGATCAAGAACTGGCCACGGAGTTGGCGGCGCTGTTCGTGCACAATGTAGATACGATGCTGGCCGCGGTAGCCAGTGCTCTGGGGAAGCGCGATGCCGTAGCGCTGGAGCGTGCCGCGCACGCACTAAAGGGCATGACGGCAAACTTTGGCCCCACCACCGCGGTAAGTCTTGCCGGCGAGATGGAAGGTTTGGCGAAGGGCGGCCAGATCGATAGCGCAGAGCAGATACAGCCCACGCTAACCGAGGCTATCGAAGCTTTGCGACAAGCATTGCAGCGCGATTTTCGTTGCTAAGGGGTGGGCGCTCCCAGATACAGCGCGACCAATTTCGTTAAGGAACCTCTGCGCAAGCCCTGGATGCTTTGAAACGCTGGCTCTAGAGATCGGCTCCCGTTCAAGCGTTGCCCTGAACCGCGTTCCTAGGCGGAGCCTGGGAACGAGCGTGAAGCCTGGGAACCGTCGTTCCGGTTTTCGCCGGGATGACCAGGATTGGGAGGGAGCACTACGACAGTCGGTTCACCGGAGTGATGAGAGCTTGTGCAGAGGTTCCTTAAGTTTGTTCAGGATCGGAAAAAGGATGGAGGCTAGCCGTCTCCTCTCCCCGCAGTTCTTGCGGGGAGAGGATTAAGGTGAGGG
>CAZGSN010000372.1:0-4514 GCA_964528465.1 uncultured Binatia bacterium (SeqCode)
ACGGACGGCCGCGGGTGAGGCGGGGTGCTAGGCGACTCGGGCGGAGCGCCTTGTGCTGAACACACCTCGGGTCCGAATCCCAAGGCGCGCGAGCATGTCGATCAAGGTGTCGACGCTGAACAGATCAAGGCGCCCCCGCATGAGGTCGCTCACGCGAGGTTTCGTCACCGCAAGGAGCTTCGCAGATGCGGCTTGCGTCAACCCCCGCGACCTGAGGGCTTTCTGGAGCTGGATCAGCAGATCAGAGCGAATACGCAAGTGTTCAGCCTCGTCGGCCGAGAACCCGAGATCACGGAATACATTGCCTGTGGAGCGCGTCATCTTCAGGGCCATGGACATCTCACCTGCCTCTCTGTCGGCGTTGCCTCTGGAGTTCGCGGAACGGCTGCTGCAACGTACGGCCGCGGCACGGTGTTCCCATTGGTGCCGTTCGGCTGGGGCCTCCGACAAAGACCGGTTCCTGCCTTGATCATGACTACACTTCTGGTCATGATCTCCTCGGATGGCGAGGGTGCGGCGCACGAAGGCGCGGCGCCCCTGAGCTCGGCGTGAGTGTCGAGGCGGGAAATTGGCCGTAGGTACGACGTCGAGGTGCATGCGATGGTGAAGCGAGTTGGTTTCGTGGGATTGGGGATCATGGGTCGGCCGATGGCGGAGAATCTGCTCAAGGCTGGCTTCACCGTGGTGGCGCATTCGCGCACTCGGTCCAAAGTCGATGCCTTGGTCGGGCGCGGTGCGGAGGCAGCGGGCTCGCCTGCTGAGGTTGCGGCGCGCAGTGAAGTCGTGATCACCATGGTCCCCGATACTCCCGATGTGCGTAACGTCTTGCTCGGTGAGGGCGGAGTCGCCAGCGGAGCCCATCCAGGATTGGTAGCCATCGACATGAGCACAATCGCGCCTCTGGCTACTCGCGAGATTGCGGCCGAGCTGGCGCAGCACGGTGTCGACATGCTCGATGCTCCTGTGTCGGGTGGTGAGCCGGGTGCAATAGCCGGCACACTGACAATCATGGTTGGCGGAGACGCCGTGGTTCTGGAACGCTGCCAGCCGGTCCTTGCTGCCATGGGCAAGACGATCACGCATGTCGGCCCGCACGGTCACGGGCAAATCACCAAGCTGTGCAATCAAGTCGTCGGCGTGCTCAACCTGCAAGCGGTTTGCGAAGCGCTGCTGCTTGCGCAGAAGGCTGGTGTCGACCCGAAGAAAATGATCACGGCACTCTCCGGCGGCGCCGCCGACTCGTGGATGCTGCGCAATCAAACTCCCCGCATGCTGGCGCGCGACTTTGCTCCCGGTTTCTTCATCCATCTACAACAAAAGGATCTGCGCCTGGTGCAAGAGCTTGCCGCCCAACTGCATCTCCCACTTCCGGGAACCGCACTGGTGCAACAACTGTTCACCGCCGTGGAAGCCCGCGGCGGTGGTGAGCTTGGCACCCAAGCCTTGGTGCAAGCCTTAGAGCAGTTGGCTGGTTGCTAGGCGAAGTTCTCGATTCCGTCTGAGACGCAGACGCTCTGCCCTGCATCCCATGCGTAGGAGGAATAACGCATGGGGAATTTCCCAAAGATACTCTCATTGAGTGGCGTGGCGGTAATGCTGCTGGCTGCCGCGGCACTCGCAGATGCGCCGGACAAAGCGCTGGTGCAGAAGCGAGTGCTGACCCTGGAGGGAGCCAAGAAGGTTGCCGCTGCGGCCGTCGAGTTCATTCACAAGAACAACACCAGCGGCGTGTTGGCCATCGTCGATGACGGTGGCAATCTCATGTACGTCGAGCGCAGCGACGGTACCTTTGCCGCAGGTGCCAATGTCTCGATCGGCAAGGCACGCACCGCGGCTCTTTCAAGAAGCCGACACGGACCTTCGAAGAGATCATCAAGAACGGGCGCACGGCCATGGTGGCCATCGACGGCTTTACCCCATTGCAGGGAGGCGTGCCCATCGAAGTGGACGGCGTCATTGTCGGGGCCATCGGTGTCAGCGGCGCCGCCAATGCCCAACAAGATGAGGATGTCGCGCTCGCCGGCGCGGCAGCTCTGAAGTAGGTCGCGGCCATGACGAGTCGCAAGGTGATGTCGCGCCGTCTGACGCTGACGCTTGGCAACCCGGCTCCAACGGCCTGACCCTCGACAGGGAAGGGCGGCTGACCGTCAACGAGCACGGCAATCATCGCGTCGTGCGCATTGAGAAGACGGGTTTCGTCACCCTGTTGGCCGACTCCTTCGAGGGCAAGCGGCTCAATAGCCCCAACGATCTGGTCTACAAATCGGATGGCTCGCTGTACTTCACGGACCCTCCGTTTGGTCTGCCGATGTTCTTCAACGACCCACGTAAACGGCTTCCCTACAGCGGAATCTTCCGCTGGCGTGATGGGCAACTGTCGTTGCAGGCCAAGGACCTGAGTGGTCCCAATGGCATTGCCTTTTCCCCTGACGAGAAGTTCCTCTACGTCGGCAACTGGGACGAAGAAAAGAAGGTAGTGATGCGCTACCCGGTGCAGGACGACGGTTTGCTCGGTCCCGGAATGGTGTTCTTCGACATGACCAGCAGTCCTGGAGAAGAGGCACTCGATGGCATCAAGGTCGACGAACTGGGCAACCTGTACGTGTCCGGACCCGGAGGTCTGTGGGTCCTCTCGTCTTCCGGCGCGCACTTGGCAACCATCCACGCCCCGGAGCATCCACACAATCTCGCTTGGGGTGATGACGATGGGCGAGCGCTGTATCTGGCAGCGCAGACGGGAATCTACCGCTTGCCACTCAAGGTGAGCGGCAAGCAGCCGGGAAAGTGAAACCTTGGCGCTGCTGAGGAATCGAAGTCGCAGGAGGGTAACGGCATGTTGAACCTGATCGGAGCTTGGCGGGCACTGGATGAGCGAGTGCGGGAAATCGGAGAAGCCTTGGTGTGGCTTCCGCCGTTGCTGGCGCGCGCGATTGTCGGAACGGTTTTCGTTCAGTCGGGCTGGGGCAAGCTGCACTCTCTCGACAATGTGATCGCATTCTTTCGTGAGCTTGGGATTCCGTGGCCTGAAGTTCAGGCTCCGTTTGCGGCCACCAATGAGTTTATTTGCGGCGCCCTGGTGTTGCTTGGATTGGCCACGCGCTTCGCGGCAGTACCGTTGATCGTTGTCATGGTCGTTGCGATCAAGACGGCGATCTGGCCTAACCTGGAAACCGTCTCGGGAATCCTCAATGCTTCCGAGTTCCTCTACATTGCCCTGCTCGTTTGGTTGGGCATCAATGGCCCCGGTGCCGTCTCGGTGGATGCTGCCTTATCCACGCTGCTGGGAGCAGGCAGTGAGGTCGCGCCATCACGCCAGCCGCTGCCGTCGTAAGCCACATTAGGCAAGCGTTGCAATTTCGGAGAATGAATCGCCGCCGAGCAGCTTGGCGTTTCCTTAGGGTGCGAGCCGAGCGATCGCCTCCAAAACCTCCTCTGGGTTGGCACGTTGCCGATAGGAGTCGCCGCGGAAAGTCCAGCGGATGACACCGTGGCGGTCGACCAGAATCTGTGCGGGGTAGGCGATGTCTTTACCGTCGTGGCCACCCACATGGCGAATTCCAATGGCATCGAGAATGCGACCCTGCGAATCGGAGAGGAACGTGAATGGCACGGAGAGTCGTTGGCGTAGACGCTCCGAGACCTCGGGGGGATCGACGCTAATGGCGTAGAGTTCGACGCCGGCGCCGCGAATGCGTTCGTAGTACTCATTCATGGCGCTCAGCTCGGTGCGGCAGAACGGGCACCAATCACCGCGATAGAAAAGATAGAGAGCGCCCTGGCGATCGCGTAACGCGGTCGACGTGAAGGTATCGCCGGTCGATGTCGGTAGCGTGATCTCGGGCATGGGCTGCCCAATGCTGACGTTCAACGCTGCCGCAGTTACTCGGCTGTGCACCGAGTGCAGGTAGAAAATGGCGCCGCCCAACACTGCTGCGATAAGTCCAACTCCGACACCAAGGGTTCGCTTGCGGGCTCGACTCGCAGCGAGCACAGCGCCGGCGAGGAAGAGGTACACCGGAAAAGGGTGCGTCGAATAGATCAGCAGCGCTGGCGAGAGCACGTAGAGCGAAACGCCGGCAACGGTCAGGAGGAGCGCCAGGGTGAGCATGGGCTGACGTTACGCGCATCGAGCTCTTGGGGCAATTCATCGGGAAGAGTGCTTGCGTTGAATCCCGGGTGTTCGTCCGCGGACCTTTGGGGCTCACTCTGGATCTCAGGCTCCTTGGCTCGCTGCGCACGAGGAATCGGCTCGTGCGGCAAAGCAGGACTTCTGGCTAGATTGTATAGGGTTGCGTTGCGGGGTGAACCTGCGAGGAGGAAACCATGAAGAGCCTGATCCTCGGAGCTGTCCCTGCGGCGATCCGCCGGACTAGACTTCCGCGCACGCTTCGCTGGAAGCATCTGATCCTCTCGTCGATGTTGGCTGTCTGTCTGTGGTCGTGCGGCTTCCGCTGGGAGCCGGCCTTTAGCGAAGTGGTCGACGCGCAACGGCTGAAGAGCGTGAGTATTGCCGA
>CAZGSN010000373.1:0-8293 GCA_964528465.1 uncultured Binatia bacterium (SeqCode)
CTCTCCCTTATCACCCTTAATGGGGTTGGCGTTCGCAAGGAAACGTCAGGGAGGCTCTTCTTGGTGTCTTTGTGCCTTAGGGGTGAATCTTCTTCGTACATTAGGGGCACCTCCACCGGTGCGCCGCCATTTGGGGGGAACCCACTTCTGAATCAAAGCGTAGCCATGAGGTCGGCGAGGACTGTTCGTGCATCAAAGTACTGCTCGGCGATGGCGCGGGCGGCAGCGCAGTGAGCGGCGTAGTCAGCGTCGATGCTAGCGCATGCGATAACTGCATCTTCGAGCGTGCGCACGGCGAAGAGCCCTTGGCCGCAGGGCAAGATCGTGTCGAAGCCGGTATCTTGCGTGATGACCGGTCGCGCCGCGGCGAGGTAGCAAGCAGCACGATCACTGAACCACCCCGTGCGCAGGCGCACGTTGAGGTCTTTGGCGACGGTAAGTTCGCCCTTCGACGAACGAATGAAGTCGCGGTAGCGGATGGCGTCCGACGATAGGGCAATTGGGTCGATTGGCTCCCAGCCGTGCGCTTGCAGAAGCTCGGTGTCCCCCTCCACGTTGCGCGTGTCCAACGCCGGGCGAAACACCTGCCCGGTGCGCTGCGGTAGATCGAGAAACTTCATCCACTCGTTACGCTTGCACCAGGCAAAACGCTCACCGTCGAACTCGACGTCACGGCGCTTCTCGTTCCACTTGCCAACGGTCGTGTACACGGCATTGGGAGCGATGGCCTGTGGTTGCCACAGATCCAGAAGCACCGGCTGTCGCGTCGGGTGCCAAACGAACCCTGCTGTAGGTACACGGCATTGCGGCCGACCGATGTTCTCCCCAAAGGTGAAATGCACATCGTGCTCGGCCAGAAGCTCGTGGATTGCAGCATCCCCTTGCGCGGCACGAATCTGCGTGAACGCTGGATCCAGGTCGATGAAGACTTTGGCTTGCTTGCCCAGCCGCGGCAGGCGTGTCACCGGCGCGAGGGTGACGACTACCCGTGCCCGCGCCAAGAGGTCTTGCCGAGAGATCGTCTGCGTACCGCAGGCGGAGTCAGTCTGCGCGTCCCAGAACAGCCACGCATCGGCGAGCCCGAAACGGGCAAACAACTCGCGCGTGAACGTAATACCGTGTTCCAACCCCACGTTGTCGCTGTTGGTGATGGGATCATAGGAGCCGCAGTAGAAAGCGGTGTCCTCGTAGAAATAGGCATCGAATCCCAAGGCCCGCAGCCCGGCGACATAGTGTAAGACCTGCCAGGCGTAGCCACCAAGGGGGCAACGTACGAGGTAGCCGGCCACTACAATGATGTCGCGTTGGCTCATGGCTCAACAACCGGAAAGAGCCAGCAGGCGGCGCAGCACCAAATCGGAATCGAAGTAGGATCGTGCCAGATCGTACGCCGCGGCCGCATGGTGCGCATAGTCGCTCTCCACGACACACACGGCGTCGGCTGCTTCTTCCAGCGTTGAGAAAGTCCGCAGGCCATCCCCGGTCGGAATCTGTGCGGGGATGCCGGTGTCTTGCACGATCACCGGACGACCGGCCGCGAGATAACAAACACTGCGATCACTGATCCAACCGGTGCGCGCGGCCGTGTAGCCATTCTTCACAGCCGTGAACTCTCCTCGCGACTGCCAAACATAGTCGCGGTAGCCGTCGATGCTCGACACCAGCTCTTTCGGCTCGCGTAGGCTCCAGCCGTTGGCCAGAAGCGCGGCGCGGTCGGGTTCGTCGGGATGAATGGCAAGGCACAGTTCCAACGGCGCGCTTACTTGCTGCGGAAGGGGCAACAGCTTGAGAAACTCATCCGACTTCTGGCCGTACCAGGCGCCCTGCCACTCCACGGCGCCATAGCCGCGCCAGTCGGCAATGGTCGTATAGATTGTCCCAGCCGATCTTTGCGTCGCCCACTCTTCCAAGACTACTGGCGGCAAAGTGGTTTGCCAGTGCAGGCCACAAGTCGGGAGCGCATACCCGGGAGTCCCGACGTTGAGCCCAACGGTGAAATGAACATCATGCCCGGAAAAGTTCATGTCGACGCCGTACTGCTGCTGCCACACCTGCACAAACCCAGGGTCCATGTCGAGGTAGGCGCGTTTGCGAACGCCGTCGAGAACACTGCGCACGTGGAAGCGGCCCGACATGTTGAGCAGCAGATCGGCAGTAGAAGCCACCCTTTCGAGTTCGGCAAGCGACAGGCCTACATGCTCATCACTGCCTTCGAGCAACAGGCTGGAACGCTCAGCAAAGCCGTACTGGCGCATGATGTCACTAAAGAATCGCGCATTGGCGGAAGCCTGGAAGCTGGTGCGCTGCCAGTTGGAATCAAAGCAATTGTCGGCACCAATGTGCTCGACGTAATAGGTCTCGAAACCCAGACGCTGAAATCCGAGCACGTACTGCAGGAACGCCCAGGCGTTGCCGCCACCACCAATAGGGTGTTGCGCCAAGGCGCCGGCAACGATGATGCGCCCATTCGACATCAGACAAGCCCCGCATGGCCGAGTAGCCGCTGCAAGACATGACGTGCATCGAACTGACTCTCCGCACTGGCGCGAGCCGCCTCACACTGCCGGCGATAATCTGCCTCGACCGCGGCGATTCCGTCCACGGCTTCCTGCATGTTCGAAAAGGCAAAGATTCCCTCTCCTACCGGATAGTAGGGCCGGAAGCCGGTGTCTTGCACAACCACCGGCTTGCCGAGGGCAAGGTAAGCAGCGCTACGCGTGCTGAACCAACCACTACGCGAGGCGACGTAGGCATTCTTGGCAATGCTCCATTCCGCACGCGAACCGCGCAGGTAGTCGAGATAGACGTCTGGCGTCGTCGACCGCTCGTGGGCATCGACGATATGCCAACCGCACCGAATCAGCTCGTCGCGTGGAGCAGCTCCCGAGAGTGCGATCTCCAATTCGACCGCAGTGTGTTTGGGAAGCTCCAGGAAGCGGCGCAGTTCGACGTCCTTCCCGCCGTAGGTGCGCCCGGCCAGTGTCGGCAGGGTCACATCGGTCTTCCAGGACATCACCGTCGTGTACCGTGTCGCGGCGCTATCAAAACGGTAAGGCCAGTCGTCGAGAACAAGCGGCTGGCGGGTCGGGTGCCAGGTGAGACCGCAGTCGGGAATCGTACACTCCTTGGCGCCAATGTTCTCGGCAAACGTAAAGAAGCAGTCGTGGGCACGGATGAGCCCGACCGAGTAGGCTTGATCTTCCGTTGCCGTACCTTCGGCGACAGCTTGCAGCTTGGCTTGGCTGTAGCAGGGGTCGCTGTCGAGGTAGGCAATCCGCTTGGCGCCGCGGTAGTCGTCGCGCAGCCAGCAACCACCCGACACATTGAGAAACAAGTCTGCGCTGCTGCAAATCTCGCGCACCCGTTGCTGCGAGGCACCGTGGTAGGTTCCGTCCGGGGCCCGCAGCGCCCAACGCTCGCGCATCCTGTCACCGCAACGAGCCAGTGTGCGCTGCAAGTACTCGGCGTTGTAGGTGACTTCGTCGGTGTAGGTGAAGGTACGCGGATCGTACAGCCACTGGCCCGTATCTTCGAGATAGAACACCTCGTACCCAAGCTGGAGGAAGCCTTGCACGTAGGCAAGGTAGTCGAGCGCCACACCACCCAGCGGATAGGTGGCAATCAAACCGGTGACGACGATGTTCATGGCTGACGCGCCTCGCCTGAATTGGCCGGGGCCAAATGACCCGAATACAGATGGTGGAAGAGGCCGCCTTGCGCCAGCAGCTCATCAAAGGTGCCGCGCTCACGGATGGTTCCGCCATCGAGAACGAGAATCTGCGAAGCGCGGCGTACGGTACTCAAGCGATGCGCAATCACGAAGGTGGTCCGACCCTGCATGAGCTGTTCGATCGCTTCCATGATCGCGGTCTCGGTGTGTGTATCGACGGAGGATGTCGGCTCGTCGAGGACCAAGATCGGCGCATCGCGGAGCAGCGCGCGAGCAATGGTCAGTCGTTGCCTCTCCCCTTCCGAGAGGGTTGTGCCCGACTCGCTGATCACGGTGTCGTATCCCTGCGGGAGACGCAGGATGAAGTCGTGCGCCTGCGCCTGGCGCGCTGCTTTCTCGATATCAGCGAGCACGGCGCCTGGACGACCGTAAGCAATGTTCTCTCGAATGCTGAGCGGGAACACCATGGGCGGCTGTAACACCATGCTGATCTGGCGGCGCAGCTCGTTCAATTTCAGCTTGCGCACGTCGATGCCGTCGATCGACACTTCGCCCTGCAGCACGTCGTAGAAACGCGGCAACAAACTCACCAAGGTACTCTTGCCGGCACCGGTAGCGCCGACGATGGCGGTGACACTGCCGGGCGGCGCATCGATATCGATGTCGTGCAAGGTCTGGCGCTCGGCAGAATACCCAAAGGCAACGTTGCGAAAGCGCACGTGCCCGCTCGGCCGCGCCCTGAAGGATTCCGTCCCCTCCGGCAAGGCTTCATCGGTGTTCAGAATTTCCTCGACGCGTAGAAATCCCGCTTTGGCGACCTGCACGGTTCCGTATGTCTGAATCATGGCGTTGATCGGTGCATACAAGGACGCCAAGTAGCTGGTGAAGACGATCATGTCGCCCACGCTCATGGCGCCGCTCCACACGTGCTGGGCGCCCACCCAAAGAACCAAGGCCGTACCGATGGACAACACGAAATTTGTGCCGGCACCAAACAGCGTCTGCAGCGTGTAAAGGTTGAGGCTGCTGCGCAGGCTCTCGGTACTACGCGCCACGAAAGCACGGTGCTCTTCCTCTTCCTTGGAGAAGGCCTGCACAACCTTGATGGCCGACATGCCGCGTTGCACGAGCTGGTAGACCTGACTCTCCGCCTCACGAGCACGTTGCGCCACATGGTTGATGCGTTCGTTCACCAAGACGATGGCCACGACCAAGGCCGGACACACGGCAAGGGCTACGAGTGTCAAGGTCACGTCGAGCCGCAGCATGACCACGAACATCAGGCCGAGAAGCACAACGGCCGAGAGAATCGGGAACACGCCGTTCATGGCCAGGGTTTGAATCGTGTAGCTGTCCCCGGTCACGCGGAAGATTAGATCCCCGACCGTGGCTCGCGAGTAAAAGGAGAGCGACAAGCGCTGCAAGTGTTGGAATAGGCGGCTGCGCAGATCGTTCACCATGCTCTGTCCGATCGAGATGGTGGTGAAGTTGTTCCAAACGCTGACCAGGCCGAGGGTGCCGTAGACGACAATCAGCCCGATGGTCGCCGCGAGTAGCAATGCGCCTGGCGACAGGTCGCTCAGCCACGGCCACGGCGGCGCCTGCCGCGGGAGGACGTAGTCGACCACGATCTTCAGCGGCCACGGCTTCAGGACTTCGAGGAGATTGAGCAGCACCACCTGCACCACCGCCAGGAGAAACAAACCGCGGTAGGGTTGCAGATAGGCAAGCACACGGCCGGTGAGGTGCATCAGTGGGTTCGGGTCCTAGTCATTAGTGGGTCGAGCGCTCCCCGGCCTACCATCGTCAATCCTGTGCAGCTTCGGTCTGTGGGAAGCGCAGCGAAGAACCCTCCATAAGCACCCCCGAGTGCCGAGGCCAAGTAGCCCTGAGATTTTGGGGTGACGCGTCGTACCATCCGGAAAATCAGCGAACAAGCGCGTGCAGCCAAGCGCACACCCCACCGGTGCCTGGCCCCCCTTTCCATTGCACGGGAATTCCGCGAACAGGTCTGGCTATTGGCATCCCGATTCGCGGAGGAGGACCCATGAAGATCTTGCGGACGCCTGAGTCGTGTTTCGACAACCTGCCCGACTTCCCCTTCACACCCCACTATCTGGAGATTGCCGGCGGGGACGGCACGAATCTGCGCCTCGCCTACATGGATGAAGGACCGCGGACAGCGACGCCGGTGTTGCTGATGCACGGCGAGCCGTCTTGGTCATTCCTCTACCGGCATATGATCGCCAAGCTGGTCGCGGTGGGGCACCGGGTCGTTGCGCCGGACCTCATCGGCTTTGGCCGCTCCGACAAGCCGAGCGAACAAAGCGACTACACCTACGAACGGCACGTCGGCTGGATGAGCGAATGGCTATTGGCGCTGAACCTAACGGGCATCACGTACTTCGGTCAGGACTGGGGCGGGCTGATCGGCTTGCGATTAGTGGCGGCTTACCCCGAGCGTTTTGCACGCGTAGTCGTGGCCAACACTGGATTGCCGACTGGCAGCGGCTGGACGGAGGGGTTCAAGCGTTGGCTCGACTTCAGCCAAACGGTGCCCGTGTTACCGATCAGCACAATCCTTGGGATGGGCTGCGTCCGCACCTTGAGCGACGCCGAGAAGGCAGCCTACGACGCGCCGTTTCCCGACGAGAGCTACAAGGCGGCGGCGCGGCGTTTCCCGACCCTCGTGCCGATAACGCCCAAACACGCCTCGGTCGCCGAGAACCTTGCTGCGTGGAAGGTACTCGAGACCTTCACGCGGCCCTGGCTGACGGCCTTCAGTGATAGCGACCCGGTAACCAAAGGCGGCGAGGGGGTGTTCCAGAAGCGTATCCCGGGGGCAAAGGGCCAAGCGCACGTGACGATCGAAAAGGCCGGCCACTTCCTGCAGGAGGATCAACCCGGCGTACTCGCGGACTTGATCCACAAATTCATCGTCGCCACTGCCTGAACCCGAAAACCTCAGTTGACGTGTACCCTGCCTGGCTTTGCACTTCGAGACGCCGCCAAAACAGGGCGGCTCCTCAGCGCTAACGGTTGCGGGGCTCAGTAAACAAATTTTCCGTTCAGCCTGAGGAGCGGCCATCTGTTCAGGCCGCGTCTCGAAGGCCGTCTCAAGTGCCGTTGCGAGAACGTGGGGAATTGAATTGAGGTGTTCGGGATAAACCGGAAAAATCAGTTGGAACCGCGGATGGACGCAGATAGACGCTGATTGCTTGCGAAACGGATCAATACCAAGAAACACAAGACCGTGGACGGGTAAACTTAAAACGTTTTCTCCTTCTGCCCTTGTGGCTCTTGCCTATATCCGTGTTCATCGGCGTCCATCTGCGGTTCAATTGTTATTTTCGGGCTGAGCAGGCATTGTCCTGGCATTGCCGGCCAATTCGACTAGGCAGGCAATCCGGCTGATGCGCCGCGAGGGCGCGGCGTCTCCACTGCCTGCGAACATTGAGGAGTCTTTGGTGACGAGCCGCCCTCGACCCACATCCAACGGAAACGCGAAATTGGCAGGTAAAGCCGCCTGAGCCTGAGGAGGAGAGCCCGATGGAAGTTTTGAACAAAGTATATCCAAGCCTCGAGCAATTGATGCCATTGATGAACGACCCGACGCCGGGTCCGATCGCGATGGTCAACCTGCTCAAGTTCCACGAGCGCGCACAGTACACCGACAGCACGCAGAACACAGTCAGCGGGCGCGAAGCGTATCTGCGTTACATCGCCGAGATGGGTCCCATCGTCGCGGCTGCCGGCGGTCGTTTTCTCTTCTCCGGCGACGTGCAGGGCCTGGTGATCGGCGAGGTGGGAGAGATGTGGGACGCGGTCGGCATCGCCGAGTATCCGTCGCGTGCCGAGTTCTACCGCATTGCCGCGTCGAAGGAGGTGCAAGCCATCGGCGTGCACCGCGAGGCGGGTCTCGCCGGGCAGCTCCTCATTTTAACGATTGGTGAAATTCTGCCGCCCATGCGCTGAGAGAGAGACCGGCAATGACGCTGCTTCCACCTTCAACGAATGGCACCTATCACGGCTCTCTCGTTGCAGCGCGCCTGCTGACCGTCTTTTCGATTCTTACGATCGTCCCTGGGTGCATCCATACGTTCGCGGCAGACGGTGGGGCTGGGACCATCGCCGGAATCGACTTGAGCCAGAACGGTCGTGTGATTGTCGCGGTATTCGCGTGGGCCGGCGCAACCCAGATCGCGTTTGGGCTCATGATGCTACTCGCGTCGCTGCGCTATCAATCGCTCGTACCGTTGGTCTACGTGCTGACGCTTCTGGAACGTAGCCTTCACGCTCTCAACGCCTGGGTACTCAAGGGAAGCGGCAGCAATCACCATCCGCCGGAGCACTACGCCGTGCTGCTCGCATTACCATTGCTCTGCACCGCACTCGCCTACTCGCTACGCAAGATAGAGCCTGTAGCCCAGATCCGGCGCTAACGCCCAATTCGCCATCGCTGGACGGATTATCCTGAAACCCGCACGGTTACCCCTGGGCTGGCGCGTCTGATTTCCGGAACGCTGCGCCCGCACCGGCGAACCGGCGCACCGTGCACCTCCCGGTCCGGCGCTAGCGCCGGATCGGGGTGTAGGGTTGTCTGAATCTTGACCCCTCAGAACC
>CAZGSN010000374.1:0-3599 GCA_964528465.1 uncultured Binatia bacterium (SeqCode)
CCGCCCAGGCCGATGCACACGCGACCACCAACCCGGCAACCGTGGCCAATGCGAGCCTGCTATGGCTCCACTTCATTCATGGGCCCCTCCCTTCGAGTTCGCCCATACCCCAGGTTCGCTCAAAAACGCAACAACCTTAACGGGAAGATGAAACTAGCGTAGGCGACCTCGGCCTGGCCTAAGCCGCGGCGGGCGGCGCTCCGCTGGCGTATCCGTCAGCGCTCCTGAGACCAGGGAGCAACGGTGGCGATCACGCTGCGGGCCGAAGCGATTTGTCTCCGGGATCATGTGCCGCTTGTACGTCATCCCGCGCAAGTCGATATCCAGTACCGGAATGCCCGTACGTTCACTTTCCAAAGGGCTCGACTTCGCCAGGGGAGCGCGGTATGCCGCCGGTATGACCAGGAAGATAGCGATCAGTCTGCCTGACTCCGCGATGGACCGAGTTAGGGCAGCAATAAGAACCGGCAGAGCACAGAACGTCAGCAACTATATCGCGCGGCTCATTGAAGATGCGACGGCTACCGAGACCTTTGAAGAGATGATCGACTCCTGGGTGCGGGAAGGCGGCGCTAGCCCGCGAGAGATTGAGGCAGCGCTGGAGGAGTCGCGTCGGGCGTTCGAGCGTGTGGGCCTGACCGGCAAGGGGAATCGACGTGAGAAGTCAGCGCGCAAGGCTGGTTGAGAGGAAGCTCGCCGCAAAGCCGGGACTGGTGCTCGACGCCGGCGCGCTTCAAGCGCTCTGAAAACTGAGGTGCGGGCCTTGTTGGGAGTGGTGGCTCGGAGCTTGGGCTGCTTGGATTTCACCAGTTCCCTAGCCTCCAGCCCCGAGCTCAAGGCCGGGTCTCAAGATAAAGCCCTTATCCAGCCCAAACTGCCAGGGAAAAGCTGCCAATAGGATCGAAGCTCAAGCCACCATTCCAGAACTCATGCGGCCCCGCAGCCACTCCATTCGGTGACAGCCGAAAACGCCGACAACCCCAGTGTCCGGCGCAGGTCAGTCAAGATGACGCCAGCGTGCCTACCCCCTGCACCGCATGACGGTCGTCCTTGCGGTGGTCACTCGCCCGCAGAACCAGCGCTCCTGAATCCCGTGCCTTCGATCGTAGTACACGACCTCACGCCGATGAAGATCCACTTCCAGGTATCGGTGATGGTCGTATCCATGAGACCTTCGGCGGGTAGACCCTTATCCTTGGCGCGCTGGAGCGCCAGCTTGTACGCGCGCTCTGTGCGACTGTTGATCATGATTGGAATCGGCCCGAGATGGACGCCGCAGGCGGTTGCTGAGACCTCCTTTGTAATCACGTATCCAGGTGGCGGCTCTGGCGCGACCTTAACCAAAGGGCTGCTGCACCCACCAGCGAACATCGCGACGAGAAGAACGATCGTTGTTAGTGCGGTCATTGAACCACCTTCCCTTCGATGTCCGAGCACAGAAGCAAGCCCACGGCTGGGATAATGTACCAGGAGTACTCAAGCTGTGTATCCGCGAGCGCCCTTCCTCGCCCTGCCAGGGCCTGTTGGTAAGCGCGCTCCGTGCGATCGTTCACACCCACGGGAATAACACCAAAGAGGAGCACTCCGCAGGCGCCGCCGCGCACCCGATCCACAGCCCGGTATTCGTGCGGGAGACGTGGGCCGATCGTAACCGGACTCGAAGCGCAACCCGACACAACCGAACAGGCAAAGGCAAGGAGACCGAGAAAAGATCCCCTTCTTCGTTTCCCATGAAAAATCATACAGCCTCCCCTTTCCGAAAGCGAAGGCCTCCTATCACCCTTATCACCGGATATCAAATGCCTCTCCAAGATCGCCTGCGAGAGGGTGTGCGTCATATTTGTTGGCTTTCATCCGAGATCCACGACCTCACGGCGCCTCACGGCCGCGGCTATTGTGTCTTCGCCAGCTCCGTGTAGCCGCGCGCGTGCGCGCGTGGATGGTGGAAGTAGGTTTCCCAACGAATTTGTCGCACACCCTTGCGAAACCAATCGACAGGCCCACGCCCCCCGGGACTGATTCGCGCTCTTTGCATGACCTCTTGGCTTCCGGTCAAGCGCACAGTACGGATCGAACTCTCGTCAACGCTAACTCCCGCTCACAACGAGGGCAACTCCGCGATGCCGTGCAGCTAACCCCCGCAGCATGCACGTCGACGATCTCCTGCTGGCACCTCGGCACCCCAGCACTCCACCACCTCAGCACTCCAGCACCGGCGCACCGTTGCACCGCCTTGACATTGCCCGGGCATGCCGCGACATGCAGGCGCATGCCAGTAGATGGCTTTGGCCGCACCATCGATTACCTGCGCGTATCGTTGATTGATCACTGCAATTTGCGCTGCGTCTATTGCATGCCCTTGAGCGGTTTGCGCTTGTCGCGTTCGCAGGAATTGCTGAGCCCTTCCGAGATCGAGCGTATCGTACGCTGTGCGCTGGCGGTTGGCTTTCGCAAGGTACGGCTGACGGGTGGCGAGCCGACCTTACGCCCCGACCTCTTGGAGATCGTGGCCCGCATCAGCGCCCTGCCCGGCCTGCAAGATCTTGCGATGACCACCAACGCAATCTTGCTCCCGCGTCTGGCTGCGCCATTGGCTGCGGCCGGCCTGCGGCGGGTCAATGTGCACCTCGACACACTGCATCCAGGGCGCCTGCAACGCATCATGCGCTTCGGCACCGTCGAAGAGATCTGGGCCGGCATCGAGGCTGCGGAGAGCGCCGGGCTCACACCTCTGAAACTCAACGTGGTGGTTACGCGTGGGTACAACGACGAGGATGTTGCCGACCTGGCCCGTCTCACACTCAAGCATGCCTGGCACGTGCGCTTCATCGAGCTGATGCCTCTCGGGGCTGGCGAGTGCGCCGGTGTCGCCCGCACTGCCTTTGTTTCCAACGTGGAGACCCGACTGCGAATCGAGGCTGCGTTGGGCGCCATGACGCTTCTCCCAGATCAACATCCCGCCGATGAGTCGCAAAATTTCCGCCTTGCGGACTCCGCCGGTATCATTGGCCTGATTTGTCCTGTGAGCCAGCCCTACTGCGGCAACTGCAACCGCATGCGCTTAACCGCCGACGGAAAGTTCCACCTGTGTCTCTTGCGTGACGACGAGATGGATCTGCGTAAGGCCTTGCGCGGAGACTCTGCTGACGAAGAAGTCGGCAAGCTGCTGCTACGCGCTGTCCAGTACAAGCCGACCGGCCACCAACTCAAGCAAGGCCTGTCGACAGAAGCGCGGCACATGTACCAGATCGGCGGCTGACGTGGACATGCGTTCCTCCGGAACACCGTCATTGCAAGCACGGATGTTTCAGCCCGGACTTTGGCCCGAACCACGACAAGAGTTGAACAGGAGCCAACGAAGGGAACAGTTGAACAGGAGCCAACGGAGGGAACAAAGGAAGGACTTAGAGAAACTGCATAGATATTCTCCGTTGCCTCCTGTTGATTCTGTTCTTCTTGCTTTCGGGTTCATACCAAGACACTCTTTCTTCCACCTCCGCCTAATCGTGCTCTCGTTCGCACTGGGTTTGGCTGCGTGCTCCGGCGAAGGCAAAGACGGTCCCGAGACTTATCTCTTCGAGACTATCGAGCGCGACAGG
>CAZGSN010000375.1:0-22444 GCA_964528465.1 uncultured Binatia bacterium (SeqCode)
ATGGAGACGCCGCGCCCCCGCGGCACATGAGCCGGAGTAACCGCCCAAGCGATTTGGCGGGCAAAGCCGGGGTGGCCTATGGAGGCGACGGACGCTTTGCTGCCAACGCCGCCGGCGCCTGTTGGGCAACGGCGGCAATCAAGTGGCCCATCTTGCCGTGGGCGGGTTGGATGTCGGGCTCGACGCCTTCGTCTTGGAGGGCTTCGGTGCACACGGGTCCGATGGAAGCCACCACCATGGCACGCAAGGCGGCACGTAAGCGGTCTCGGTCTGCCGCCATGACCTCGAACACGTGCCGCACCTGCGTAGCGCTGGTGAACACGGCCACTTCTACACGGCCTGCCAAGATCGCGGCGATAGCCTGGCGCAGAGGCTCGAGATCCTCGGGTAGAGCCCAACGATAGATAGCGACGGGCATGACGGTTGCGGCGCGAGTTCGCAAAGCATCGATAAGCGCCGCGTTGCTCACGCCGTACTCTTGCACCACGACATGCTTGCCGGTGACGGAGAGTCTTTCATCTAAGGCTGCGACGACCTCCCTCCAGGTGTTAGGCTCAGGGACCACGAGCTGCGCTTGCAAGCCAAGCTCGCGTAGAGCCGCCACCGGCTTGGGCCCGCGTGCCACAAGCTGTGTTCGGCGTAGCGCCTCGGTCACACGTGCTAGCGGCCATTGTGTGACGGCAACCTCGACGAGCGCTCGTAACCCGACGCCGGTCATCAGGATTACGACATCGATCCTGCCTGCTTCTAGCTGCCCCAAGTAATCAAAGACGTGCGCGTTCTCGCTGAGAGGTACCTCGCGCATGGCCGGTGCCGATAGGGGCTCGCCCCCCTGGCGACGTACCAATTCGGCAATCTCCACCGCGCGGCGACTCTCAAAACAAACCACTCGCAGGCCCTGCAAGCCACGGGAAGAAGACACTGCCGGCATAGCGCAAGCCTTACCGAAAACTTTCGAACCAAGCCAGCGAAGGAGAATTCATCCCTTCGGCTCCGGCGAACACGGTTGTCGCTACAAAATCTGCCGCGGCAAAAGGTAAGGAAACGAATGGGGAACCGTCAGGAGAAGCGCCGCACCAAGATCCGTTTGAGGATACGACTACCGTCCAGGAAACTGTGTAGGCGGCTTTTCCCATGGTGGCGTGGCGCGCGGCGTACGGGAATTTCCAACACACGGCCGCCGCTTTTGAGCACACCGAGTAAGAGATCCACCTCGATGTCGAAGTACTGTGCGCTCAAGCGGATCTGTTTGAGAGTCTGGGTGCGGATCGCTTTGAAGCCCGCCTGTGTATCGGTGAGCGCCGCGCCGAAGAGAACATTGATCACCGAGGTGAGAAAACGATTGCCCCAGTGGTTGACGGGAGTGATCGCCCCCGGTTCGAAGAAGCCGAGGAAGCGCGAGCCGACCACCAAGTCGACATCGGGGCGCAGAGCTGCAAGGAGCTGTGGGATCTCACCTGGATCGTCCTGCCCGTCGCCGTCGATCAAGACAACGATTTCTCCCAGCACTTCGTCTAGCCCGCGGCGAATCGCAGCTCCCTTGCCGCCATTGGCCGGCAAGCGCAACACGCGAGCTCCAGCCGCAGCAGCGACGCTATCGGTACCATCGGACGAGCCGTCGTCGATGACGACAACCTCACCCTGGGGAAGCGTGTTCAAGGCGTCGCGTACGATGTTCCCGATTACCGGTGCCTCGTTGTAGGCGGCAACCAGCACAGTCACGCTAGGATTCGTGCGTGCCGAAGAAGGTTCTTGGCTCATGCCCCGGCTCGTACCACAACGCGCCCGACAATCTGAAATGCTTCGGCCGCGGCTTCACGGACCTGGGCTCCACGCACCTGCAACAACGCCCGCACCACTTGGCCATCGAGATACGGCCGGCCGCCGAAATTCTGGGAATGATAATTGGCGACCATACGAGCCTTGGCGTCCACCTCTGCCGCCGACAACGCAACATAAACATGCGGCGTAAAGCCGCCGATATCGTTGTTGGGGAACTCCCCGCCAAGCAATGTTGCATGGGCTTTGAAAACCCGAGCCGCCTCTGCCGCTACCTGCTGGTGGTCCTGGTTGGTGTCGGCTGGATGGTGCGTGACAACCAGGTCGTAGTCATTCCGCAAGCTTTCCATGGCGGCGTAGAGAAGACCGCGCTCCGACTGGAAAGCACCCCGGCAAGCGGAGAGCATTGTCGTCGAGTGATCCATAATCGGATTGCCCGACTGTTCCCGCAGCCACGCAAGATTGCCAAGAAACTCGCGACGGGCTTGCGCCGCCCCGGCGTCGTCGAGAACACCCCGGTGATCGCTAAAGACCAGCACGCCGACGCGGTGACGCGACCAGCTCGCGCGGGCCAACAGGCCGCCGGCAATAAGCTCAATATCGTCGCAGTGGGCACCGACAAAAAGAATGCGTTCGGGTAATCTCATGCGGGCTTCCGCGCGATGAGCTTGTTGGCATGCATCCATGTGGCAGCCTGGCGCAAGCCCTCCGCTAGCGGCATCGACGGTACCCAGCCGAACAGCGATTGCAGGCGATCCACTGAGGCGCAGCGACGCGTGACCCGATCCCAGGAGCGCGGCTCCTCAACGCGGATGCACCCATCCGGGAGATGAAAGAGACGCAAGATCTGTTGCGCGAGTTCAAGGATCGGGGTCTCTCGGCCAGTCCCCACGTTGACGACTTGGCCTAGGGCAAGCTGCGCATCGAGCAGAACGCGAACCACTTCGTCGACGTAGGTGAAATCCCGGGTCGCCTGCTGGCCAAAAATGCGAATATGTCCATCCGGTGCATCCAGAGCACGCATCATGTTGGGAACGGCGTTGCGATAGCGGCCCGGCGGATCCCCAGGCCCGTAGACATTGAACAAACGAAAGATCGCGTAGGGCAGACCGGAAGCCCGCACGTAGGTCTCACCTACCTGCTTGCTGATCGCGTACGGTGTGTAGGGCCGGGTCGGCGCGTCTTCCGCAAATGGCACAGCGACATCTCCATACGAAGATGAGGATCCGCTGTACACAAACAAGCCACATCCGCTGCGTCGTGCCATGGCGAGCACGTTGAGCGTTCCCTCGATGTTCGAGCGCATGTCGATGGTCGGGTACTCCATCGACAGCTCATTCGCGAAGGAGGCAGCTAGGTGATAGACGCGATCAAACGGCCCGCTGCCGAGGCGTTCGAGATCCTCCGCGAGACGAACATCGCCGTGTACGAATTGGATACGATCGGCAACATCATCGAGCAAATGTAAGGACCAGGTCGAGGCCAGATTGTCGACAACGGTTACCTCATGCCCTTGCGTAACCAAGGCACGCACCAGGTTGGAGCCGACAAAACCAGCACCGCCCGTGACCACCACACGCAACGAAGCCGGCGCAGCCCCCGAACTTGGACCTAAACGCATCGCGCGCCTTATATCCGCAAGCACCCGCAGTCGCTACCCTGAGCCGCGCCCGCAAACAGGGCATGCCGCAAAGCCGTCGACAGAGCCTCTATGGATGCCTTGTCCGCTACGGATCGAATCAGGCAGGAACGGGCCGCAGCCATCGGTAGATGGCAAAGTACAGGCGCCCGCTGAGCCCGGCTTCGGGTCCGAAGTCGTGAGCGCTCAGGCGCTGCGCACGAATCTCGATCACGCGCAGGGATTTTTCGTCGATGCCGCGCTTCTCTTCGCCGGCGACGTAAAGATCCCCACCGATGCGCCCGAAGTAGCGACGGGCGAGGCGACGGCGCAGACCCTCCTGCTCGCCGGGCCGCAGCTCGGCTTGCCCGTGTACGACCACGTAACGATAGGGCGGTACCTCGCTTTGAATGGTGAGGGAAACCGGGGTGCTCGGCTTTTTTGCCAGTAGCTTCGCCTTGGCGCTGTCGGCTGCGACCTGAATACGAAAGCAACTACCATCGTAGTCGTACCAAATCGGCGTGGTTAGCGGCGAACGCTCCCCGCGAGGGATCGCCAGCACAGCGACACGACGATTGCGAAAGAAGGAATCCGTCCAGCTTGTGTCCATGCGGCCGAAGTATGCTTGTTTGCCCGCAGAGGCAACAACCGCTCTCGACGCGTGCTCACCTTCGTCCGGCGCCCATTGCATCGAACCTGTCGGCCTGGGTGCTTGGGAGCGCCGCTGGCGCATCGTGCCCCACGCGCACCACCGATAGTTCACTCTGAGAGCGTACTGCGAGGCGGGCCGGGTCGAGGATGTGGGGGGTGAGAAATACCAGGAGGTCTTCTCGCCGGTTTTCGTGCCCCTGGTTGCGAAACAGCCATCCGAGCCCGGGGATCGCTCGTAGATACGGCACGCCGCTGCTTTGGTCGACCGTGCTCTCGCGGTAGATTCCTCCCAGCACCACTGTTTCGCCGTCGCGAACAAGAACATGCGAGCTGGCTTCACGGCTGATCTCGGTGGGAATGTCGTCCACGGTGCGAGTGAAATCCGCTTGGCTAGACTTGGCAAAAAGATCCAGCGTCACAAAGCCATCCGTGGAGACTTGCGGTGTGACTACCAAAACGATTCCGGTTTCAATCTTCTCTGTGGCGGCCGTACTCGGTACCGAGCTTCCAGAGCCTGTCTGCACAACCGGACCGGACGAAGGCAGCTTCACGCGAAGCACCGTCAAGCTCTTGATGGTCGCCGCGACGTTGTCGAGCGTCACCACTCTCGGCCTTGAAATGATTTTGGCGCGGCCCTCGCGCTCGAGCGCTGTTAGTCGCATCTCCAAATTATGAACCCCGTCCACTCCGGTGAGGACCATGCCCACGGCGCTCCCCATACCTGGTACAACGTGCGCGGCGGGGAAATCGCTGATGAGCGGAACGGTAGAAGTCGGATTGGCCTGCGGCGATCCCGCCACTTGGATCTCATGCGGAAAGGTACTGCCGGTCGGGTGGCCGTTGGCCAGCGTACGTTGGTAACTGTACCCCCATTGGATTCCCAAGTCGCGACCGAGGTCCGAGGTCGTTTCCACGATGTGCGATTCGATAAGCACCTGTCGCGTGCGCACGTCGAGTTCGCGCACCAGGTCGCGCGCAGCAACAACACCCGCTGCCACGTCGCGCACCACCAAGGTGTTGGAGACCTCGTCGACGAAGGCTGAGCCGCGGGCGCTGAGCACTCCACGATTGCCGATGGCTATCGGCATATCGACCTGACTAGTAGGAGAACCCTGAGCCCCGATGATCTCGGCAAGGCGTTCGGCCTTGGCATAGTCCAGATGAAAGTACGCCGTCTCCAGGGGCTCGAGAGCCGCCTCTGCAAGCTGCGCCTTCTGCTGCTCCTCGCGCTCTTCGCGCCAGCGCTTGAGCGTTGAGACGCGCAGAAACGAACCTTCGTGCTGACTGTCGAGGCCGGCGCTGCGTAGAATGATGGCCAACGCTTGTTCCCACGGCACGTCAAACAGTTTCAGAGTCAGGCGCCCTTGCACCTCGTCGGTAGCGGTGATGTTGACCTTGGCCACTTCGGCGATCAGGCGCAGCACGTTGCGGATGTCAGCATCCTTCAAGTCCAGAGAGATGCGCGGAGAGACTTGCGGCGCTTGCATGGAGCCTTTCTTCTCCCGAAACGTCTCTTGCCTTCTCGATGCGGTCGTCGGTGGGTTGGGCTCTTGGGCAGAGACAACTTGCTCGCCGGCCTCCTCGGAGACCAAGGCTGGAGCCTCAGCTTCCTTGGCGGTGCGCGCGCCGACAGATGTCTTGTGCGGACCACCAGCGGCGGCGCAACCCATCACCAGGAGTATCCAGGCAGCGCAATACTTGGTCATCGTTTTCGCTCCTCCCGGGAGACCACAGCTTTCGGGAATAACTCTAGGATGACGTGTCGCGTGTGGTCGGAAGCGGGGTCTGGCGAGGCGATAACCACGCGACCGGGCTCGATGGCGCTAACCGTTCCGCCCTCCATACCAACCCTGGTACCAGTGGTAACGATGAAGCCGGTGCCTTCGGCGTCCTGCAGCAGCGCGCGTGGTTCGATCACCTCTCCCCACAGGACTGCGGCCAGAGAAAGCTGCGCGAGGGAGAGGCCTTGCAGAGGGCTCTCAACGGATTTCGCCGGTTGCGCCACGCGATGAAAAGGATCTCGTCGCCAGGAAACGGGGCGGTCTTCCGCGGCTACCGTACCGGCTAGGGCAACTATCGCCGCTATGGCTAGGCGGAACGCGGCACGCCGGCTCATGGCTCAGTGCCTACGCCGGCGTCGATCGGCGCGATTTGTGGGTGCCGTACGTTGCTGGGTGCTGCCAGATGGGGCGTCCAGCGATAGGCCCATAGCTCCATGCGGGCTTGAACTGTGGCCGGGCCGTCTGCCCAAAGGCGCCCGTCGTCTTCGTCGCGGACTTCCTTGGCACCGGCCTTTAGAGTCAAACTGCGGACTTCCACAATGCGGCGAAGGTTCTCGATGGCGGCCAGAAGCTCCATCACCTGCGCAAATTCACCGTGAACGGTGAGCGCGATTACCACCGCCGACACAGGGCGGTCGCCCGTGTCGTGCCGGCGTTCAGCCTGGTGCAAGCGTAGGCCGGCGGCGCGGGTCATGTGAGTCAATGTGGTCAGCAGCTCGGCTGCGTTGTCGGACTCCGGGAGAGCACGCTCCGCATCGAGGATACCTTGCAGATGCGTGTCCACGAGTTCAGGCTCCTTCAAGCTAGAGTTCTGTGCCGCGGCGATGCTCTCGAGCTGCGTACATTGCCGAGCCAGCTCTTGCATGGCCGCGCGCCGCGGCAAGTACAACAAAGCCAGGTAGGCTGACACGACAACCGCAGCCGCGATCCCTACCGCTTGCCCATGGTTGAACGGCTGACGCTTCGCCTGTTGTCGCCAGAAGCGCATACGCCCGGATCATGCGGAAGGATTACCTGGCGGCGCGTCGTTTCCTCCCTCTTCGGCACTGTTCAGAGGAGTTTCCGAGAGCTGCGTACGGGCAGTGAACGTGAAGATTGCTGCCTGTGGTGGCCCTTCGCCAGAGGCGCGCGAGACATCGAGATGCTGAAGACGGCCAAGCTCTGGGTGTGCTTCTAGGCCGGCAAGGAATTGGGAAACCTCCTCTGCGGAAGCAGACACGCCGCGTAAAGAGATCTGTGTCGGAGACTGTGACACCTCCACGATCCACATGCCGTCCGCCACTTCATCGACAACGGCCGTCAGGCGTTTCCGTGTTAGCACGCGTCTCCGTTCCAACTTGTCGATGAGCCCATGTCGTGTGGAGAGTTCGGCGCAGGCGCTTTCCCGTTGCCGAGCCGCGTCCGCTCGCCGCGCTATTTGTTGCGACTGTTCTTGCAGTCGGTTCAGGTTCTGGGTCAAACGTGCTTCACCGTGTGCCTGCCATCCATGCACGAAGCCAAGCAGCACCAGAAGCGCCGGTAGCAGGAACAGAGCCGCCGGATGGGTACCTGTCGCTGGTGGGCTGCTCCGCTGCAACAGATTGAGTAGCGTCATGATTCACCGAATCCGCGTAGCGCCAGCCCTACGGCTATGGCGAACTGGGGTGCCCGAGCGCGCAACTCCGGCGAATCTATCGCCTCTCGCAAGGGTAGACGTGCAAATGGGTTGTGAATGGCGACCGGGGTACGCAGGCGTTCGCTCAAGTGCTGTTGCAGGGAAGGCAGGAGCCCTACATTGCCGCTCACATAGACGAGGTTGGTGGCGGCGTTGTCCAACGGCCAATAAAAGCTGATGGCGTGGTGGACCTCATCGACAAGCTCCGCAAGCTCGCTAGGTCCAGCAACTTGGTCGCCAGTGGCCGCAAGGGGGACATCCACCGCCAACAGCGAACGACCTCCTTGCACCACATTCATAGCCACGCGTTGTTCTGCGATGTGGAGTAGCACCGCGGTACTGGGCAACGGCAGGTCGTAGTTGGCTTCGAAGGCATTGCCGAGCGCAAAGCTATCGACATCGATCACCATGGGTTTGAGTCCGCTACTACGCAGGGTAG
Organism: uncultured Binatia bacterium (SeqCode); assembly: GCA_964528465.1. Taxonomy (GTDB): domain Bacteria; phylum Desulfobacterota; class Binatia; order HRBIN30; family HRBIN30; genus CAZGSN01. The sequence continues at coordinate 7,923 of CAZGSN010000375.1, forward strand.
CAACGCGGGCGGCGACGATTTCTTTGCGCGCCGCCACCAGCAGGACTTCGATCTTGCGTCCGCCGTCGATGGTACCGAGGACTTGATAGTCCAAGTTGACGTTAGCCAAGTCTTCCGGGATTGCCTCAGCAGCAGCCGCGTGGATGGCGCCATCGAAGTCTCCGTCTGCAGCCAGACCAACTACGATTCTCTTCGAGATCACATCCGCACCGGGCACCGCCGTTGCCACGAGAGCCGTATGCGGGCTGTTGTCGCGGAGCAGACGGATCAGCGCCGGTGCCAACATGGCGGCCCCGTTCACCGCTGTTTCGTCGACGTGGGTGATTTGAAGTTTCCCATCGGACTCCATCATCTCCACCAGCCGGACGCTCTCCACCCCCACATCGAGCCCAAGAAAGGCCCGCCGCCGTTTCCAAACGTTCACTGCATGACGCCACCGTATGGGAAACATCGCCAAAGAATCACGCCAATCGATTACCCGCATTGCACGCTCCTTGTTGTGAGCCATGTAGAGCGATTTTCAGGCCAACTACCACAGCCCTGGCCTGCCATTCTACGGCTGGAGCAACGTGGCTAACGGGCGGCGCAGTCCTGCGCCATGTCGCAGTCTATGGACACGTAGCTCTGTCTCTTGGCCGCAACCCCGGCGCACCGTCCGGTACGCGGGCCGCTCGTCCTTGGCATACGCGCCGACTCGCGATTGCACCACCTGGCGAAACCGGGTAGACGTGCGCGTCTCCTCGATCACCATGGTGGACAAGATCGTGTGGGCGTTCGTGGAAAACCTGTGGATAGCTCCGGCTTCGTTGGCGCAAGCTGTCAATATACATTGATTTTTTGGCGCGTTTGCCTTTGTGGATAGGTGATGGATCAGGCGTGGCGAGAGGCCATTGATAAGCTGCAGAATCGGATCGAGCCCAAAGACTATGAGGGTTTGATCAAGCGTCTGCGCCCACTCGCCATTAAGGATCACAATCTCCTGGTCGAGGCGCCGCACAGGCTAGCGCTGGAGTTGATCAGCGAGCGCTACTTGTCATTGATCGAAGAGGAAGTCTCGCAAGCGGCAGGTGTGGCGGTCCGAGTTCTACTGCAGCCACCTAGCGCCGCTCAGCAAGAACTTTTTCCTCTTACCACGAGTGCACCCATACCATCGGTCAGCAAGCCTCGCCGCCCGTCGAGCCTGATTGCCAAGTACACGTTTGGGAACTTCGTCGTTGGCTCGAGCAACCAGTTTGCCCACGCCGCCTCTAAGGCGGTCGCCAACCTTCCCGGCAACCACTACAACCCGCTTTTCCTCTACGGTGGCGTTGGACTCGGCAAGACACACTTGGTGAACGCGATTGGCCATCAAATCCTTGATCGAGAACCCGACAAGCGCATCGTTTACCTGTCGGCTGAATCGTTCATGAATGAGCTGATCGCGGCTCTAAAACGGGATCGGATGGACGAATTCAAGAACCGCTTCCGGCGCGTCGACGTACTCATCCTGGATGACGCCCAATATCTGGCCGGTAGAGAGCGCACGCAGGAGGAGTTTTTCCATACCTTCAATTCCCTCTATGAGAGCCGCCGCCAGATCGTGCTAACGTCGGACAAGTTTCCCAAGGAAATTCCCGACTTGGAAGAGCGCCTGCGCAACCGCTTCGAATGGGGACTGATCGCCGATATCCAGCCGCCCGATATCGAGACACGCATTGCCATCGTCCAGAAAAAGGCGGAGGCCGAGCAAATCGAGCTGCCGCAAGATGTTGCGGTGTTCTTGGCCACCAACATCGACTCCAACGTTCGCGAACTCGAAGGCTCGCTGACGCGCCTAGGAGCCTTTGCGTCCCTGAACAAGTGCGACATCACCGTAGACTTCGCCCGCCAAGTCTTGCAAAGCATCCTGCAAGAACGGAAGTCCACGATCACCATCGACTCTATCCAAAAGGTAGTCTGCGACTACTTCCGTATCCGCCCTTCCGATATGCGTTCGAAGAAGCGAACACGGACCATCACCGTGCCCCGGCAAGTGGCTATGTACCTCTGCCGCCGCTACACCGATGCGTCTTTTCCGGCCATTGGTGATCGTTTCGGAGGACGGGATCATTCTACGGTAATCCACGCGGCACAGGTTGTGGATCAACGCATGAAGGATGACCCAACCTTTGAAGCAACCGTTGAACGACTAAGGCGGATGTTAGAAAGTCAGGGATAAGCTGTGGATAGCATGCGAGCAGTTGTGGATATTTTGGCCTTCAGACTTCCCGGAATCAAAATCTGGGGATCGATCCAGTCCTTTGTCCCCACCAGAAATCGCCGATCGATCGCTGCTGGCGCGGCTATCCACATTTCCACAGGACCTACTGCTACTTCTGTTTTTCTATTGAAACCTAAGAGTAAGAGTAAGGGGAGATTCCGCACATGGAATTCGTGATCGAACGCAGCGAGCTGCTTCAAGGTTTGTACCTCACCCAGGGGATCGTGGAACGTCGCACCACGATTCCAATTCTGGCTAACGTCTTGTTTGAATCGGTGGGGGATGGCGTCAGCATTGCGGCCACCGATCAAGAGGTTGGTGTACGCCGCCGATGCACGGCAAAGGTGCAGAGGAAGGGAGCGCTCACCACCGGAGCTCGCAAGCTCTACGAGATCGTTCGTGAGTGTCCGGAGGGTAGCCTTACGATTCGATCTCTCGACAACAACTGGATCGAAATCTCGGCGGGCAAATCACGATTCAAGATTGTTGGTTTGGATCCCAAGGAATTTCCTGCCATGCCAACCGCGCAGACAGACCCGCAAGTGGTCAAGGTCGGCGCGGCGACGCTGAAGCTGATGATCGAGCGCACGGTGTTTGCCGTTTCGGTCGACGAAACGCGACCTAACCTCAGTGGGATTTTCCTCGAGAGGCGTGATCCCGGAAAGCTACGATTGGTAGCGACCGACGGTCATCGTCTGAGTATGATCACGCGCGATGTCGATAGCTCGAAAGGCGGAGAGAGCGTGATCATTCCGCGCAAAGGGGTAGCCGAGATCCTCAAGGTTCTCGAAGGCGGCAACCAGGAAGAGGTGGTTGAGATTACGGTAAATGCGGGGGTAGCGCATGTAACTCGCGCCGACGTGGAACTGTCGATGCGTTTGGTGGAGGGAGAGTTCCCCGACTACACGCAAGTGGTTCCCGAGAAGTCATCGAGAAAGATGCGCACGGCTGCCGAGCCTATGCTTGCTGCACTGCGCCGGGTGTCGATTGTGTCGAGCGAGAGAACCCGCGGTGTAAAGATGAGCATCGACAAAGGCATCCTGGAGGTTTCCTCGATCAACCCCGATCTGGGGGAGGCCAGTGATGAGATCGATGTCGAGTTTGCAGGCGATCGCTTCGAAATCGGTTTCAATGCCAAGTATCTACTCGATGTTCTCGGAATCCTGCCGCAGACAGGCAAAGTAGAAATCGGATTCAACGATGAAATCAGCCCAGGGCTGATTCGCTACGACGAGGATGCGGATTACGTCTGCGTGATCATGCCTATGAGGCTATGAGGAAATATCCAGGCTCGTAAGAACGAGCTGAAGATAAGCGAGCCGCGTTACTCGGAGCCGAGCAATTCCAGAAATCGGCTAACGTCGGCAGCGTTTACGACGCCGTCAATGTGAACGTCGGCTTCGCGTGGTGGATCTTCCATAAAAAGGGCTTCGAGTAGGAAGTCGAGGTCGGAGCGCGTAACGCGGCCGTCTTGGTCGACATCGCCCGGCAGGTAATTCACCGTTGGTGTGACTGTGCGGGTACGGGTGGGCGTCGGAGTGCGGGTGCGGGTTGGAGAGGCAGATGGTGTGCGCGTCGGCGTTGCGGTGGGGGATCCGGTTGGGGTCACTGTCGGCGCAGGAGTTTGCGCCGAGCCCTCATAGGCCCTGCCGTAACGAAGCAGATTCTCCATGGCTGCCCCATCGGAGCGAGGATGGCCATTCCAGCAGAATCCTAGGGTACTAACGAGGATACGCCCCTCCCCGTGTACGTACTCAGCCATCGTCGGACCATCGACACTACTGAGCAAGAGAGTGGCGGATTCCGGTAGCCCGACGAGCACGCCGTAACTGGTGGCCCCCCAGTTGTCGAAATCACCAGTCGTCAAACGCCGACCGGCGAAGCCGTCCCCCAGGAAAAACGGATGATCGGGCATCTCGATAATCTGTTGCTCACGTAGAGTGGTGGGTGTGAAGCCGACCCCACCGGGTGCGACCTCGAGCTGCTCGCCGGTACGCCCGGCGATATTCATGACCACGACGCCACCGGTAGCCGCGAATGTATCCATGAACCCACCCGGCTTGGCCATTGTGCGCAACTGAGCATATTCCGTGGGCGACATGTCTTGCGCCACGTAGACAGACTTGCGCAAGCCGCGGGCAACCTCCGCATCGTCGGTAACCAGATTGGCAAAAGATCGGGTGGCACTGGAAAAGCCCAGAGCCGAGGCACGATCGAAGGCACAACCGCTTTGGTTGAAGCCACTGGCAAAGAGGTACTGAATCAAGGGTCGCGGTGTAGGTGTCGCTGTAGGCGGCGTGCCGGTGATGGTTGGAGTACGGCTACGCGTTGCGGTCGATGTTGGCGAAGGAGAAGGCGTGAACGTCGGGGTGGGAGGAATCGTTGGCGTGATCGTGCCCGTGGGCGTCGGCGTACCTGAAGTTGTTGGTGTGGCCGACACGGTTGCCGTGAACGAGGGTGGTGGAATGGGAGTCACGGTAGGGGAGATGGTTACCGTGAACGATACCGTCCTTGTCGGTGTTTCGGTCCTTGTCGGTGTCGCAGAGCGTGTGAACGTGCGGGTGACACTCGGAGTACGCGTGACGGTTCCGGTGCGCGTTGGCGATCCGGTCCGTGTCGGTGTTTCCGTCACCGTCGGGCTCGGGGTTGGCGTAGAAGTGATCGCTTCGGTTGGTGTTGGGCTCGATGTCGGGGATGGCGACAACGTAATGGTTGGGGTGATGGTTCGCGTTGGTGTTCGGCTTGGGGTCAGGGTCGGTGTCGAGGTGGGAGCGACCCAGCACACCTCCACGTACACCTGAGTGGTGCGTGCTTCATCACCGGAAGGGACGAAGTGGCGCATACCGATCTGCAGGCCGTCGATTTCGTTCCATTGCCAAGGAGCACCGGTAGCCGGGTTGAAATCATAGACCCTAGTGATGCGCTGATAGGTCTGATTCAGCGGTAGGGTGGCGCCGCCATACAGAGTCGCAAAGCCAAATACCTTGAGTTGTGCCGTGGCCGTGGTTCCTTGAACGCCGTTGACGGAACGGCTGACAAGGTAAGTGGAAACCTTGGTGATGGCTTGTGGTCGTGGCACGACGTTATCGAGGGCGTAGATGTCGATACGAGGTCCGAATTGAGTGAACGAGCTGAATACATAGGAAGCATCGCCATCATTCTCTCTCGCGCACAAGAACGATTCGTCGCAGCCGAAGCGCCCGTTACTGGGCTGAGCATCTCCCATGCCGCTAGGTCCGAGACCTGCGCAGTTTGGACCCGATAGCTCGAACGGGGAGGTCGGGGTGGGCGTCGGGCTTGGCGGCAGCGGCGTGGGCGTCGAGGTGGCTGTGGGTGTTACCGTCGGTGTGAAGGCAACGCAGAATCCCGAAGTACCCGAACAATTGGCATTGAACACCGGAAGGCAGCCGCCGCCACAAGTGCCGGCAATGGGTGGACCACATGATGGCAGGCCGCATTGGCAGCAATCGTTGTCCCCCGGTGTGGGTGTAGGCGTAAAGGTTGGAGTGCGAGTGGGTGTCGGAGTGAGAGTAATGCAGCGGCCGCCACTTACAGCTCCCCCGCACACGGCGCCGAATACCGGGGCACAGCCGGCCGAGCAGGCGCCGCCCACCACCGGCCCACAAGCCGGCAAGGGACACTGACAACAGTCATTTGCCCCCGGTGTTTGGGTCGGGGTTGCTGTGACGGTCGCTGTTGGGGTGCGCGTCGGTGTTTCGGTTCGCGTGGACGTTGCGGTACGTGTCGGCGTATGGCTCGGCGTCGCAGTTGCCGTGTTGGTGGCGGTGACCGAGGGTGTCGAAGTTGCGGTAGCAGTAGGAGTCTCCGTCGGCGTCTCCGTCGGCGTGTCTGTCGGTGTATCGGTTGGCGTGTGCGTGAAGGTACGCGTCGGCGTGCGGGTAAAAGTTTGCGTGCGCGTTGGGGTGTGAGTCGCCGTTGGTGTGCGGGTAGCGGTCTGGGTTGGTGTGCGCGTGGGCGATTCTGTTGCCGTATGGGTTGCTGTGCTGGTGGCAGTGAGCGTTGGGGTTGCGGTGTCGGTGGGCGTGGCGCTTGGGGTTGCGGTGTCGGTGGGAGTTTCGGTGGCTGTCGAGGTGGCGGTGCGCGTGGGTGTCCTTGAAGGAGTCTCGGTGCGTGTACGCGTCGCTGTGCGTGTCGCCGTGGACGTCGGGGTCGGGGTCGCTGTCGGTGTGTCTGTTGGCGTGTCCGATGGAGTCTGGGAAGGGGTGGCACTCGCGGTCGCAGAGGGAGTTTCCGTAGCCGTAGCGGTGGCTGTCGCCGTGGCAGTAGGCGTCCCCGTTTGGGTCGGTGTCGCCGTGCTGGTCGGCGTTTGTGTTGCCGTAAAGGTTGTTGTTCGGGTGGGAGTTTGGGTAGGGGTGGGCGAGGGCGCTGGAGTCACGGTAATGCAAACGCCCGACATCCCATCACACACGGCATCAGCAACATAGGTGCAGCCGCTCACCTCTTCTACGCAGTCCCCCGGCATCGGCGGCGGTGCACACACCGCGACGTCACATTGACAACATTCCTGCGCGCGGACACTGGTGCCCACACAGAGGAAGAAAAGCAAGACAACTATCGCCGTGTACGCAGCCTTTCGACGCGGCCCCCCCCACGGAGCCGGCTCCTTAGAGCGTGCAGGGTATGCGGGCATCGCCACGTTTGTGGACCATCAGCCGAAGGCGCTTCGTTGACTCGGATAGGGGCCTCTGATACCTGCTGCCTCCCTTAGGCGCAAGCTCAAAACCCATGAAAATTGCCTCTGTTAAAGGATTCCACGACGTCCTTCCCCACGACAGCGTGCGCTGGGCATGGCTCGAACAACAGGGGCGACAGATCTTCTCGAATTATGGCTTCAGCGAGTTGCGCATTCCGATTGTGGAGCGCGCCGACCTGTTTCAGCGTTCGATCGGGGCCAGCACCGATATCGTTGAGAAGGAGATGTACACCTTCGAAGATCGTGACGGTACGCTGCTGACCCTGCGGCCCGAGGGTACCGCCTCGGTCGTGCGCGCCTATGTCGAGCATGCTCTCCAGCAGACGGAGCCGGTGTCCAAGCTCTTCTACATGGGCCCGATGTTTCGCCGCGAGCGGCCGCAAAAAGGTCGCCTGCGCCAGTTCACCCAGATCGGTTGCGAGGTTCTCGGACGCGACGATGCCGCTGTCGATGCGGAGGTCATCTTGCTTCTGCACGACTTGCTCACCGCCTTTGCCGTGCGTGAGCCGCGCATTCAGCTCAACTCCCTTGGCGACGCCAACTGTCGGCCTGCCTACCGAGCGATACTAAAAGACTTCGGCGAAAGCCGTCGCGCAGCGCTGTGTGACAACTGCCAACGCCGTCTGGAGACCAATCCTCTGCGCCTGCTCGATTGCAAGATCCCCGAATGCAACGCCGTAACTGCCGAGGCCCCGGTCATGCTGGATCACTTGTGTGATCCCTGCCGAGGCCATTTCGATCGCGTGCGCCAAGTGCTGGCGCGTGAAGATGTGGCTGTCGACCTGCACCCGCGTATGGTGCGTGGTCTCGATTATTACTGCCGTACAGCCTTCGAGGTTTCTGCAGCCGGCTTGGGCGCGCAAGGAGCAGTAGGTGGCGGCGGGCGGTACGACAGCCTGGTGAAGGAACTCGGTGGTCCCGATGCTCCCGGCATCGGCTTTGCCCTCGGCGTCGAGCGCTTGCTGCTGTCGATGCGCGAAGAGGCAGTGCCGTCGTCGCCGCCGCCGGAAGTCTTCTGGGCACCGATGGGGGAAGCGGCAGAAGCCGAAGCTATGCACGTGGCACATCGCTGGCGGCAAGGCGGTGTGCGCGTTGCCATGGCCAGCGGCGGCAAGAGCTTGAAGAGCCAAATGCGCTACGCCGACAAGACGAGGGCTGCCTATGTGCTCATCCTTGGCGAGGCGGAGCTGGCAGCGCGAGCGTGGACGGTGCGCGACATGATTGGCAAGCGCGATTTTGCCTGTGCTCTCGACCTGAGCACCGCGGCTGCGGCCTTGCGCGCAGCGCTGGCACAACTGACAGATCAACCGGAAGAGCGGAGTGCGTAACAGTGGAAAGTTTGGGTGATTGGAAGCGCAGCTTGTACTGCGGGGAGCTGCGTGCCAGCGACACCGGGCGTCAAGTTACGGTGATGGGTTGGGTGGATACCCGCCGCGACCACGGGGGAATGATCTTCGTCGATTTGCGTGACCGCAGTGGCATCGTGCAGGTCGTGTTCAATCCGGAGAGCGGCGACAAGGCCTTTGCACTCGCACAGGACATGCGCGGCGAGTACGTGATCGCCGTACGCGGCGTCGTCTCGATGCGCCCCAGCGAAACCCTCAATCCCAACCTGGCCACTGGCGAGATCGAAATCCTGGCGGCCGAGGCCAAGTTGTTGAGCCGTTCGCGCGCGATTCCCTTTCCTCTCGATGGCAGCGTCGAGGTGGCCGAGAACACCCGCTTGCGTTACCGCTACCTCGACCTGCGCCGCCCGGAGATCCAAGAGCGCTTCTTGTTCCGTCATCGGCTGGCCAAGACCGTGCGCGATTACCTGGACGGCGCCGGTTTCATCGAGGTCGAAACTCCGGTGTTGACGCGCAGCACTCCCGAAGGAGCGCGCGACTACCTGGTGCCGAGCCGCGTCAATCCCGGCAACTTTTTTGCCCTGCCGCAGTCGCCGCAGCTATTCAAGCAGTTGCTCATGGTGGCGGGGTTTGATCGCTACTTTCAAATCGTTCGTTGCTTTCGCGACGAAGATTTGCGCGCCGACCGCCAACCGGAGTTCACACAGATCGATATGGAGATGTCGTTCGTAACCGCGGACGACGTGATGGCCGTGACCGAAGGCATGCTGGAGGCGGCGTGTGCGTTGAAGGGCATTGCGGTGCCGCGGCCGATTCCGCGTCTCACCTACGATGAGGCCATTCGGCGTTTCGGGATCGATCGCCCCGACATGCGCTTCGGCTTGGAGCTGTGCGAGGTTACCGACATCCTACGCAATTCTGGCTTCAAGGTGTTCCGCGAGGCGGTCGATAAGAAGGGGATCGTCAAAGTGCTGCGCCTTCCGGAAGGCGATCGCTTGTCGCGTAAAGACCTCGACAATCTACCCAACCTCGTCGCCCCCTACGGAGCCAAGGGCGTCGCTTGGGTGCGTATCCAAGCCGACGGCTGGCAATCGCCGATCGCCAAGTTCCTCACCGAGGAAGAACGCAGCAGCATCCAGACGGCTTGTGGCGCAGGAGTCGGCGACTTGCTGATGTTCGTGGCCAGCACGCCCAAGATCGTCAACGACTCGTTGGCACACTTGCGCCTCAAGCTGGCCGATCAACTCGGCATGATTCCCGCCAACACCTACGCGTTTGTTTGGGTAACCGACTTTCCCCTCGTCGAGTACTCGCCCGAGGATAAACGCTTCTCGGCCGTGCACCATCCGTTTACCTCGCCACGCGAGGAGGATCTGCACCTTCTGGAATCGGACCCGGGAGCGGTAAAGTCGATTGCCTACGACGTGGTGCTCAACGGCACCGAACTCGGCGGCGGTAGTGTCCGTATCCATCGTCCGGACATTCAGTCGCGTGTGTTTGCCACGCTCGGCATCAGCGAGACCGAGGCACGCGAGAAGTTCGGCTTTCTGCTCGATGGCCTGGCCTACGGTGCTCCTCCGCACGGCGGCATCGCCTTTGGTTTCGACCGCCTGGCCATGCTGTTGAGTGGCGGCACGTCCCTGCGCGATGTCATTGCTTTCCCCAAGACCCAACGCGCCACGTGCTTGATGACGGAAGCGCCAAGCGCCGTGGAGCCCCGCCAGCTCAAGGAGCTGGGGATCAAGTTGGATGTCTAGGCTGCACGCAGCGAGTTCCGTGCGGCGACAGAGCCACACCTACAAGCTGTGGTTGTGGTTGCTCTGGCTCGCCGTTGGCGTTTCCGGATGCAGCTACTTCCGCTCTGGGGAGCCGCTGCCGGAAGCTGTGGACCGCATCGCCGTGTTGCCGATCCGTCGCGCTGCTGGCGTCGACAATCAAAAGGTGGTGCCCGGTGCCGAGCGTACGATCACGGCACACATCTACGGCATCTTCGCCGCAGCTCCGGAATGGAACTTTGTGCCCGACCTGACGGTGACCCAAGTCCTCACCCGCTTGCCGCGCGAGGACGATGTGGTCGAGCAAGCGCGTGGTCTCGGCAAAGCTGTGAAGGCCGATGCTGTCTTGTGCGGTGTCGTGTCGCGCTACATCGAACGCGAGGGTTCAGAGTACGGTGCTCGCAAGGCAGCAGCGGTCGGTATCGAACTACAGTTGGTGTCGGTGGCAACCGGCAAGGTCCTCTGGCAAGGCTCATTCGACCAGCAGCAGAAGGCCTTGTCGGAGAACCTCTTCAACTGGTGGCAGTTCTGGCGCGGCGGCGTGCGTTGGTTCACCGCCGAAGAGCTGAGCCGAGTTGCCGTCGAGCACCTGATCGAAGATCTGAAGCGGGCGTACCTGGCCTAGGCGAGATGCTGGTCCGGTTAGCCCGATTCCTACCGAGCGCGCGCTTCGAGACGGCGCCTGAAACTCCTCCGATACGCTTCGCTACTCACGAGGCGCCCCGTCAGTGCGAATGGTTCTTGCTCCGGTGGATAGATGCTGGCACACCCTCTCGATTGCCAGCCAACTGTCCTGTCTGGGCGAAAGAGATTGTCGATTTTGTCCGAAGCCACGCTTTCGCTTGCTCGACACCTCGTTCCCAGGCTCTACCCTTCACGTTACCCACAAATCGGGGTGCTGGACACCGGTACCCCGAAAGGCTTCTCGGTCGAAAAAAGCACCATCGCCAGCCATACGGTGTCCTCTCCCACGCGATTTTTCCGCGTGGGAGAGGGGAGGGTGAGGGTACTCGGAAAAGCGCTGCGATGTACCGATGCACGAAAGCGACGCCCGCTTGTCCTAACTTCTGTAGGGCCAACACATTGGGCCCTCACCCTCCCCTCTCCCGCGCTGAGGAGATGCACGGGAGAGGACACCGATCCTTGCTGCCTTTCCATTCTGCTGTCGGTGTCCAGCCGGCCGATTTGTGGGTAAGGCTAAGGGCAGAGCCTGGGAACGAGGTAAGGCCCCTTCTTTTGGGGCCGTCTCCAGATCCCGGCTTTCGCGGGAATGACGATCTCCTGGAATGGACGTGAAAACCTTTGCCGTACCTGCCGGATCGATAAGCAGTGGACTCTTGTAAAGCTGTCCTATGTCTCGTTGGTGGCATCGCCTGATTGGAGTGTTGCTGGTGGTGAGCGCTGTTATGGCGACAGGCACCCCAGTAGCCGTAGCTCAGCAGAATGCTGCCAGTGCCGACGCCAATTGCGACGGGCGAGTCGATACGCAGGATCTCGCGGCGGTCGTGCACGCCATGTTTGCACCTTCGTCCTGCGCCCAGACAGACTCCAACGGCGATGGCGTGCGTAGCGCCGCCGATATCGTCGTGGTCGTCGCGAGCCTTGCCTATGCGCCGCCACCTTCTCCAGCGGCCACCTTCTCGGCAACGCCATCGCAGGTAGAAACTGCGACGCTAACGGCGTCGCCGAGCGTGACCGCAAGCACCAGCCCAACTCCGTCGCCCAGCGCCACGTTCACGCACTCACACACGGTGACGGTCACTCCGACGCAAACCCTATCCGCAACCCCCACGGCCACGAGCACAAGAACAAGCACCGCGAGCGCGTCCCCATCGTATTCCTTCACGCCCACGCCGACCCCTCAAGCAAGTAGCACCGTCTCGGCGACGGCGAGCTGGACCAGCACCGCCAGCCACACCACCACTCCTACGACTCCCGCAAGCACGCCGACGCGCAGCCCGTCGGCTACGCCAAGCCCAACCAACACGGCAACCGCAACCTTCTCGCCTAGCTATACGGCCACCCACACTCCGTCCCGTTCGCCAACCAACACGGCAACAACCACCGCGACCCGTTCGCCTACGCACTCGCCAACCTGCACCCCCTCCGTCAGCCCAAGCCGCACGCGAACGCAGACACCCACACTCACTTCCACCTCGACACACAGCCCCACACGCACTTTCACCGACACCCCCACGGCTACCCCCACGCGCACCGCGACCCTAACGCCAACCACGACACCAACGAGGACAGCAAGCCGCACCGCAACACTCACCGCCACAGCCACGGCAACCCGCACCCCGAGCCTGACCGCAACCTACACGGCGACGGCAACCGCATCGTTTTCGAGCACACCCACGCGCACCCCGACTCTGACCGCAACGCAAACACCGACTCGTACCGCAACATCGACGCGCTCTGCGACACCGACACCGACCCTGACTCCAGCACCTCTTGGTGTACGCCACTTCGGGATCCAGCCGCAGCTCAGTACCTGGCGTGTGCACTTGAGCGACGGGACGGTCTACGACTTTGGCGGCTTCCACGGCCAGGTGGGAGCGCAGACCAATGTCCAGGGCTACCTCGAGCTGGGCGCGGGAATCGTCGACACGCAAAGCGGACGCGCCAGTATCGACATTACGGGCGGGGCGGATTTCTTGTACATCACTCCGATTCCAGGGGTGGTCTTTTGCTTGAAGCCGCAGGTGCCAAGCTCTGCTGCCGCGATCATCGATTGCGACGGAGGCTCCGACTTGAGCAAGACGTTTGTCATCGACCACCGCATTGGCGTCGTTGGCACCGACAGCTTCAGCTCGAGCGCCTGCCTTGCCGCTAGCGGTACAGTCGAAGGCGGGCACCGACTCTGTGCCGCCGGGCGAGTCGACGAGTCGTGCCGCGAGCACCGCGACTGCGATACCGCGTTCGACGCGAACGATGGAGTGTGCGGCGTGCAGGAAGCGGCTTGCACGGCCCCCGCAGAGAATACGGGCAATGCTTGTCGTGCCGACGGCGATTGTGACTCTTCGGAGCTTGCCAGCGATGGGGTCTGCGGCTTTCCCGGCGTGCACGATCGCGTGTGTAATGGCCCGCTCGAGGAACCGACCACCAGCGGTAATTCCGGACCGGGAGCCATGCTCTTCTCCACTCCCGGGCTACGCGCCACCCTGTCCGTCGAGACCGCGCTACCGTGCGGAGACGAAGGCGATGGCCTCACCACCTTCTTACCCTTCACTAGCGCCAGCGCCGCGGCCACCATTCATGATGCCGACGACATAGCTACCAGCACCTTCTCGCGTTCCGACCAGGGGACGGGCTTCTCCTGTGCAAGTTGGACCGACCCCTCCGGGCCCGGCTGTCTCGTCTTGCTGATCCCTGCTCTCGACCAGTTTCTGGGGCGCGACACGATAACCGAGATGAAGCTGTGCGGCCCATAATGGTCCGCGATGTGAAAGTGTCGGGTGCTTGCATTGGGGCTGCGCGATGGGGAAAAGGGCGGCCATGACCGCAGTCAACTGTAGCGAGCAAGCCGAGGGCCTGATCGAGCCAATCATCGATCGCAACCGTTGCGAGGCCAAGGGAGAGTGTGTGCGCGTTTGTCCGTACGACGTGTTTGAGATCCATGCGCTAACCGCAGCGGATCGCGTTGGCATGTCTCTGCTGGGACGAATCAAATCCCTCGTGCACGGGAATCGGCAGGCGTTCGCTGTGCACGCGGAGCACTGTCGCGCTTGTGGCTTGTGCGTACAGGTTTGCCCGGAGAAGGCCATTAAGCTGCGCAGCGTGGAGCGCGCATGAGCGAGGCGATTCTGCGACGATTGCGGGCGCTGTGCCTGGCCTTTCCGGAAGCGACCGAGAAACAGGCATGGGGAACTCCGACCTTTCGCGTCCGCGACAAGCTCTTTGCCATGTGGGACGACCACCATCACGGCGTCGAGCACGTGGCGATTTGGTGCAAGGCTCCCGGTGGCGTGCAGGAGATTCTCGTTGGTGCCGCCCCGCAACGATTCTTCGTGCCACCTTACGTTGGACATAAGGGTTGGATTGGAGTCCGCCTGGACGTCGACGTCGATTGGGACGAGGTTCGCGATCTGCTGCAAGACAGCTACCTGATGACCGCTCCCAAGAAGATCGCGGCACAGTTGCAAGCTCCCCGTGCTGGGGCACCACCGGCTTTGCCCGCCAATTCAGAAGAGCTGGATTCCGGCCCTTCGAGACGGCCCCAAAAGAAGGGGCCTCCTCAGGGCGAACGGAAAAAGTCCTTTAAACTCCATAACCCTACCGTTCGCCCTGAGGAGCCGCCTCCTGAGTAGCGAAGCGTATCGAAGGGTTCTGGCGGCGTCTCGAAGGGCGTCGCCTCCAATTGGCGGGCAAAGCCGGCACCACCACCGGCGCCGCCCAAGGCACGCAAGCCGCGCCGCTCGGCTCGATGACAGACGCCGCAGCACCAA
>CAZGSN010000376.1:0-1684 GCA_964528465.1 uncultured Binatia bacterium (SeqCode)
ATTAGCCCAGTCGTGCCGCCGTTGACCGTCGTGACACCACCGTAGTTGTTCACCAACTCCACATGCCCGCCGTTCATCACCAACTCACGCCCTGGAACCACATTGATTCGGTCGTAAGACTCGCCGTCATTGACGGTGATGATTTCGGCCCATGCCGGAGAGGCCGACAGGAGACAGGCGCAGAAACAGAAACAGAGACGAGCGAACATCGCAAAGCCCTCGCAACAGGGTGAACGCGGTTAGGGTCGGCCGCGGGAGTGGACGCCCGCCGGTCGGCCCGGTTATAGGCACAGTCATTTTGGCTTTGGGGCGCGGAAAACGCAAGAAAAGGTGAAAAAGTGCAGTCCAGCGGCACGGAAATCCACCTGAACGCCGACGAATCGATCCTGGCGGAAGGGCTCAAGCGGGCGCAGGAAAGCGTCCGGAAGTTCATCGACCACCGGGACAAGGTGATCTACCGGCTGCGGCAGGAGGGTCACACGCTGGCGGCGATTGGGAAGGCGTTTGATTTGTCGGTGGAGCAGGTGCGGTCCAGGTGTCAGTTGGTGGAATTCAAGAAGCAGCGAGATGCCAACCAAGCCTAAGACCCACAATCCCCTGCCAGCATACCTACAGGCCAAGCTCGCAAAACAGCGAGAGGCGGACAGAGAACGGCGGCGGAAGGAATATGAGGCGCAGCCGGACAGGGCGAAGGATCGGGCGTTCTACAAGACGGCGAGGTGGATTCGGTTTCGGGATTATGCCATGAGCCTGCCAGAGAATGCGTTGTGCCGAGAGTGCAAAGAGCGAGGGCTGATTGTGGCGGCTAGCCAGTTGGATCACGTAAAGCCCAGGAAGGAGTTCCCAGAGTTGGCCTACAGCATTGAGAACGTACAGGGCCTCTGCCGGGCGTGCCACAAGGCGAAGACGAATCGAGGGGAGTGAGTGCAATCGGCATCAGTATGTGATTGTGGAGCGGTCATTCCGAAGCCTCCTAGAGGCCCTTCGTCGAAGATGTGCAACAAGTGTCGCATCGCCTCTGGGCATTGGGTTTGGTCGGAGAAGAGGAAGGTTTGGGATTACCTGTATGAACCGCAGATCAACAATGTGGCGACATGCAAGGCGTGCGGGTGCGAGTTCAGTCGTGTCGGTGTGGCGAGAAAGCGTTGTGGCGCATGCGTCAGCAAGTCCCGGCTGAAAAAGGTTGACTGCTTACACTGCGGCAAAGCGTATCCAGCAAGCAGCTCGAACAAGGGTTACTGCTCACCGCAATGTGTGAACGAAGGAAACAGCAGCCGCGTCGGTTGGCTTGTTTGTGGCTGTGGAGAAGTGTTTGTTGGTCAAGTGGCCAGGAAGCCTGGTAAGTGCTGGGCATGCAGGAAGCAGGCAAGGCGAGTCAGCGACTGCGTTTGCAACTCAAGACGAAGAGCGAGGCAGGCGGCGGCAGAATACGAATCGGTGAACCGCATCGACGTATTCGAGCGAGACGGCTGGGTCTGCCAGCTATGCGGCGATCCGACTGACAGAGAGGCGATGACAAGAACGGCTATGTCAGCAACCTTAGATCACATCATTCCTGTGTCGAAGGGCGGGCCGCACACGATGGCAAATCTGCAATGTGCGCATTGGGTATGCAACATGAGGAAGGCCAGCACCATCCAGGGGGAGGGGGTGGGGCGAGACCTACAGGCCACAGCCTCGGGTA
>CAZGSN010000377.1:0-2666 GCA_964528465.1 uncultured Binatia bacterium (SeqCode)
GTATTCGTCGCTAGAAGAACCGCCTCTTGGAGGCTCCATCGAAAGCGGCGGTACTCTCAACTACAACCAGGAAGGAAGCAAGCTTCGTCGGTGCTTAGCACCCGACCCGGAACACACGGTCCATCAGGGGCAGGAAGGGTGGTGATGTTGTTTCCCTCTACACCCTCTTCTTCGCACCCGTCCAAGGAAACGATAACGATATCGTTGGTGCACTCGCTGCGCAGGACCTCGTACTTGTCGTCTTCAAACTCGAAGACCGTCCTCTTCAAGCAATCGGCGCCGCTGACTTTGAGTTCCGAATAACCGTTGGCGTAGGCACCAGCGACCAACATTGAACCTAGGGCAATGCCCGCCAAGGCTAGCGAGGCAGCTACGGGTCGTCGGCTCAGCAGATAGACCCCGGCCGACGCTGCCAGCAGGGTGAGAGCCAGTATCCCAAGCGGGCTCATGAGGGGTGCCGCATGACTGGCCGGACTGATGATGACGTTGGCAGCCGATGCAGCCAAAGGAGCCAACCAAAGGCTCATTCCCAGAAACCCAAACGCCAATCTTCTAGAACCCATGAAAACCTCCACAGCACCAAAGATTCCTAGGATGGTCCCCTAGGACTGGGGCCTTCTATCGAACCAAACCGAGAAATCAATAGTTGCTGCGTGACCCAGATCCGGCGTTCGCCCCGGATCTGGAGGTGCCCAGTGCGCCGGTTCGCCAGTGCGGGGTGCCGTGTTCTCGGAATCAGACGCCAACCCAGGGGTACCCGTGTAGCTTTCAGGATTATCCGTCCAGGACAGGCAAAGTGGACGTTGGCGCCGGATCTGGGCGCGATCGACGGCGCCGCAAGGGTTCTTCAGGAGAGACGCGGGTGCCGCTGCAGACGGCGGGACAGAACCAGAGCCGGGGCGACGGCAGCGAGGGCTATGACCGCCTCCACCCCAAAGAGGACCCGCGTGCCGATGTGATCGACAAGAGCACCGGCAAGGGTCAGGCCGCTGCTGCCACCAAAGCCGAAAGCAATGAGACCATACAAAGCCTGACCACTGGTACTGTTCTCAGGGGGAACCAAGCGGGTAAGCAACAGCAGAGCCGCAAGATGGAACACAGCGAAAGTAATCGAGTGTGCCAATTGCAAAGCGACGACGGCCACCTCGTGTGTCGCCAGTGCGGTCAGCGCCCAGCGCAGAACCGTCACCGCCAAGGTGAAAAGGATCAGCTTGGCAGCATCGAAGCGCTCCACAATCTGGCGGCCCCAGAACAAGAGTCCCACTTCGATGATGACGGCCAGCCCCCAAGTAATTCCGGGGATAGAACTGGAAAAGCCCAAGCTGGCAGTGTGCACGGCAAAGAAACCGCCCCAGGCGCCGGAACTCAGTTGCAGGAGAAACGCCGTTGCCAAGAACGCCGATAGGGAAGGGTTGAGCAGACGCCAGGGAGCACGGAATAGTCCTGCATGGCCGACCTGCTCCCGTGGTAGGAAATAGAGGGCCACAATCATGAAGGCGCCGGGCGCGAGCAACAACGCAGGTACCACGCTGGGCGAGAGCCACTGCACCACCGGCGCGCTGATGAGCGACCCGGCAATGAATCCAAGCGAGCCCCACAAACGCAACCGCCCGTAATGCCCACCCAGGCGCTGCAAATGATCGATCACGGTGGCGTCGATCATCGGCATGATGGTGCCGTGGAAGAGATTGATGCAGGTGAGCACGGCAAGTATCGAGGTGAAGCTGCGCACGAAAAGCAGCGGCACAAAGAACAGCAAACCGATCGTGGCAGCGCCAACCAAAACTTGATGGCGGCAGCGCCAGCGGTCGGCGACGTAACCCCAGGCAATAGCCCCGGTCCAGCGCAGCAACGGCGCGAAACCAATGACGACGCCGACCTCCCCGCCGCTGAATCCAAGGTGTGTCAGGTAGAGCGGAAAATAAGGAGCCCACACACCGGCACCGAAGAACATGGAAAAGTAGGCGACGGCCACCGCCAAACGCTCACGCGGCATCGCGGCGTGCTGGCAGGATTCAGCAGCGAAGGCAAGCTTGGAGGAAGCACCGGTGGAGAAAGCACCGGATAGCCCCGTGCGATTCAGTCCTCTCTCCCGAGTGCCCGCCGTGCTCGACAACTATCCGAATGTTCTGGTGACGAACCAGAACAGTCCCAGACCCGCCACAGCGGCGGAGGCGACTTCCACGACAAGGCGACCCATCTGTCTGCGCTCCCCGCGTAACAGGGCATGCAAGAGAGGCCAGATCACCGCAACCACACCAAGCTGGCCAAACTCGACACCAAGGTTGAAACCAAGGAGCGCAGGGAGGATGCGGTCTGGCGGCAAGCCTGCCTCTCCCAAGATCGACGCAAAGCCGAATCCGTGCACCAAGCCGAACAGGAAGGCAATCGCCCAACGCAGGGAGATATGGTTGGTCAGCCGGCGCAACAACTCAAAGTAGGATGCGGTGAACACCGCAAGGCCGGCGAGGGTTAGAGCCGGCACACGGCCGTGTCCGCGTGCGGCGAACACCGCAAGCACGGCAAGGGCTAGGGCTACAGCGATCGGAAGGCCACGGCGTTGGTTGCTGAGCAGCCACGAGTTCTCCGCGGCAACCAGGAAGATCGACAAGCCGATCAGGGCTTCCACCGGTGCGTTGTCCGGTTGCACATACCCCAAGACCGTG
>CAZGSN010000378.1:0-5242 GCA_964528465.1 uncultured Binatia bacterium (SeqCode)
CCCCGGTCCGACCGAAGCCGGTGATCATCTCATCGGCGATCAATAGGGCTTCGTTCTCGTGGGCAATGTCGAGAACTCCTGGCAGAAACTCCTTGGGTGGCACGACGTTGCCGGCAGTTCCTTGCATCGGTTCGACGATGATGGCGGCGATCTGTCCTGCTGTCGTCGTCTTCAGCGATTGGCGCAAGAAGTCGAGGCAAAACATGCCGCAGTCCGGGTAACTCATCTTGAACGGGCAGCGGTAGCAATCTGCATAGGGAACCAAGTGGGTGCCGGTCGCCAGTGGCCCCCACTTTTGTTTCCACTCGTCGCCGATGAGGCCCATGACGCCGCCGGTCTTGCCGTGAAATCCGCCCCAAAAACCAACCACTTCGAATTTCTTGGTGTGAGCTTTCGCCAGTCGAATTGCGGCCTCGACTGCCTCGGCACCGCCGCTGTAAAGCTGTGTGCGCTGCAAGGCACCGGGCGTGAGTTCGGCGATGAGTTTTAGAAGTTGCAGGCGTGGCTCGGTGGTGAAGCTGCCCACGGCCAGACGCTGCAGTTGTTGGGTGAGCGCGGCGACAAAACGCGGATGTGAGTGGCCGAGGCTGGCAACGGCCACACCGGCGAAGAAATCCAAATACTGATTGCCATCGGCATCGGTTAACCGACAGCCTTTGCCCTCGACCATGGCGGCTTGCGAGAGCTGGGCAATACGTTGGATGCCCGGGGCTAGGTATTGGCTTTCGGCTTCGATGAGGGCGAGAGATTTGGGTCCGGGAACGCGGCTCGACGAGGGCGCAGAGGTCGGGGCTGTCTTCACGATGCGGCGGCTTTCTGCAGGTATGCGGCGATGGATTGAGACGCTTCGGTAAGGCAGGCTGAGTAGCTAGGCCAATCATTCAAGTCAATTAAACAGACCTCGCCCGACTCGCGGATCACGCAGTCGCCCCCGTACACTTCTACGTCGAGAGCGTCCGCGGCCAGCCGCCCGACCGTGTCGATGCGCTCTTGGGTTGCGGCGTCGAGTTGTGACTCCTGCGCCGGCAGCACGCAATGGAAAAACAAGTCGCGCACGGCATAGAACTTCACCACCCTTCCGCTTAGGTGCTCCTGTACAACGGCGCGCTCCACTCCACGGTGGTGCAACCGTTCGAGGACCGCCTGCGCCGTGCTGGCATTCTCCACGAAGACAACGTCGTCCGCCTCAATGGCATGTACGTCGCCGCGTTTGACCCACGCCCCCTGCGCCTGGATCCAGTCGCTGAGCTTGGGTGCGGTCATATCGCCCACAACACAGGTGCGAGGGAAGCCCACGTCGCAGCCGGCGAGCAGCAGCACCGTGCGGTGACGTTGGCAATTCAGAATGCCCTCGGGGCGATTGATGATGCGCACGCCGGCATGTTCCCACTCGCGCAGTTGCTGCAGAGCCCGGCGGCCTTGGCTCATCGTAAACACGACAGTGTCGGCCGCTGGTTGTGGCCATTCGCGATCTGTCTCTGCGAACAGGTCGATGCGATGTCCCGCGGACCGTAAGCAGCTTGCGGTTCCCTCGAGCACGCGCCGATCGGCGTCGATCTTCCCCGGCGAGAACTGCGGATCACGGGTGATTCCTAGAAAGTGACTCATGGATTTCCTCGTAGTGAAGGACAATCAAGTTGCTTGGGTGGCGAGACGCGTAACCCTCAGGGGACGAAGCCGCTACGTACGAATGCTTCGGCGGTGGCAATATCCTCTGAACGATCAACATCCACGCTCTTACCCACGGCCTCACCGAAGATGCGATACCCCGAGTCCACGAGGTAGCCGAGGAATTGCCGTAAGGCAGTGAATCGTCCCAGTGCAAGATCGGCTTCTCGGAAGATGGAAGGCTGGAACGTGTAAAAGCCGGCGGTGATCCAAGGGCTCGCTGCTGCCGCAGGCCCGAGGGAGTAGATGCGTTTTTCAGAATCGACGGCGGCGCGGAGAGGCTTTTCGTCGTCGACGAACTGTGTCAGAGCCAGGACGCCATCTACATTGGTATGCGCCGCTGCGGCGCTCAGAAACGTCCCCAGCATTGCCGGAGAAAACACGGCATCGACAGTCAAGAGGACAAAAGGTTGGTTGCCGAGCAAGGGCGCCAGGCGCAGCAGCGATTCCATGGAGCTGGCAGTGGTGAGGCGGAGGAAGTCGAAATGCAAGCCGGGCCACTGCTCGCGACAGTGGTCCTCTATACCAATCGACTCCGCGTTGACGATGCACGCGATCTCCCGGATGCCGGCGTCGGCAACAGCCGTGAGTGCATAGTCGATGAGTGGGCGACCGGCGATGCGAACCAGCGGCTTGGGTTGCAAGAAGCCTGCGGCGCGCAAGCGTTCGCCTTGTCCGGCTGCGAGGATGGCTGCTCTCATGCCAGCACGATTTCGAGATCACCCAAGGCACGCAAGCGCACGCCAACCAGTTCCGGCGCCGCGCAGGCCGGATCCTCGCTGCCGACGAGCCAGGCACTCTGCATCCCGGCACGACGCGCCCCGACGATGTCTTTTTCGAACGAGTCGCCGACGTAGAGCACGTTTCCTGCCAGGCAGCCAAGGGCGTCGACGGCCAGTTGGAAAATGGCGGGGTCGGGCTTGCTGACGCCGACGCGATTGGAATCGATGATAGTCGCCAAGAGTGGGGCAATACCGGCCTCTTCGAGCACACGATCGACGTTGCCGTAGAAGTTGGAGATCACCCCGAGAGAAAAGCGCCGGTGCAGACGCCGCAATACCTCGCGGCTCTCGGCGAGGGCGCTACGTGCGGCGGCGACGAAGGTATCCGCCATCTCGTCCAGCAAGGCTGGGTTGCGAATGCCGAGGTGATCGAACTGGCATTGCAGATGAAACCGGGCCAGTTCGTCCAGACTCATACTGGCGACACGCCGCTCGCAGTACCCGCTGCGCGTGGCGTGAGCAAACGCGGCCCGCAGATCGTCGAAGCGAACCTGCATGCCCGCTTGCGCATACAAACGCGCAAAACGCGGCAGCCAATGGTCCGCCGGGCCATCGAGCGTGCCGCCAAAGTCAAAGCAAACGGCCTCGACTCGCATGCGCCCCGTAAAGCACGCAGGTCCGGAACCAGCAACATGGTCTGGTCCCTCCTTGAGAGGCGACAGCGCTTTGATTGCGTGGGCCGAGGGGGTAGATGGGGACGCTAAGGGCGCTTGGAGACCTGCTTCGTTTCAAACCGCTTTAGTTGCGTGTGTTCGACCAGTTGAGCAAGAGTCGGCAAGGTGAACACCTTGCCGCGCGTAGCTTCGAGAAGCTTCCGCATGTCTTGTTTGCGCTGTTTGAAGCCGCGTCCGGCGATGCAGGCGACGACCTCGTAGCGCGGCCCTTCCTGTTGGGTCCGGCCGCGCATGCTGAGCGTTTGGAGATGCTGCACGCGTGTCACCTTGTCACGGGCGGTGCCGTCGTCCTCCGCGAGCTTGGCCTCAATGATCACCTGCGGGTTGAATTCGTTGGGGATGATAAAATCTGGCGCCTGCTCGAAGCCCTCTACGCGCTCGGCGCGCTTGGTCTTGCGGTAGGTAACCCCATGCCGGGTGAGCAGTTCCTCAATGGCGGTCTCGAGGATATCGCCGACCAGTTCGCTGACCGAATCTCTGTGCCCGGCGAAAGGTCTGCCGAGAAACCGCTCATAGAGAAGCATGGAGTAGGGGACGCCGATGTCCGCGAGGGGCGCGATGCTGGCGAGGCCACCACGCGTATCGGCTTTGTGCAGGCGATGGATAAACCCTTCCTCGACCTCTTCGGGTCCGCTGGTGAGCATCTGACAGGCAGTGACGACCAGGGCGCGGACACGCTCTGCGCTCAGGTCGGTGCTCGGCAGAGGCGCTTCCGGGGCAATGCGCACTTTGCGGTCAATCGACCTAGCGGCGCTTTGCGATACGGCCGTGCCCGTCCGTGCCGATGCCGCATCCGCCCATTCGGATGGGGTGAAGCCCAGCATCGACCGCAGCACAATCAGGGTGATCGGCGTCCGCCAGACAAGGTCGACAACGGACTCTGCCGTCATCTCGCGGAAACCTTGGGTCGTCCGCTTCAGCGCCTCGTAACCGCCTTCGAAGGTGGCGTATTCAATGAAGCCTGGCCCTTTTGGCAGCGTCATGAAGCCGGATTGCAGGGAGGTGAACACCTCCTCGACAAAGCTGTCGATGTTGGCCTCAACCTCTGCGAACGGGACTTCAAAAGGATATCTCGGACTGACTGGTCTCATACGTCTCCTCTGCCTCACGCACGCAATTCTCGCGTGAGCCAGCAACTCGCTTCAGATCGCGTGGGAAGAAGCGCTCAATTTCTGCGGCGCCTCCCAGCGCTGCGACAGCCTCCCGAATCAGCTCTAGTTTCTCGCTAGTTGGGTTCTTCCGTTGCCACTCGTGCCGGAGATTCCAAATCCCGAGCCGGATCAAATGACCAAACGCAATGCAACGGGCGTCGCCGCGCGTCGGTGTCATTCCTCCCTGCGCCAGTGCGGCTAGATCCACCAGGACGAGGTTGGCAATCTCTGCTGGAGTCGAGACAATGGACGACCGGGAAACTGTTCCTGTAGAGCGCGATACGAAGACCGTATCGACAATGGACGAACCCGTGCCGCTGATGTGAATCGACGCACCCATCTCTGCGGGGCTGGGGATCGATGCGGAACACACGAGCTGAGCATCCAAGATTGCCACAGCGACAGGGTAATACGCCTCGATCTTGTTGTGATGAAATGTGAACGCGAACGGTCGCCCAGGCTTCAGGGCGTTGGCCATCCGCTGGAATACCGCGGACAGGCCTTCCGTGAAATGAACCAGACCTCGCTCCATCGTGGCATTTCCGGTGAGTTCGTCGGCGCTTCGTGTGGTAATGCGCTGGAAAGGTGCGCTAGCGCCATTCGACACCAATCGCCGTAGCCATACGTAACAGAAGTCCATCAGCTCGGCGTACTGGATGTTCGCGAAGTATGGGGGATCGGTAAACACCGCATCGAGTGATGCAGCCGGGAGGGTCGCGCTTGTGGCGGTGGCGCAATTGAGGGTAACGCCTCTGGTCGCCGGCGACTCGGAGCCGTTACGCACGTCACCGATCCATTCTCCCGGAGTGAGGATCTGCACCTTCCGGCCGTGCCGGTACTGGACCTCGAATGGCGCATCGCAGTATTGCTTGGCGCGAATGAACTTCTCCACGATATTCGACCAGCCGCCGCTGCCCACATTCGCGCCGCGATCATTGAGAATGCCTAGAAGGTTGGATTCGCATTC
>CAZGSN010000379.1:0-8987 GCA_964528465.1 uncultured Binatia bacterium (SeqCode)
CGCCCTCTGTTGGCGGCGTCTCGAAGCGCAAGGCGAGTGGACGCCCGCGCCAACTGAGGTTTTCGGGTTCATCGCTTCTCAACCACCGAGCCCAGATTTCCCAGCGCAAGATCTGGGCAAGCTTGGTCACTGTGTGCTTCCTTGCTACATCCGCGCCGTGCCGCTTCTGGAAATTCGCGATCTGCATACCAGCTTTTTCACCTCGCGTGGTGAGGCGCGCGCTGTCGACGGGGTGACGCTGCGCTTGGACGCGGGCAAGACCTTGGGAATCGTCGGCGAGTCGGGTTGTGGCAAGACGGTCACCGCACTGTCGATCCTGCGTCTGCTGTCACCGGCCGGGCGTATCTTGAGTGGCGAGATTATCTTCGACGGCAAGAATCTGTTGGCTCTGAGCGAAGCGGAGATTCGCAAGATCCGCGGCAACGATATTGCCATGATCTTTCAAGAGCCGATGAGTTCGCTCAACCCGCTGTTCACCGTCGGCAACCAAATTTCCGAGGCGGTGCGCTTGCACCAGGGGCTCGGGCGCAGCGAGGCACGGGCCAAAGCCATCGAGATGCTGAAGCTGGTCGAAATCTCGGAAGCCGAACGCCGCGTCGACGACTACCCCCATCAAATGAGCGGCGGCCAGCGCCAGCGTGTGATGATTGCGATGGCTCTGTCCTGCAATCCTCGCTTGCTCATCGCCGACGAGCCGACCACGGCTCTCGATGTGACGATCCAAGCCCAAATCCTCGACCTCCTCGGCAACCTGCAACAACGCCTGGGCATGGCCCTGCTGCTGGTGACACATGACCTCGGCGTGGTTGCCGAGCGTGCCGACGAGGTGGCCGTGATGTACGCCGGTCGTGTCGTCGAGCAAGCTGCGGTGCGCAACCTGTTTTCCCGCCCCTTGCATCCGTACACGCGCGGCCTGCTGCGTTCGATCCCGCGCGTTGGCGCCGATAGGCGGCAACGACTCGAAGCGATTCCCGGCTTGGTTCCCGACCTTTTGAAGTTGCCACCGGGCTGCCACTTCCGTGACCGCTGCACCAGCGCCGTCGCGACGTGTGCTTCCACAGAACCCACCCTGCAAGAGTACCGGCCCACCCATCATGCCGCGTGCTTGCGGGCCGGCGAGTGGACCACCAACGGCCAGGGAGCGTAACCCGGTGAACGACGTGATTCTGGAAGCTCGGCAGTTGCGCAAGCACTTCCCGGTCAAGAGCGGTTGGTTTGCCAAACCGCAGTTCGTCCACGCAGTCGATGGCGTCGATCTCGCCGTGCGCGCCGGAGAGACGCTTGGATTGGTCGGCGAGTCGGGCTGCGGGAAGTCGACACTCGGGCGCCTGTTGCTGCGCTTGCTGGAACCAACCAGCGGCGAGGTGTGGTTCGACGGCGACAACCTCAACCAGTTGGCAAGCCCCGATCTGCGCCGCAAGCGCCGCGACATGCAGATCATCTTTCAAGACCCCTACGGTTCGCTGAATCCACGCATGCGCGTCGGCAAGATCGTTAGCGAGGGAATCGAGATCCACGGGCTGGCGAGCGGTGAGGAGAAACGCCGGCGTGTGCAAAGCCTGCTCGAACGCGTTGGACTGCGCCCCGAAGCCTATGACCGCTACCCACACGAGTTCAGCGGCGGGCAACGCCAGCGCATCGGCATTGCGCGAGCCCTAGCGGTGCAGCCGAAGCTGATCGTGGCAGATGAGCCGGTGTCGGCGCTCGATGTGTCGATCCAGGCGCAGATCATCAACCTACTGCAGGACCTGCAAACGGAGATGGGGCTGACCTACGTCTTCATTGCCCACGACCTGCGTGTGGTCGAACACATCAGCCATCGCGTGGCCATCATGTATCTTGGCCAGATCGTCGAGCTAGCCGAAAGCGTCGAACTCTACCGCAACCCGCGCCATCCCTATACGCGCGCACTTTTGTCGGCCGTGCCGATTCCTGATCCCACCACGCAACGCGAGCGCATGATTCTGCCGGGCGACGTGCCTAGCCCGATCACCCCCCCTTCCGGCTGCCGCTTTCATCCACGCTGCCCATTTGCGGAAGCACGCTGTCGCCAGGAATCGCCTGTCTTGCAGAGTGGAGCAGGAGGGCACGCGGTTGCGTGCCATGTCTTCCCCGCCTAGAAACCCAGCCGGATTTGACTAGCAGCCCGTTGAAAAAGATTTTGCTCTGTCACCCCGGCGAAGGAGACTGTCGTAAGAAGACCGAAGTCCGCTACCCCGGCGAAAGCCGGCGTCCAGAGCTAGTTCGGCCTCGACGCAATGCCGACGAAGCTGCGAGGCCGTTTTGAAACCGTCGGGCAGAGCGACAAGGGAGGCTAGAATGAAGGATCTCACAGGGCTTGCCCGCCGCCGGCTCAGCGTGAGCGTTCGGCGGCCTCTCCGTAGTCGTACTCAACAAGGTGGTACACGTCTCGTACACGATTTGAAGGACCGGATGCATGACTCTCGATCACGAACGGCTCGACGTCTACCAGGTGAGCCTGGACTTCGCGGTCTGGTCTTACGAGCAGGTGAAGCACCTCAGTGGGGTGGACCGTCATGCACGCGACCAGATCCTGCGGGCCTCTCAATCTATCACTCTGAACATCGCGGAGGGTGCGGCAAGCTCCCGTCACCCGAGCGGCGCCGGTTTTTTCAGATTGCCGGGGGATCGGCACGTGAGTGTGGCGCTATTCTCGATATTCTCTTCCGGTGCCAGAGAATCTCGCCGGCGGAATGGAAGATGGGCAAAGATCTCCTCGTCCGGATCGTCGCCATGCGGACACGGATGATAGGGGCACCCGATCACGTGCGGGAGAGCGAAGCCGTGTACGAGTACGAGTACGGTGAGGCCGAACAAGGCCATGCACTGGACGCGCAGACGAACGAACACGCCAGTTGAGGCGTGGATTGCGGTCTTGTGACTGTCGACGCCCCAAATAGCAACAGGGTGAGCAAGGAGGATGATGTGGCATTCTGGAAGAAGAACAACGAAGACGACTTGCTGCGGGATACACCGGCAGGCCCTGCGCGCCCAATCGAACTTCCCAAGGTTAGCGAAACTCGTGTTGAGGCACGGCCTGAGGCGCGCCCCGACGCAGCAGTGCAACCTGGGGCCGTCCGCTCCTCTCTAGGCCCCGACACTTCGATCACCGGAAAGCTCAGCTTCTCCGCACCAACCCGCATCGATGGCAAGCTCAAGGGGGAAATTCGTGCCACCGACCTCTTGATCATCGGCGAACAAGCCGTGGTCGAAGGCGCCGTGCGCGCGCTCAAGCTGGTGCTGCACGGCGAAGTGCAAGGCGACGTCATTGCCGTCGAGCGCGTCGAGATCGTGACCGGAGGAAAGTTGCGTGGCTCCGTGCAAGCGCCCATTGTCGTCGTGCACGAAGGAGCGCTCCTCGACGGCGACTGCAAGATCGTACCCCAGGCCGGCAAGCCGGAGGTTAAGGCGGATGTGAAGCCGCAGGAAAAAACCGGTGCTCCGGCAACCCCGCCGCCGGCCAAGGCCGCGACGCGGAGTTGAAGCCACGCGTCGCCATGGTGCATCTCGAACGACGTCGCATTGAGATCCCAGGTGCCGAGCAAGTCTCGATCGTCATCGCCACACCTAGTCAGCCCTTAGCCGCCGCACCCGTGGTCGTTCTCGCGCATGGCGCCGGCAACGACATGGACAGCCCTTTCCTGAGCGCTGTGCACGCCGGCCTCGCCGAGAGCGGCTTCTTCACCGTCAAGTTCAACTTCCCGTACAAGGAACGCGGCGGCCGCGCGCCGGATCGCGCCCCGGTGCTGGAGTCGTGCTTTCGCGACGTATTGGAGCATGTCCGCAACGATCCACAGTTGGGGTCGCGTCGGCTGGTCATCGGCGGCAAGTCGATGGGGGGGCGCATGGCAACGCACTTGGCGGCGCAAGGCGAAGCCGTCGCCGGGGTACTCCTGCTCGGCTACCCATTGCATCCCGCAGGCAAGCCGGAGAAGTTGCGCGACGCGCACCTCGGGCAAGTGCGGGTGCCCATGCTGTTTCTTGCGGGGACACGCGACGCGTTGTGCCGCTTGGATCTCCTGCAACAAACATTGAAGCCGCTACAAGCGGTACAAATACACGTCCTCGAAGGCGGGGATCATTCCTTCGTGTTGCCGAAGTCGATGCAACGCAACCCAGAATCCGTGATGGAAGAGATCATCGAATCAACCACTTCGTGGCTGCGTCAACTCTGAACTACTAAGGAGTTCAGGTCCGCAACCGGGCCGCGGGCGCAGCCCGCACTGAGCGCAAGAAAGGGACCCACCATGGCCGATGAAACAAACCCACAAGCCGGGCATCAGCACCAGATTCAAATTCAAATCGACCCGCAGCACGCCAACGGCGTCTACTCCAACTTGATGATGATCAGCCATCGTAAGGAAGAGTTCATTCTCGACTTTCTGTTCGTGCAGCCGCAGCGCACGCCGCAAGGACAGTCCATCGCCAACCTACGCTCGCGTGTCGTCACCAGCCCCGAGCACATGAAGCGCATCCTCAAAGCTCTCGAGGAGAATATCAGTC
Source organism: uncultured Binatia bacterium (SeqCode) (assembly GCA_964528465.1). Lineage (GTDB taxonomy): Bacteria > Desulfobacterota > Binatia > HRBIN30 > HRBIN30 > CAZGSN01. Next base: position 4,525 of record CAZGSN010000379.1, read on the forward strand.
GCTACGAGGCCTCCTTCGGCCCCATCCAAGAAGCCACCGACATTCCGCGGATCATGCACTGATCACTGGGGTACCCGGTGCGTTAGTGCGCCCCTCTGTGCTCTCGTTGCCTCAGCCAGAAAACATCAGTCCACTTGCTCACTTTCTCGCAAGGGCACTGGGGATGGCCTTCGAGACGCGGCCTGGACAGATGGCCGCTCCTCAGGCCGAACGGAAAAATGTTTGCGGAGCCCAGCCTCCGTTCGCGCTGAGGAGCCGCCTCTTTTGGCGGCGTCTCGAAGCGCAAGGCCAGTTGATGTCCACGGCAACTGAGGTTTTCGGGCTCAGTGGTGATGTCCTCTCTCGGATCGAGGTCAACAGTTTGTGAGGTCGCGTCTTGCCAGTCTCTTAGAGATCGTCGGCACGTTGCTACTAGCGGCGGCCGTGGTGACCGTGTTGGCGCCGGTCACGCAAACCTGGCTGGCCGATAGCACTTGGCTGCCGTCGCGACGACCCCAAGCCACACCACCGCAGGTTTCGGGTTCGCCAGAAGGGCTAACGGATTCAGGGCTGGTCTTTCATCTCAATCAGCAAGCCGTCGATCTGGCGGCCTTGGCGGAGTACCGCGCCGCCAGCACACAACTAGAGGAAGCGGCCCGTCTGTCACCCAACGACGAGGTGATTCGTCGCAACCTACAAACGGTCTTGTTGAACTGGGGAACCAGCGAGCTGTTGGCCGGGCATCTGGACGAAGCCAGCCGCCTATTGCGACAGGCCGCGGGTCTGGGGGTACGTGCGGAAGTGCTGCGTGCCCTTGGGATGCTGCTGCACAAGCAGCGCGATTTTTCTTCGGCCAGCTCGGTTCTGGAGCATGCTCTGCAGTTGCTGCCACGCGATGGCAACGTGCTGTTAGCGTTGGTTGATTCGTATTTGCGCCAAGAAAAACGCGCTCAGGCTTACGACGTGTTGCAGCGAGCCCGTGAGGTCGGCGTGCGCGCCGCGGGTATGGACGCACTGCTCGAGCGCTTGGCGCGGGAAATCGACGCGGAATGGGATTTCGTCCACCTGCAAACGCCGCATTTCCAAGCCAGCTTCGCAGACACGGAAGAACACGGCTCGGTTCGCATAGTTCTCGACGGCTTGGAGGATGCCTACACCCGTGTCGGGCAGAAGTTCGGGCACTACCCCGACACACGGGCGGCGGTGGTCTTGTACGCGCAAGAGGATTTTCATTCCGCCACACTGACACCCGATTGGGCGGGAGGTGCGTTCGACGGCCGCATCAAAGTGCCCTTACGAGGGCTGGAGGCGGAAGATCCCGGCCTCACACGCTCCTTGCGTCACGAATACGCCCACAGCGTGATTGCCACCCTCGCCGGACCAGCTTGCCCCGTGTGGCTCAACGAGGGCTTGGCGGTTTGGGCCGAAGAGGATTTCGAGGGCGAACGCGAAGCTTGGGCCTGGGCTACGATTGCCCGTCTGGGCGGATATCGTTTTGCGGGCATCGATACAGCCTTCGCGCGCCTGCCTGCCAATCGCGTCGAGGCTGCCTACGCGCAGAGTTATCTGGTCGTGCATCGCCTGGTGGATCGCTACGGCAACCAAGGCCTGCGCGATTTCCTCGATGGCTTGCGCAACACCCGCGACCCCGAGCAAGCCTTAGCGGAGCTGTTCGGCGATTCGTGGACCGGCCTGCTGCACGAGGTCGAGACCAGCGCCTTGTGAGACTGTCGGTATACTCCGAGATCGCGCTTTCGTTCGCTCGTCGTCTCAGCGAAAGCTGGAAAGGAGTCAGACTCGCTGAACTACAATAGGCACCCGCTCCGCCGTTGACGCAAGTATTCCCGATCGGGCATATTCCATTCGTGCGCATTCGCTACTACCGAACCGGTCGGGGAGATGAACCCGTCCGTGAATACCTTGCGGCCCTCCCGGCACGTGATCGGGATGCCTGGGATGAAGCGCTGACGCTGCTCGGAATATTCGGAGTCGAGGCGCCGGTGTCTCTTCGCCAGTTGCGCGGCAAACTGTGGGAGATTCGGGTCGGCCGCCACCGGGTCGCCTATGTGCTGATCAGCGGCCCCGAAATGGTCCTGCTGCACGCCTTCAAGAAACAAGGGCAGCAAACACGACACCAGGACCTCGATCTCGCGGAGAGGCGCGCCAGGGACATTTTAGGAGGTATCGCATGAAACGAACCAAACCGGCCAATCCACATATTGGGAGTGACGCTCTCGTCGACGTACAGACGCGCGCCAAGCAGCAGCCAAGGTTGCGGGCACGGATCGATGCCTCCGTGGCTCGGGCCACCGTTGCGGTCATGGTAAAACGAGCCCGGACTGCGGCCGGCCTGACGCAAGCGCAGCTCGCGACACGCGCGCACACGACGCAATCGGTCATCGCCCGCATCGAGAGCGGCAAGGTGTTCACCACATCCCTGGACCTCCTGGATCGTATCGCGCGCGCTGTCGGGGCCAGGCTCATGGTCGAGTTCGAGGCAATTCCCCGCAAAGCTGCTTGACGGGGCTCACCTTTCATCCCTGGGTCCCGGCTTTCGCCGGGACGACGAGCGAACGAAAGCGCGATCTCGGAGTACCTCCTACGAACGAGCACAAAGCGCAGATCTTGGGGATCGTCTGGGCATTCTCGCTTGCTCGGCACGCGCACCCTGGATCTTCTCCACGTCGCCGCCGCACTCACCCTGCAAGCCACGGAATTCGTGACGGGCGACGACCGCCAGGCAAGAGTTGCCGCCAAGGAGTCGCTAAAGGTGGTACAGGTTTAGTAGCTTGCCGAAAAGGAGAGGCGGCGCCTTTACGGCACCCCGAGTACGCGGAAGACCGCTCTCTCCAGCCGACACTCGACCCAAAAAGGCATCCGCTGGAAGTAGCGCGGCGACCAGCCAAGCGGCTCAGGAGGCGGCGCGCGGCTTGTCGAGCTTGTAGGTGACAGTCGCGCCGGCCACGAGAGTCGCCGCTGCCACGACGCGTACCTCGCAAACGCAGATCGAACGCCCGCGCTGGATCACCGTGGCCGTGGCGACGAGATCCGTACCCCGCCCGCCGTTGAGGTAGTTGATGGAGAAGCCGATCGTCGTCCCACGCGATCCCGGGTCGACATCCGGGTTCGCCCAGAACGCCGCTGTGGCTGCAATATCCACCAGGGAGGCAATGGCGCCGCCATGGACGAGGTCGCCGATGGTGGTGACGTCTTCCTGGTAGGGGAGGCGCAAGCGCGCGCAGTCGACAGCGATCTCCTCCGTCACCACACCCAGTTTGCGCGCGTACGGCGAGCCGACAATGAACCCGTTCACCAAAGCTTCGATCTGCTCCATGCCGGCCTAGATGTCCGAAAGCCCGAGATGAAGAAAGCGGCACGGTGAACCCCGAGAATGGGTGCTGGGGTACTGAGGTGCTGGGGTGCTGGAGTGCGGAAGTACTGGAGTGCGGAAGTACTGGAGTGCGGCAGTGCTGACGGCACGGATGGCGCTCAGACGAGTCCCGGTGCTTCCACCTTCCTAAAGCGAATCACTTCAGCACTCCGGCACCTCCGTACCGCGGAACCTCCGCACCCCAGCACCTCCGCACTTCCGTTATCCAGAGAAGATTCGTGCCTGCAAGTCTCATGGTGAAACCGCCTTGAACGTGCTGCCGTCGTTCTTCTTGTTGACAGTGAAGGCGCTCGACCAGCAGGCCATCGGGTCGGTCGCGTGGAACTGCACGATCAGTTGCGTGTCCTGATTGAAAAACTGGGAGCTGCTCACCGGATTCGGCAGAGCGAGACGACTGCCTTTGCCGCCCACTTGCAGCGCCGGCTTGCCGGCATCGCCACCCTTGAACTTGACTTTGGTGATACCGTCGCCGTTGGCATCCCGATTCTTGTACGACCAGCCCTTGTCGGAGGCTGCTTTCCAGCAAGGATCGCGACCGCACGCACCGCCCGCAGCCACCAGGGCTCCCATCTTGAACACGGACGTGCCGGAGGTCTGGTCGTAGAGGCACAGCTTGTACTGCGGACTGCCCATCACTGGGTCACCGAAGACACTCTGCACGGCTGCCAATGTGCCCTTGCTCCATTTCCACGAAAGCTTGCTCTTGCTCGAGTTGGGATCGCTCTTGATGGAGATGCTGCTCTTGCCCGGACTAGAACAATCGGTCGCCGGTTGCGCTGGGCATCCGGCCGCGAGCGTTGGGGTGGCGGTCGGTGTTTGGGTGGGAGTGGCGGTCAGTGAGGGGGGCGGCGGTGCACAAACGCAACTTCCCGTGCAAGGTAGACCATTACAAGCCGCGGCGTCTGCTCCATCGCACTGCTCAAGGGGTTTGTACGCAACGGCAAAGCTCACCAGATCGCCGATGCCAAAGTAGTGTTGGTAGCTCTGACTGCCGTCGCTGTTCTCGATGCCCGCCGTGACGACTTGCGACCCAGGCCGAGCGTCCAAGTAGTGAATTTCGACATGGCCGTCGGCGTACAATTGGTATTGTAAG
>CAZGSN010000380.1:0-9789 GCA_964528465.1 uncultured Binatia bacterium (SeqCode)
ATTGAACCGCGGATGGACGCCGATGAACACGGATACAGGCAGCAGTTACAAGGGCAAGAGGAGAAACGCTGGGATACGCCCGTCCACAGCCCTGTGCTTTTTGGTCCTGATCCGTTTTCGCAAGCAGTCCGCGTCTATCCGTGTCCATCCGTGGTTCCAACTGATTTTTCCGGGCTCAGGCCGAACGGAAAACTCAGCGAATCCGTTCGTGCTGAGGAGCCCCGGAGGGGCGTCTCGAAGCACCGCGGAGTTTCTCAACAGGCTGCTAGGATGCCCGATCCCGACGTGTCGGCTCTGCGCCTATGCGACCTCGTCGCTGCCGCGTAGCTGTAGCTCTAGTTGTTGCAGGCGCTGAACTTGATCGCGCAAGGTGGCCGCGCGTTCGAATTCCAGCTTGGCCGCAGCATTGCGCATCTCTTTTTGCGTAGCGGCGATGCGTTTGGTGATCTCGGCAACGGAACCGTAATTGGCAACATCCTCGGCCACCATCGGGGCATCGGCGTACTCGTCTTCGCTCGTACTCCAGCCCGCGGAGATTGCCTTCTTGATCGTCTGCGGCGTGATCCCGTGCGTCTCGTTGTATTCGATTTGCACGCGGCGGCGGCGGTCGGTTTCGTCCATGGCCTTGCGCATCGAGTCGGTGACCTGGTCGGCATAAAGGAGGACGGCACCGTCGACGTTGCGGGCAGCGCGACCGATCGTCTGAATCAACGAACGCGCCGAGCGTAGGTAGCCTTCCTTGTCGGCGTCGAGGATGGCGACCAGCGCCACCTCGGGAATGTCCAGCCCTTCGCGCAGCAGGTTGATGCCAACCAACACGTCGAACTCGCCCCGCCGTAGGTCACGGATGATCTCGATTCGTTCCAGGGTCTCGATGTCGGAGTGCAGATAGCGGACCTTGATGCCGAGTTCGTGGTAATAGTCGGTCAGGTCCTCGGCCATCTTCTTGGTGAGCGTGGTGACGAGAACGCGTTGCTTGCGCTCGATGCGCAGCCGAATTTCCTCGAGGAGATTGTCGACCTGGTCGCGTGCGCTACGCACCTCGATGCTCGGATCGATCAGTCCCGTGGGTCGAATCAACTGCTCGACGACGACGCCTCCCGCGGCTTCGAGTTCGAAGTCCCCCGGGGTGGCAGAAACGTACACCACGTACTTGAGCAGGCGCTCGAACTCCTGAAAATTCAGGGGCCGATTATCCAGCGCCGAGGGCAGGCGGAAACCGAAGTCCACCAGGGTTTGCTTGCGCGAGCGGTCGCCACGATACATGCCGCCGACCTGCGGAACCGACACGTGGCTCTCGTCGATGAAGAGGAGCCAATCTTCGGGAAAGTAATCGAGCAGGGTAGGGGGCGGCTCCCCTTCTTGGCGACCGGTGAGGTGTCGCGAATAGTTCTCGATGCCGTGGCAGAAGCCCATCTCGTGCAGCATCTCGAGGTCGTACAGGGTTCTCTGCTCGAGCCTCTGCGCTTCCAGCAGCTTGTTTTCCGCCTTCAGTTCGCGCAGGCGCTCGGCCAGTTCGTTGCGGATAGTGTTGACCGCTTCCTCCATGCGATCGGCGGTGGTGACGTAGTGGCTGGCGGGATAGATGGCGATCTTGTCGAGACGCTTGTGTATGACGCCGCGCAGGGGGTCGATCTCACTGATTGCTTCTACCGTGTCGCCGAAGAACTCGATGCGAATGGCGCGCGTTTCTTCGGAGATCGGAAACAGTTCGACGACATCGCCGCGCACGCGAAAAGTGCCGCGGTGAAAATCGACATCGTTGCGTTGGTATTGGATGTCGACGAGCTTGCGCAGCATGGCGTCGCGATCGACGTGCGTATCGCGCTCGAGGAACACCAGCATGTCGAAATAGGCTTCGGGGGAGCCGAGACCGTAAATGCAAGAGACGCTGGCGACAATTACCACATCGTTGCGCTCGAGCAGAGCCTTGGTGGCGGAGTGGCGCATCTTGTCGATCTCGTCGTTGATCGACGAGTCCTTCTCGATGAAGGTGTCGGTGCTGGGGACGTACGCCTCGGGCTGGTAGTAGTCGTAGTAGCTCACGAAGTAGCGGACGGCATTCTCCGGAAAGAGGTCCTTGATCTCGTTGTAGAGCTGCGCGGCAAGCGTCTTGTTCGGCGCCAGGATCAAGGTGGGCTTGTTCACTCTGGCGATGACGTTGGCCATGGTGAAGGTTTTTCCCGAGCCAGTGACGCCGAGCAGCACCTGGCGAGTGCGGCCTTGCTCGATGCCCTCTATCAACTCGGCAATCGCCTGTGGTTGGTCGCCCTGCGGTGTCAGTTCGGTGGTCAGCCGAAAGGGTGCGCTGTGTCTCACCCATGGGTTGTATCGGCCCAGGGCGAATTCTCAAGCGAGAGTCGACTTGAACTACAGCCTCCGGTCCCTGGCCCGGAAATCGCGACCGGTTGCGGGGAAGCCGAGGAATCTTGGTTTAGGCCGCTCCGGCTTTCCCTGATTCCTGAGCTGGGCCTAAACGTCCCAAGCAATGGGTGCGCGCGGGTCTGGGTCGTAGATGCAGAAGGACCCGGTGCGCACGGTGCGTCCGAAATGGCGTGCCAGGGGCTCGTGGTGCTCGGCAATGCGCTTTAGGGCTAGAGAAATGGAACGGGTGACATTCACCCGTGCGCGTTCGGCTGCAGAACCGGCCCTGCGCTCGCGTCCGCCTAGCCCTAGCCCGCGACTCAGCTCCTGCGTGAGCTGGTGCTGTTCGTTTTGCAACTTCTCGATGCGGCCGCTGTCATGAAACTCCGTCGCTTCCCGCAGCTCTTCCCGAATCTCTCGCAGCCGGCGCTTGTAGTCGGCCTGAGCTTTTGGATCGAGTATCTCCCCGGCATCGCTGGGGTGAAGTAGGCTAGTGTTCGCGGGCGACTCTTGATTGAGAAGGTTCAGTGCGTGGATCTCGGCGCCCGGGTGCCGCAATAAGAGGGCGAGCATCGAGAAACCACGCGCATGCTTGAAGCGCACGGTGACGCCCTCAAAGCTGAGCGTCCACATTTCGCCTTCGCGGACGAAACAGGTCTTGGTCTCTTGCTGGGGGAGATCCGTTTTCCTTGCTGCTTCGCGGTCGGGAGGGAATGCCGCCAACGCATCAAGCATGGTGGTAGCACGATGTGCGAGGGCCGGAAGATCGTGATGTTGTGCAGCCTCCAGCGACTGCTGTAAGAGTTGCCGGGTTTCCGTTGGTGTACGTCCAGCGCGCAAGAGCGCCTCTGCGTGCTCTAGGCGGGTTCGCGCCAGCAGCGACGGCGCATGCATCGCCGTGTGACGCCGCTCCGCCTCTTCGAAGTGCGTGATGGCTTCATCCCAACGTTCCAGGGTAGTGCTCAGCAAACCAAGAAACCGAGCGACCGCGCCCCAACTGGCGACGGCCGTGCTGATGATCGCGACCCGCTGCGCGAAGGGCAGTAGTAATTGGTAGAGGTTCTCCGCACGTTCTCGGTCGCGCAAGGTGCTGCAAACGCTTGCCAGCATGACCATGATTGCCAGCCAGTTGAGGTCTTTCGGCACCGCGACAAAGTCGCCGACCGCCAGTTGCTCAAACTGCTGGCGCGCTTCCGTTAGGCGCCCACTTTCCGCATAGGCAAGGGCCAGGATGGCCGGAACCTCGGCGCGTTGCTCGGGCGCCTGCAGCAGGGGTGCTTCCAGAGTCTCCAGAAAATCCCGGCAGCGGCCTTGTTCGTAACGCGCCACCAGCAGTTGCGCGCTGTAGGCGGCGAAGGCGTATTCGCGTTGCACGGCGACCCCGATGCCGAGACTCTGATTGGCCAGTTCCTCTGCCTCCCCAAAGCGTCCATGGATGAGGGCCAGCGCGGTGCGCCAGTTGGAGCCAATCCAGTTGTATAGGGGCTCGCGCTCGCTGCCCTCGACACGTTCATACGCTGCTTTGGCACGTTCCACCTCGTCCATGTCTCCGTGCTCGAAGGCGCCAAGAACTTGCCACACAAACATCTGCCGGATCATGGTTGTGTCCCCCAGCCGCAAGGCCAGGGTCAGGTGCTCGCGTGCAGCTTCGACACGCTCGTCGAGCAGTTCGGGAACCCAGATCGCCAGCTCGCGGCAGCGTAGGGCGTGCGAGAGAACGTGCGGGTCGCCGAGACGTCGTGCCATGTCCACTGCCGTGCGGCTCATGGCCTCGCGGCGGCCGATGTCGGGCGATTTGTAGAGGGCTGTGGCCAGGGTAGCGAGGGTGCGTGCACGCGACGGGCTGTCTCCCGGCGGCAACATGCGCAGGGCTTCTTCGAGGAGCGCCACCTGGCGCGTGCTCAACGAGCCGACTTGGAACGGCTCCAGGTCGACCGCGGCTTGAGCGAACAGCTCGACGGCGCCGATCTCGCGTGCCAGTTGCGTGACACGCAGGAAGACCTGCGAGGCTTGATCGCTGTCTCCCGACTGGCGGTGCGCCCACGCCAGTGCCTGCAACAGTTCGCCTCGACGTGCTTCGTTGCCGGTACCGGTGAATTCCTCATGCCAACGCTCGATACACTCGAGGGCGTGCTGGTAGTGCAGTCGCGCTTCTTCAAAGGCGAGACATTGCATGGCCTGGTCGCCGGCCAAGCGCGAGTAGTGGATGGCCTTGTCGGCCGCGTCGGCGCTGGTGGCGCCAGCAAGGTAGTGATGGGCCAACTCGGTAAAGGGAGGCCGGCCTTGCGTCGACCAGAAACTCTCCAAGGCCACGGCTGCAGCTCGGTGGAGATCGCTGCGCTTTGCGGGTGGAAGCTCGGCATACAGGGCTTCGCGCACCAAGGCGTGACTGAAACTGAAGCGATCTCCAGAGGCACCAGCGACGATCACTCCTGCCGCGATAGCTCCGCTCAGACGATCCCTCAGTCCAAACCCAGGCTCTTGTAAATGTTCGCTGCCGACGGGCGTGACCCGTTCGAGAACAGGTAGATCAAACTCCTTGCCGAACACGGAAGCCGCAACCAAGAGCTGACGCGTATCTTCCGATAACGGGTCGAGGTGCCGCTGCACGGCATCGCGAACCCGATGCGGTAAGGCCGCTTGCAGTTGCTCCTCATCGATCTTGTCGAGACGACGTTCGGCGACGAGGACGCGCAGAATCTCGGTGACGAAGAAGGCATTGCCCTCGGTGGCTGTGTAGATGGCGCTAGCAACGCGGGGTAAGACCTTACCGACGGCAATCGCAATGAAGCGTTGTACGTCACTGCGCGACAAGGCGACCAAGGGAAGGAGCTGCCCGTTCTGCCCAAGTTTGTCGATGGGATCGGCGATCAGCGGGTTGGCGAGAGCCTCACCCGGCCGGTAAGTCGCAATGACGGTGAGCGGTGCATCGAAGAGGTCGTGCGTCGCAAAATGCAGCAGGCGCAAGGTTGGCAGATCGGCGGCGTGGATGTCTTCCAGGATCAGCAGCATCGGTTGCTGTGCGGCGAGAGCCTTGAGAATGCTGGTAATGGCGTCGTGCAAACGGAAGCGCGCCGCCTCCTGATCCTCCTCACTGGGGGTGCTGACGGTAGATACAATCGCCTGGCTGCTGGGGAGAGGTTCGATCTCGGGTAGGATCTGTGCCAGCTAGCGTAAGTGGCGGAGGGGCTGCGCGTGAAGAAGATCTGCGCTTGGCCCACGCAAGCACGCCCGCAAGATCTGTAGCCAGGGCCAGAAGGCTGGGGCACCTCCGCCCTCCCAGCAACGGCCCCAGAGCACACGAACGCCGAGGCCAACGGCTTCCGACGCTAGTTCTTCGACGAGACGAGTCTTGCCGATCCCCGGCTCTCCGCTGACGAGGAAGAAACGACCGCGCGAGCGGACCTCGTCCGGCAAGGCCGTGCGTAGCTCTTCGAGTTCGAGTTCGCGCCCGACGAAAGTGGCGGTGATGGAGCGCGCACTTCCATGCTGGCTGAAGTCCGCCAAGTCGCCTTTGGTTGCCAGGGCTACCATGTTAGCCGCCACGGTGTGCTAGTTCTCGACGCCCTTGTCAACGGACAAGAGACAGGATGCCTCAGGATGCAGGATTCTGAAGTTGACCGCGAGCAGACGACACATCGACTAGGGGCCTTGCTGGGCCGGCGACGAACACTCGGCACCACCGTTTTTTCGGAAAATAGCGTGAACTGGTCTGGTGCTGCTGAGCGTCGTCCTTGAATCGAACGCGAAAATCCTTCTGCCGCGTTCGCATCGTCTCAAAAAACCGAGCCGAGAGCTTTGACTCGCTCGTGGGCGGTTGCTAAGCAGCGCCACCTCATGCGGGCGTAGCTCAGTTGGCTAGAGCGTATGCTTGCCAAGCATAAGGTCGCCGGTTCGACCCCGGTCGCCCGCTCTTCAAAAGGCCCTGTGACTGCACAGGGCCTTTTTTTGTTGCTCTCGGCGTCTTGCAGGATGGGGTAAAGTCCGGCAACGTCCGCCTGCCGTAGCGCGGCCCCGTGGCCGCAACCAAAATGTGGAAGGCGGGTGCGGGCCGCGCAGGCTGTAGGCCGTAGACCGCAGGCTGTAGGTCGGAGAGGACGGGAGTTGGAGGGACTTCTTTGCCACGGCGGCGCGTCGCATCGAGAATTTGCACGGGGCGCGAAAAAGTCAGGAGATGGAAGAATAGGAGTCTGCCGTGTACGTTACCGACATCCTGAAACAGTGTGCCGACTTGGCTGCGCGTGCAGCCATGGTCTATCGCGGATTGGCTGGCCGCTTCGCTGCCGAGCCGCAGCGCGTGCAGTTGTGGCGTGAGCTGGCTTTGGAAGAGGAAACGCACGCCGAGGTCCTGCGTCGCGAACTGGCGAGCTTCGAAGGAGCAGGGAGCGCCGGCGAGTTCCTCCCCGACTTTGAGGCTCGCATTGCACGCACCGATAAGAAGTTACGCGACCTCGAACGTCGCGCCGCCGACGCCAGTGCGCTGAATGATGCGCTGGCGGTTGCCGTGGCCCTCGAGCAGCGGCAACTGGAAGAATTGTACGACGATCTGGTCTTGCAAGGGGAACCAGCGTTCCGGATTCTCTCCGAGCGCGTCGAAGCGGCGCTGTCGGTGCATCCGACGTTGGCCGAGAACGCGGGCCTGCCGCGACTGTTTAAGCGCCCCGCACACAAGTAGTGGGAATCGCGGGCAGGCTTGATGGCGTACATTCACCCGGGACGCGAGGCGGCACATGCCTTCTTCCAAAGCCTAGAGACGCAACTGCTTGCCGATGAGGTTCTGACTGACAAGCAATGCGTGCAGCGCTTCGTGGAAAAGGCGCAGGCAGAGCAGGCGCAAAGCTCGCGCAAGCGCTTTGACGCGGCGGCTTGCTTTCGTAACCGTCTGTTGTTTCCGAAGATCGATGAGGTCTTGGTCGGCTGGTGCCGGCGACGAGAGATCAAGGCCGACCCCTTCAAGGTGTTTCGCTACGGCGGTAGCGAGCGTGGCCCGACGCAACACGAAACCGCGATTGGCCCGTCGTTGCCGATGATCGAGCGCTGTTTCGATCGCTTGAAGGAGAGGGCTCCCGAGATTGCCGACATGCGTGCGGCCGTGATCAAGGAATCTACGAAGGCGATCGCCCCGGCCATGCGACTACAACACCCGTTGCCCTTCGGTGCGGTCGGCGAAGTGAGTTTCGGGTCGGCCCGGCGCGACCTCGATCTTGGCATCTATCGCGTGGCTATGTACGCGGCGACTGGAGGGGATGCCTCGCGCGGTTGGAAGTATGATTGCGGGCTGTTTGTGGCCTATTGCGAAGACCGCCCTCGCCGCACCTTGGGCGACCTTTGGGAAGCATGGCCGGAAGTACAGGAGCGGGTGTGGGAAGCTGGGCGGGTATGGCCGATCGCGCTATAGGCTCGGTCGCATTCGGAGGCTGCGCTATGCGAAGAAAAGGGATTTTGTTGGTCGTGGTGCTGAGCTTGAGCCTGACGGGCCTGGGTTGCGGCGGTAAGACCAAGCGGCCGGCGGCCCAGTATATAGAGGAAGCCAACGAGAACTTCCGCAATGGCTCGTTGGCGGTAGCGATCGAGCAATACAAGGAACTGCTCGACGAGCATCCTTTCAGCGACTTCAGCGAGGAGGCGGAGCTAGGAATTGCCCACGCGCACTACCTTGATGAAAGCTATCCCGAAGCGGTGGTGGCCCTCACGGATTTCCAGCGCCGCCATCCGACCAGCCCGCACCTGGCTTTCGTCAGCTACTTGCTGGGTATGTGTTACGTACAGCAGATCGACACCATCGATCGCGACTACAGCTCGGCACAAAACGCGCAGAGCTACTTCTTGACCGCGTCGCAACAATTTCCCTCCAGCCCGTTTGCCGAGCTGTCGCGCCAGCAGTTGGCGCGCTGTCGCGCTCATCTCGCCGCCCACGAGATGTATGTCGCCGATTACTACCAGGGGCAGGGCAATGGCCGCGCTGCCGAGATTCGCTGGTTGGAGCTGGTGGGGCGTTACGGAGAGACGCACGAGTCTGCCGCTGCGTTGCTCAAGTTGGGGGAGATCTACCAAGATCGCGGCCAGGAGAAGGAAGCGACACTAGCCCTTCAGGCCCTGTTGCAACTGCATCCCCGCAGCGACGAGGCGCTTGCCGCCAAGCAAGCGCTGGATAAGCTCGGTGCCAAGGACGCGGCCCTGGGCGATCCTATCGATACCCTGCTGGCGCTCAATGGGCGCGACCGCAATGCCACCGGCGATGCTGCCCCGATTCCCGTCCCCGGCCTCGAGCCGAGCCGCGGTCGCAGTGGCGGCGCCGTACCTGCGCTTCCGGGCATCGGCGGAGGCTTTGATCCGTTCAGCCGCGGCCGCAGCGGGCGCGCGTTCTAGGTACAGGCTATCCCGCCGTGCTGGAGCAAGGCGGCTTGCGCGAGCAGCGCGTTCTAATCGTGGGGGCTGGTGGCTTGGGCACACCTGCAGCCTGGCTCCTCGCTAAGGCAGGGGTGAGCACCCTTATCTTGGCCGACCCGGATGTCGTCGAGCTTTCCAATCTGAACCGGCAAGTTCTCTTTCACGCCGGACAAGTTGGTCAGCCTAAGGCGGAAGTGCTGGCGCGCGAGCTGCACCGGCGTTTTCCGCAATCTCGGCTGCAACCGATGCGCCTGCGCGTCGATGCCAAGAACGCTCTGGGCTTGCTGTCACAGGCGGATTTCCTCGTCGATGCCACCGACGGAATAGAGTCGAAGCTGCTGTTGAACGACGCAGCCGTGTTGGCGGGTAAACCGCTTGCGCATGCCGGTATTGTCGGCCTGTACGGCCAAGCCATGACGATTCTACCGGGTCAGTCCGCGTGCTTGCGCTGCTTGTTTCCGGATACGCCGAGCGAAGAAGACCTGCCGTCGTGCCAGTCCGCCGGGATTGTTGGGCCGCTTGCCGCTGCACTGGCGTCGGTGCAAGGGGCCGAAGCGTTGCGTTACCTCCGTGGTTGCCAACCGCAACATGCCAATCAGCTCCTGCGCTGGGATGCCTTGCGTTGGCGCTGGCATGCGGTTGCCGTGCCGCGTCGAGAGAACTGTCCTATGTGCGGCAGCCACCCCGTGATCACACCAGCTACCTTGGGCGAGTATGGTGGCGTCGAAAGATTCACCACCAAGGCACCAAGACACTAAGAAAATCGGTGTTTCCTTCCTCTTTCGCCGAGTGAGGAATCACGTGCGCGACGGAGTAACGCGAAGGTGTTGTCCCCTTGATCCTTCTTGGTGTCTTGGTGCCTAGGTGGTGATCCTCGTGTCAGTTCGTCGACTCAGGTAGCCTGGCAAGGCGATACCCCGGGCCTTCTTCGATGACCTGTAGACGCGAACCCCAGATTGGTTCCGGGAGTAGCATCGGAAGGCGCGGGTCATCGGCCAGAACAAAGATGGCCCCATTTGGATGGTCGTCCGGCTT